>NZ_CP019724.1:7830396-8190594 GCF_002005225.1 Streptomyces pactum
CCCCACATCAGGGTGGCCACCACGGCGGGCACGGCGTACGGCAGGAAGATCGAGATGCGGAAGAAGTCCCGGCCGTAGAGGCGTCCGCTGTCCAGTGCCAGGGCCACCAGCAGGGCGATGCCGAGCATGATCGGCACCTGTACGGCGAGGAAGAGCGAGACCCGGCCGAGCGAGGCCCAGAACCGGTCGTCCTTGAGCGCCTCACCGTAGTTGTCCAGGCCGACGAAGGTGGTGCCGCCGATGAGCTGGTCGCGGAAGAGGCTGAGGTAGACGGAGTACGCGATCGGTGCGAGGAACACCAGGGCGAACACGGCCACGAAGGGGCCGAGGAACCCCCACCCCGTCCAGGAGCGGCCCTCCCGCCTCGCCGGGGGCGGGGCGGGCCGCGGTTCGGCGGCGGCCGGCGGTTGCAGTGTCGTCATGTCGTTCCTCGTCGTCCACGTCCTGGAGCAGCATGTTTGCGTAAACATCAAGCAGCCGCGGAAGTGCGATTCTGTTGATCGATGAGCTGTTATGTTTACGTAAACATTTAATGGCGGCATGTCTACACTGCCCCGAGGACGATGGTCAAGGGTCCTTCGGGAGCCGGACTCGGACAGTCGCGGAGAGGTGGCGAACGGCAGTGGACACCGCTGAGGAAGCCGTGGACGCGCGGGACGCGGGTCCACGGCGCCGCCGCGGCGGCCGGGTGCCGACGGCGTCCATGGCGGACGTGGCCCGGCTCGCGGGGGTCTCCTCGCAGACCGTCTCCCGCGTCTCCAACGGCTACGCCGGAGTGACCGAGGAGACCCGGCGGCAGGTGCTGGCGGCCATGAAGGAGCTGGGTTACCGGCCCAACAGCGCGGCCCGGGCGCTCAAGCGCGGTGAGTTCCGCACCATCGGCGTCATCACCTTCTCGCTGGCCACCACGGGCAACGTGCGCACGCTGGAGGCCATCGCCACCTCGGCGGCGAGCGAGGGGTACGCGGTGACGCTGCTGCCGGTCGCCGTCCCCACCCAGGACGAGGTGCGAGGCGCGTTCTCGCGGCTGGAGGAGCTCGCCGTCGACGCGGTGATCGTCATCATGGAGGTCCACCTCCTGGACGCGGCGACCCTCAAACTGCCGCCCCACGTGCAGGTCGTGGTGGTCGACTCCGACGCAGGCGACCACTACACGGTCGTCGACACCGACCAGGCCGGCGGCAGCCGCACCGCGGTGCGCCATCTGCTGGACCTCGGGCACGACACGGTGTGGCACCTGGGCGGCCCCGAGGGCTCCTTCGCCGCCCAGCGGCGAGCCGACGCCTGGCGGTACACGCTCGCCGAGGCCGGCCGTACCCCGCCGCCCCTGACCCGGGGCGACTGGTCGGCGGAGTCCGGTTACCGGGCCGGCCTGGAACTCGCCGCCCGCCAGGAGTGCACGGCCGTCTTCGCGGCCAACGACCAGATGGCCCTCGGTCTGATGCGCGCCCTGCACGAACGCGGGCGGCGGGTGCCCGAGGACGTCAGCGTCATCGGGTTCGACGACATCGCCGAGGCCGGCTCCTTCCTGCCGCCGCTGACCACCGTCCACCAGGACTTCGCCGAGGTGGGCCGGCTGTGTGTCGAGGCCGTGCTGCGCAAGATGCGCCAGGACGGCCCGGAGCGGGGCACGACGCTCGTGCCGACCCGGCTGGTGACCCGGGCGAGCACGGCGGCGCCGCCGACGTAGGGGCGCGTGTCCGTGGGGCGGGCCGGGCCGGGCTCCGGCGGCGGCCGGGAGGCGAGGGGCCGGAGCGGCGCCGTGCGCCGTCGCAGTGCGATGACGCCGTGATGGGGCGGCGGCTGGGGGCTGCGGGCAGCGGGTCCGCGGAGACTCCGGCCGTATGACGGCTACCGGCCCAAGGACCGGCCGCCGGGTTCCGCTTCCGTGGGGGTGGCTTTCAGGGGCCGCAGCGTGTCGCGTGCCTTCTTCTGTCGCGTGCCGCACGCCTTCTGCCGCGTGCCGCGTGCCCTCGGTTCCGCGGCCGGCGGCCGTCAGCCCCCGAGGAGCCCGCGCCGCAGAAAGGCGCGTGACCGGTCCAGCAGGCGGGAGACGTGCATCTGAGAGATGCCGACGATGTCCGCCACCTGCCGCTGGGTCAGGGAGTCGACGAAGTACAGCTTCAGGATGGCGCGCTCCCGGGCCGGCAGTTCCGCGACGAGGGTTTTGAGCGCCACCAGGTCGGTGACCAGTTCGAGTCTCGGGTCGTCCCCGCCGACGGTCTCCGCGAGGGTGAAGCCCTTCCCGGTGCCGCGCTGCTCGTCCACGGACAGGGGGTTGCGTGCCTGGTCCGCCCGCAGGGCGAGACGCACGTCCTGTTCGTCGATGCCGGTGAGCCGCTGGATGTCCCGGACGGTCCCGCCGTCGGTGTGCCCGGACCTGTTCAGCTCCTCCTGCGCGAGCCGCACCAGGCGGTGCTTGTCCTGCAGCCGCCGCGGCACATGGACCTGCCAACTGAAGTCCCGCAGATACCGCTTCAGCTCGCCGTCGATGGTGGGCACGGCATAGGAGAGAAAGGCGTGTCCCAGCCCGGGGTCGTAGCGGTCCACCGCCTTGACGAGCCCGAGGCAGGCCACCTGCTGGAGGTCCTCACGGCTCCGGTCGGGGGAGCCGTAGCGCCGGGCGATCCGCCGGGCGACCGGCAGGTACGCCGTGATGGCCGCCTCCCGCAGGGCCTCCCGGTCGGCACCCGCGGGACAGGCGGCCATCCGGTGCACGAGTTCCTCCTCGGGCGTCCGGCCTCCCGCCCCGGCCGGCTCCCGCGCCGCCCCGGCGGAAAACTGCGGCGCGGGGGAAGTGCTGGTGACAGACATGCGCGTCCACTTTCCGGTCCATGGTGTGCGGCGCGCGGGAGTCCGTGCGCTCCCGGAGTCCGCGCCCGCGGACCGGCTGGAGCCCGCGCCTGCGGACGTCGAACGGGTGCCCTTCTTCCTTTGCCCTATGCAAGGGTCGGCCGGTTCCTGGCCGAACGGGTGAGTACCGCCCGGTTTACGGGCTGCCGGGGAAGGCAACTCCACAAGCCGACCGTCGTCCCCCCACCCGCCCGGGAGAACTCCATGAACCAAGTCGCCGACTATGTGCTCCAGCGTCTGTCCGAGTGGGGCGTCCAGCGTGTGTACGGCTATCCGGGTGACGGCATCAACGGCTTGCTCGGCGCCTTCGACCGGGCCGACGGCGACCCGGAGTTCATCCAGGCGCGGCACGAGGAGATGGCCGCCTTCATGGCCTGCGCGCACGCGAAGTTCACCGGTGAGGTGGGCTGCTGCATCGCCACCTCGGGTCCGGGCGCCGTGCACCTGCTCAACGGCCTCTACGACGCCAAGCTCGACCACCAGCCCGTGGTGGCGGTGGTGGGCCAGCAGAAGCGGCTGTCGCTCGGTACCCACTACCAGCAGGAGATCGCCCTCGACCAGCTCTTCGCGGACGTGTCCGACTACTGCCAGATGGTCGTGCACCCGGGCCAGGCCCGGCACGTGATCGACCGGGCCTTCAAGACCGCGCTGACCACCCGGGGCGTCGCCACGATCATCATCCCCAACGACGTGCAGGAGGAGGAGGCCCAGCCCTCCCCGCCCAGGGAGCACGGCTCCGTCTTCTCCAGCGTGGGCTGGAGCCGGCCCCGGGTCCTGCCCGACCTCGACGAGCTGCGCAAGGCCGCCGACGTCCTCAACGCGGGCGACAAGGTCGCCATGCTGGTCGGCCAGGGCGCCGCGAAGGCGGAGGCCGAGGTGATGGAGGTGGCCGAACTGCTCGGCGCCGGTGTCGCCAAGGCGCTGCTCGGCCGCGAGGTCCTGCCCGACGACCTGCCGTACGTCACCGGGCCCATCGGCCTGCTGGGCAGCAAGGCCAGCGACAAGATGATCCAGGGCTGCGACACCCTGCTGATGGTCGGCAGCAGCTTCCCGTACTCGGAGTGGCTGCCCGAGGAGGGGCAGGCCCGGGGCGTCGAGATCGACATCGACGGCCGCATGATCGGCATCCGCTACCCCATGGACGCGCATCTCGTCGGCGACTCCAGGGAGACCCTGCGCGCCCTGATCCCGATGCTCCAGCGCAAGAAGGACCGCGGCTGGCGGGAGAAGATCGAGAAGGACGTCCGGGAGTGGCACGACCTGTGCGACCGCTGGGCGGGCGAGCACTTCGGCAAGACGATCAACCCCCAGGCCGTGGCCGCCGAACTGTCGCCGCGCCTGCCCGACGGCGCCATCCTCACGGCGGACTCCGGCTCGGGCACCAACTGGTGGGCCCGGCACCTCAAGCTGCGCGAGGGCATGCGGGCCTCGCTGTCCGGCACGCTGGCGACGATGGGCCCGGGCACGCCGTACGCCATCGCGGCCCGGTTCGCGTATCCCGACCGGCCGGTGATCGCCTTCATCGGTGACGGCGCGTTCCAGATGAACGGCATGAACGAGATGATCACCGTCAAGCGGTATCTGGACCGCCTGACCGGTACGGCCCCGCTCATCTTCTGCGTGTTCAACAACCAGGACCTCAACCAGGTCACCTGGGAGCAGCGCGCCATGGCCGGCGATCCCAAGTACCCCGGTTCGCAGGACATCCCCGACGTCCCCTACGCCGCCTACGCCGAACTCCTCGGCCTCAAGGGCATCGTCTGCGCCGACCCCAAGAAGGTCGGTTCGGCCTGGGACGAGGCACTCGCCGCCGACCGGCCGGTGGTCCTGGAGTTCAAGGTGGACGCGGAGATCGCGCCGATCCCGCCGCACATCATGAAGGAGCAGGGCAAGAAGGCCGTCAAGGCCGCGCTGCACGACCCGGAAGCCACCGGCATCGCCACCAAGGGCGTACGCCAGAAGCTCACCGAGTACGCCGAGCACCTCCCCGGCCGGGGGAAGAAGTGAGCGGCGGACGGCGGGCCCGGCGAGCCGGACGGCACCGCCGGGCGGACGGCAGCGAAGTCGTGGTCGTCACCGGGGCGACCGGCGGCGTCGGCCGGGCCACCGCCCGGGCCTTCGGCGCCCGCGGGAGCTCCGTGGCCCTGCTCGCGCGCGGCGAGCACGCCCTGGAGCGGGCGGCGGCGGAGGTCCGGGAGGGCGGCGGACGCGCGCTGCCCCTGGTGGTGGACGTCTCCGACGCGGCGGCCGTGGACGCGGCGGCCGCCCGGATCGAGGAGGAACTCGGCCCGATCGACATCTGGGTGAACGCGGCGTTCACGACCGTCTTCGCGCCCGTGCCGGAGGTCAGTCCGGAGGAGCTGAAACGCGCCACCGAGGTGACCTACTTCGGATTCGTCCACGGCACCCAGGCCGCCCTGCGGCACATGACGCCGCGCGATCGCGGCACCATCGTCCAGGTCGGGTCGGCCCTGGCCCAGCGCAGTGTCCCGCTCCAGGCCGTGTACTGCGGGGCCAAGCACGCGATCCAGGGCTTCACCGAGTCCCTGCGCTGCGAGCTGCTGCACGACCGCAGCGGGGTGCGGGTGACCATGGTCCAGATGCCCGGCCTCAACACACCCCAGTTCGACTGGGTCCTCACCCGGCTGCCCAGGCACCCGCGCCCGGTGGCTCCCGTGTACCAGCCCGAGGTCGCCGCCGAGGCGGTCCTGTACGCCGCCGACCACCCCGAGCGGCGGGAGTACTGGGTCGGCGGCTCCACCGTCGCCACCCTGCTCGGCCAGAAGCTCGCCCCGGGACTGCTCGACCGCTACCTGGCCCGGACCGGCTACGACGGGCAGCAGACCGACCAGCCCGTCGACCCGTCCCGCCCGGTCAACCTCTGGAAGCCGCCGGACGACACCGCACCGGCCGACTACGGAGCGCACGGGATCTTCGACGACGAGGCCCACCCGCGCAGCCTCCAGTTCTGGCTCTCCCGTAATCGCCGGCCGCTCGCGATGGCCGCCGCCGTGACCGCAACGGCCGCCGTGGCACTGGCCGACGGCATGCGCCGACGCTTGCGGGCCGGCGGGACGGAGGCGTCGTTGCGACGGGCCGCGCACGCCGTGCGGGGGCCGTGGGCGTAGGCCGCCTGTATCCCCGCCCGTCCGCGGCCCGTCCCCTTCCGGCCCGCCGCGTCCGTCTGTCCCTCCGCTCGACGGCCCTCCGTCTGCCCGTGGCGTCCTCCCGTCGGCCGACTCCGTCCGCCCTCAGGTTCCGCGGGTCGTCCCGGGGCGCCCGGGTCTCCCCGGTCCTCCCGGGGCGCTTGGGCCGCCCGGGTCTCCCCGGTCCTCCCGGGCGCCTGGGCCACCGGGGTCTCCAGAAGTTCAGGCCGGTGATCCCGTCCGTCGGTCGAGCACGTCCTTCGTCACGGCGTCGACCAGGTACGTCTGCGTGTCGTCCCGCCGCACGGTGGTGACCTCCACCCGCCACACGGCCTCGTGCCGCCGGTCCCACTCCAGCCGGATGCCGCTCACCTTGCCGAACTCCGGGCCCTTCACCTGCTCGACCGCCGCCTCGGGCAGCACCTTCGCCGAGGCGACCAGGGTGGCGACCCGCTCCTTGTCCGCGGCCGACTGCCCGTCCGGTACGGCGGTGCCCAGGAGCCGCCCGTGCACGGCCTCGACACGGACCGCGTGCAGGGTCCCGTCCCGGGCGGCGACCCGGGTGTACCAGACGGGCCGCGGGTCGGACACCCGGCGCAGCGTCACCGAGACCAGGCGGCTGCCGGGGACCTCGTCCAGCGCCATGCGGACGGCCCGCTCGTAGGGCGCCTCGACCTGCGGCAGTACCTCCGGGTGGGGCGAGGGCGGCGGGCCCTCGCACGCGGCCCCCGTGGCGAGCAGCGCGCCCGCCACGGCGAGCGCGGACACACCGGTACCGCGGACCGGGCGGGTACCGCGGGCACGGCGGGTACTGCGGGCACGGCGCCGGTCCGTGGTGCTGGTGAGCGGGCCTGTCATGGGTTGTCCGCCTTCCTGAAAGGGGAGGTGGTGGGGGAGGGGGACGACGGCCGACGGCGGCGAAGCGGGTCACTCGCGGTCGATGTTGCGTGTCCACCAGTGGTGCTCGCAGAACCAGTGGCCGACCATCGCGCCGCCGAAGACGACGAACCCGACCCCGATCAGCCAGGACTCCACCACCAGCACGATGCCGACCGTGCCGTAACTGATCGCGTTGTCGAGGATGAGCGGCGTGAACACGAGGTACGAGAAGCCGCGCAGGCCGATCAGGCCCACCATCGTCGCGATCGCCCCCGGCAGCAGGTCACGCCAGCGGACCTGGCTGCCCAGCAGGAAGTGCTGCCCCCACCAGAAGAACAGCATCCCCGTGGCCGTGGACAGCACGATCCGCACCGATCCGTGCAGTGCGGTCCGCGTCTGCACCTCCTGGTAGAGGTAGGCGGTCAGCATGAGCACCCAGGTCATCTGGCGCCACACGCGGTGCCACGGTCCGGAGGGCAGTTCCCAGATGCGTTCGTAGCCGTTCTGCACGCTCGCCGCGAAGGACACGCCGAACACGGCGAGCGCGATACCGCCCCACACGCTCGTGGTGCCGACGATCTTGGGCGGCGGACTGATGATGTCGGTCAGCACGCGGGCGGACCGGCCGGACAGCCCCATGCCGTCGGCCAGCCAGGAGGCGAACCCGCCGCGCCCCAGGGGGTCGAAGGCGGCCACCACGATCAGCAGCGGCGCCAGCGTGACCAGGGCGAGCGTGGCGAACCCCATGGCCCGGTGCATCAGCTCCAGGTCCCGGCCGCGCCGCACGAGGGCGGACGCGGCCAGCCGGTCCCACACACGGTGGAACGGCTGCCGGAAGCGGTTCACGGGATGCTCCTCGGGCGGTCCCCTCGATGGCTCGCGGATGCGGAACTGAGTGACCCGTGGGCGGACCGGACAAACGTGGCGCCACCCGGACGCCTGCCACGCGAACGCCCGCCACTCGAACGCCCGCCCCACCCGGACGCCCGCCACCCGGACGCCCGCCACCCGGACGCCGGCCTGCCCCGGACGGCGTTCGCATGGCCCGGAGGATGCGGGGAACCGGCTCCGGGAAGGCGAGCCGAGAGGATGAGCATCATGCGCGCACTGACCGTCCACCCCGGCCGGGACGGCTCGCTCGGGGTGGAGGAGGCCGGGGAGCCGAAACCGGCCACCGGTGAGCTCCTGGTCCGCGGAGTGGCCCTGGGGGTCTGCGGCACCGACCGGGAGATCGCCTCCGGCGCGTACGGCCAGGCCCCGCCGGGCCACGCCCGGCTGATCCTCGGCCACGAGTCCCTCGGGCGCGTCGCCGAGGCGCCGCCCGGCAGCGGATTCTCCGTCGGCGACCTGGTGGCCGGTGTGGTGCGGCGCCCCGACCCGGAGCCCTGCGGTGCCTGCGCGCACGGCGAGTTCGACATGTGCCGCAACGGCCGCTACCGCGAACGCGGCATCAAGGAACTCGACGGGTACGGCGCCGAGCTCTGGTGCCTCGAGACCGACTACGCCGTGCGCGTCGACGCGGGGCTGGGCCTCGCGGGTGTGCTCATGGAACCGGCCAGCGTGGTGGCCAAGGCCTGGGAACAGATCGAGAGGGTGGGGGCCAGAGCCTGGTTCGAGCCCCGCCGCGTACTGGTGACCGGGGCCGGCCCCATCGGTCTCCTCGCCGCGCTGCTCGGCCGGCAGCGCGGCCTCGACGTCCACGTCCTGGACCGGGTCACGGACGGGCCCAAGCCGGACCTCGTACGCGCCCTCGGAGCCACCTACCACAGCGGCACGGCCGACGACGTGTTCGCCGCCGTACGCCCGGACGTGGTGGTCGAGGCCACCGGGGCCGGCCGGCTGGTGTTCGACGCGATGCGCGGGACGGCGGCGTACGGCATCGTCTGCCTGACCGGCGTCTCGCCCGCCGGGCGGAGCCTGACCGTCGACGCGGGCACGGTGAACCGCGACATCGTGCTGGAGAACGACGTCGTGGTGGGCTCCGTCAACGCCAACCTCCGACACTTCCGGCAGGCCGCCGACGCCCTGGCCAGGGCCGACCGGGACTGGCTGCACCGGCTCCTCACCCGCCGCGTGCCGCTGGAAGACGCGACACGGGCGTTCGAGCGGAGCGCCGACGACATCAAGACCGTGATCATGCTGGAGGACGGCGCGCACTGACCGCTCGCCGGACGAGCCGAGGGAGTACACGATGACGCCGGCAGCCGGATCCGACGCGAGGGCGCTGGACGAGTGCACGGTCGACGCGGTCGACGTCCACGCCTTCGAGGTCCCCACCGACGGCCCGGGCGGCCGGGAACAGGACGGCACCCTGGAGTGGGACTCCACGACCGTGGTCCTGGTGCGGGTGCACGCCGGCGGCGAAACCGGCCTCGGCTACACCTACGGCGACGTGTCCGTGGCGTCCTTCGCGCACTCCGTGCTGGCGCCCGTGATCGAGGGCGGGCCGGTCTCCTCGCCGCCGTCGCGGTGGGAGCGGATGGGGGCGCGGATGCGCAATGCCGGCCGCCCCGGCGCCGGGGCGATGGCCCTGTCCGCCGTCGACGTGGCGCTGTGGGACCTCAAGGCGAGACTGCTCGGCCTTCCCCTGGTCCACCTCCTGCCGGCCCACCACGACCGGGTGCCGGTCTACGGCAGCGGCGGCTTCACCAACTACTCCCTGGACCGCCTCACCGGGCAGCTCACCGGATGGGTCGAGCAGGGCGTCCCGCGCGTGAAACTGAAGACCTCGCGGGATCCGGACGCCGACGCGCGGCGCCTGACCGCCGTACGCCGGGCCGTCGGCGACGGGGTGGAGCTGTTCACCGACGCCAACGGGGCGCTGGGCCGCAAGGAGGCCCTGTACTGGGCGCACAGGTTCCACGACGAGTGGGACGTGCGCTGGTTCGAGGAGCCCGTGAGCTCCGCGGACCTGGAGGGACTGCGCATGCTGCGCGATCGGGGACCGGCCCGACTGGAGATCGCGGCGGGGGAGTACGCCTTCACCGCCCAGGACTTCGCCAACCTCGTCGACGGACCGGCCGTGGACTGCCTGCAGGCCGACGTCACCCGGTGCGGCGGCATCACCGGCGTGCTGGAGGTCGCCGGTCTGTCCGGCGTCCGGCACCTGGACCTGTCGGCGCACTGCGCCCCAGCGGTGTCCGCCCACGCCTTCTGCGCCGTGCGCCGGCTGCGCCACCTGGAGTACTTCCACGACCACGTGCGCGTCGAACGGCTGCTGTTCGACGGCACCCTGTCGCCCGACGACGGAGCCCTGCGCCCCGACACCGGCCGGCCGGGACTCGGCCTGGACGTCAGGTGGGCCGACGCGGAGCCGTACCGCGTGTACGGCACCCGCCCGGCCTGACCACGACCGGGAAACGGGCCCGCGACGGGCTCACGGGGTCCGCCCGCGAGGGGCTCAGGGGTCCATGCGCTGCTGCTCGCGCATGCGCTCGTTGTGCCAGGCGATGGCGGCGCGTATCTGCGGCTCCTGGAGGCCGGTCCGGCAGCCGAGCTGGTCCATGGAGAGCGCCGGCGGGCCCGTGGTCAGGGCGCGGGTGAGTTTCGCCGCCCACAGCTCCTCGTCCACGAACGGCCGGTGCGCGTAACCGTCCTTGATCACGTCGAAGTGGTCGTCGCAGCACGCGGTGATGAGCCGCAGCCCGTCGAACCACTCGTTGGTGGTGTGGGCCGCGGAGGAGTCCGGCACGTAACCGCTCACGGCCTCGTCCTCGGGGAAGACCCTGGCGCACAGGTCGCACAGGTCGCACAGTTCCATGGGGACCGGCTTCGCGGTCCGGCGGTCCTTCCTGCCCTTGCGCTTCCACATGGCGACTCCCGGGGATCGGTGTCCGGAATGCCGGAGTTACCCGCAGGGCGGGGAGCAAACGCCCCGCGGGTGAGGGGATCGTCGTGGTCCCGTGGTCGGGGTGACCCGCACGGGCAACTCGGTCAGCCCTCGCAGCCAGGGCGAGGGGCGACGGGTGGGGGACCCGGCGGGCACGGCCGGGTCGATGTCCGGCAGCCGGTCGACGACGGCCTCGACGCCCGTGCGCGCGATGACCTCGGCGACCTCCTGCGCGGGGAAGGGGCAGCGGTGCTCGCCGTGGCCGAAGGAGAAGTGCGCGTTGTCGACGCCGGTGAGCCCGGAGCCGTCGGTGCGTACGCGCGGGTCACGACGGCCGCGGGGGCCTCGGTCGTTCCGTCACTGCTCGTTCAGGAACAGTGCGCTGCCCCTGAACCCCGCCCGGCAGGGCGTCACAGGCGCTCGTTGGCCACATCGTCCTCATTGGGAGTGCTCCCGGTCCGCCGACGGCGGTGGGCCTGGAGCAGCCGCAGTCGGTCGAGGTGGGAGATCACGGGTGAGGCCGTCACCCCGTGCAGCACGACCGAGCCGAGGACGGTGAAGGCCACCACGGCCCACAGTTCCCCGGCCGGGACGTGGAATCCCTCCGAGCCGAGCGCGTGGGCGAGGTAGAAC
Source organism: Streptomyces pactum (assembly GCF_002005225.1). Lineage (NCBI taxonomy): Bacteria > Bacillati > Actinomycetota > Actinomycetes > Kitasatosporales > Streptomycetaceae > Streptomyces > Streptomyces pactum. Next base: position 7,841,737 of record NZ_CP019724.1, read on the forward strand.
AGCGAGCCGATGCCGCGGATGCCGAAGAAGGCGGTCACCAGACGCTCCCGGCGGCCGGCGGCCGTGCCGAACTGCGCGACCCAGCCGGCCAGCGGCCGGGCGACGAGCAGCAGGAGCAGACCGACGGCCGCGCCCTGCCAGGTCAGGTCGGCCAGGGCACCCTGCGCGACACAGACGCCCAGTAGAAACAGGAGCCCGGCGGTCAGCAGCCGTTCGACCTGCTCGACGAAGTCGTGGAGCACGGTGTGGTAGCCGTGGTCGCGTTCGGCGGCGCGGATGCGGCAGGCGGTGACGAAGACAGCCAGGAAGCCGTAGCCGTGCGCGAGTTCGGTGATGCCGTAGGAGAGGAACGTGGCGCCCAGGGCGACGAAGCCCTCCCGGTGCTCGGACAGGCGCACCGACGCCCGGCCGGCGCGGAAGAAGAGCCAGCCGAGCAGCTTGCCGACGGCCAGGCCGGCCAGTACGCCGATCCCGCACCTGTACAGCACGTCGACCAGCAGCCAGTGCCCGACCCACCCGCCGGACAGGCCCGTGCCCGCCGCCGCGGTCAGCGCGATCGCCGCCATGACGACGGGGAAGGCGAGGCCGTCGTTGAGGCCGGCCTCGCTGGTGAGCGCGAAGCGCACCTCGTCCTCGTCGTGCTCGGAGTCGGTGGGCGCGCCCACCCGCACCTCGGAGGCGAGCACCGGATCGGTGGGCGCGAGCACGGCCGCGAGCAGCAGCGCGGCGGCCGGCGGCCAGTCCAGCAGCCACCAGGTGAGGAGCCCCGTCGCCGCGATGGTCAGCGGCATGGTGATGCCGATCAGGCGCCACGGAGCACGCCAGCGGCGCAGCCCGAGGGGACGGTTCAACGCGAGCCCGGCACCCATCAGGGAGACGATGACGCAGATCTCGGTGAGATGCTCCACCCACACCCGGTCGCGCACCAGGTCGATCTCCGGAAGCGGCGTGGGCAGCAGTTGCAGCACGGCACCGCAGGCCAGGAAGACCAGGGGCATGGACAGTGGCCGTCCGGCCACCAGCCGGGGGAGGACGGCGGCCGCGAGCGCACCCGCCCCGAGCACGGTGAAGAGGAAGTCAGCCAAGGTCATCGCTGACATGTGCCCGCCGACGCGGAACTGTACGCCAGCCGCTCGGTCGAATTCCGGACGGGGCTGCGCCCGCGGCGCTCACGGCAGACCACCCTGCTCGCAGACCCGGCGGGCGAGGTCGCGCAGTTTGACGTTGTGGTCCTGCGAGTACCGGCGCAGCGTCGCGAAGGCCTGGTCCTCGGTGAGCCGGTGGCTGCCCATGAGGATGCCCATGGCCTCGCCGATGGTGTGCCGGGTGCCGATGGCCTCCTGCAACTGGGCGTGCGTACGGGCACTGGAGAAGGCGACCGCGGCGTGGGAGGCCAGCAGCCAGCCGGCCGTCTCGTCGGCCTCCCTGAACGCGCCGGGCCGGTACGAGTAGAGGTTCAGCGCCCCGAGGTCCTCTTCCTCGGTGAACAGCAGGAAGCCCATCATGCTGCCCAGGCCCAGCTTGCGTGCCTCGGGCACGTACCTCGGCCAGCGCCGTGCCTCGTCCGTGAAGTCGGCGATCCGGAACTGCCGCTGCCCCTCGGAGGTGCGAGCGGCGTCGAAACAAGGCCCTTCCCCGACGCGTCCCTGCAACGCGTCGCTGTCGACGACCACCTGGTCGGTGGGGGCCAGGGACGTCACCCGTTCGCCGCGCAGGATGAGGATGCCGGCGGCGTCGCAGCCCTCGACCAGTTCCTTGGCCGAACCGGTGATCCGCTCGAGCGTGTCGTTCACCGATTCCTGGGCCAGCAGATCGCGTGCCAGCGACGCCATCTGCTGTGCGAACCCACGCCAGTCCTCCATGCCGATTCCTCCTCGCTCGCCGCACGGGTGCCCCGGGAGTGATCGGACACAACAGGGGGATCGGAAACGTACCGCGTCCTGCCCCGCGCTCCGTCCGAAAGCCCGGTCCGCCGGTGAGGGCACCGGTGGCGGCCTCACCGGTGCCCTCACCCACGCCGCCGCGCACACCTCAGCGCCGGATGAGACCGAGGGCGGCGGCGGTGGCGACCGCGGCGGTGCGGGAGTCCACGCCCAGCTTGGTGTAGACGCGGGCCAGGTGGGACTTGACCGTGCCCTCGGTCAGGTGCAGCCGTTCGGCGATGTGCTGGTTGGACAGGCCCTCGGCGACCAGGGCGAGGACCTCGGTCTCGCGCCGGGTCAGCGAGGTGCGCGGCTCACGCAGGCGGGTCATCAGCCGGTCCGCGACCGTGGGCGCGAGCGCGGTCCGGCCGGCCGCCGCGGTGCGCACCGCGGCGGCGAGGTCCTCGGGCGGCGCGTCCTTGAGGAGGTAACCGGTGGCACCGGCCTCGATGGCGGGCAGCGTGTCGGCGTCGGTGTCGTAGGTCGTGACGATCAGTACGCGCGGCGCCCCCGGCCGTGCGGTGATAGCGGCCGTGGCCTCCGCGCCGTTCATGCCCCTGCCGAACTGCAGGTCCATCAGGACGACGTCGATGTCGCCCCGCCCGGCCCGCTCGACGGCCTCCTCGGCGGTCGCGGCCTCGGCGGCCACCGTGATGCCCTCCTCGGTCTCCAGCACCGCGCGCAGTCCCGCACGGACGACGGGGTGGTCGTCGGCGAGCAGCAGACGGATCGGCGCCGGGGCGGCCCCGGTCACGGCTGGGCGTCGCGATCGTCGGTGTCGCGCGGGGGCGCGCACGGGGGAGCGGGGGCGAGTGGGAGCCGAGCGACCAGCGCGGTACCGCGTCCGGGGGCGGACTCGACGGTGAGCGTGCCGCCCAGGGCGTGCGTACGGGCCCGCATGGCGGCCAGTCCGAAGCCACCGCCCTCCGGCCCGGGGGCGGGAACGGAGCCGGGATCGAAACCCGCCCCGTCGTCCGTGACACCGAGGGTGACGGCGTCGTCGAGGTAGGCCAGGGTCACCTCGGCGCTCGTGGCGTGGGCGTGTCCGACGGTGTTGGCCAGCGCGGACTGGGCGACGCGCAGCAGGGCGACCTCCTGTGCGGTGGACAGCGGGCGGGTCCGGCCGGCGACGCGGAACCGGACGTCGAGTCGGTGCCGGTCGCCGGTGGTGGCACAGAGCCTGTCCAGCGCGTCGGCGAGGGTCGTGTCGTCCAGGGCCGGTGGCGAGAGCGCGGAGACGAACCGACGGGCCTCGGCGAGGTTGTCCAGCGCGGCCTGCCGGGCCTGCCCGACGTAGGTGGTCGCGGGCCCCGGCCGGTCGGGCAGGGCCCGCTCGGCGGCACGCAGCAGCAACTGGATGCTGGACAGACCCTGGGCGAGCGTGTCGTGGATCTCCCGGGCGAGGCGCTGGCGCTCCTCCAGCACCCCCGCGGCCCGCTGGACGTCGGCCAGGTCGGCACGGGTGACGGTGAGCTCCTCGATGAGCCGGCGCCGCTGTTCGCTCTCGCGGTAGAGCGCCTGGTAGCCCCACACCACCGCCACGGCGACGGCGGCCCGAGCGCCGGCCCGATGGCGGTCGCCGCCGTGAAAACGCCCTGGTGGGCGGAGAACGCGGCGATCGCCGCGACCGCCGTGGCGACCACCGCGGTCAGTCCGGCCCGGCGGGACAGCAGATGGAGCTGGACGAAGTACAGCGGGAACGCCAGCCACACACCCTCGGCCGACAGGGCCAGCAGTACGAGCCACACCGCACCGACCGCGCCCAGCCACAGCGCGGCGGCCCGGCGGGAGGCGCGGACGGCGGGGAGCGCGGGACCCACGGCGTACACCGCGCCCACCACCGCGGCCGCGGCCACCACGGCCGGCGCGTGCGGTCGGTCGCCCGCCACCGCCCGCACCGCCGCCAGGACGAGCAGGCCGGCCACGAGCAGGTGCAGGCTCCGGGCCAGGGCCCGGGTGATGGGAGTCAGTGCGTTCACGATCGTCCCAGCCTACGGACCGTGCCGGGGCCGGGCATCTGCCGAAAGTTGCAAGTCGGGCCGCACCCTTCGGCCCGCGAAGTCCCCGCCCAGGAGCGATGCCCGCGAGGGACTGGAGCGGCGACGGTGGACACCTCGCCGACATCCGTCGGCGAAGTTCTCCTCCCAACCGTTGTCGAAAGGCCGGGCGAAGACGTGTTTGTCGCCTTGAGAGACCTGACGTTCGCCAAGGGGCGGTTCGCCCTGATGGCAACCGTCGTCGTACTGATCACCCTGCTGGTCGGGCTGCTGTCCGGGCTGACCGCCGGCCTCGCCCGGGAGAACGTCTCCGCCGTCACGTCCCTGCGCGCCGACCGGATCGCCTTCGCCGCGCCGAGCGGCGGTCAGGACCTGTCGTACGCGGACTCCACCGTCACCGAGGACCAGTGGCGCCAGTGGGCCAAGGCGCCCGGCGTCCGAGGCGCCGAGCCGCTCGGCATCACCACCACCCGCGCGACCGCGGACGGCCGGAGCACCGGTGTGTCCGTCTTCGGCGTGGAGCCCGGCTCGGACCTGGCACCCGGCGGGGACCGCCTCGACGACCGCACGGTCCTGGTGCCGCCCGCCGCGGCCGGGGAACTCGGCGTCCGTGAGGGGGACACCGTCGCCCTCGCCGGCCGGCGGCTGACCGTCGCCGCCACCGATCGTGACGTCTCCTTCAGCCACACCCCCGTGGTGTGGACCAGCCTGCGCACCTGGCAGGCCGTCGCCCCGCCCACCGCGGGCGCCGACCGGCCCGCCGCGACGGTGATCGCGCTGGACACCGGATCCGGCGCCGACATCCCGGCTACGGACCGGGCGGCGGGCACCGAGACCGTGACGAAGCAGGAGTCGCTCTCCGCGATCGGCTCCTACACCTCCGAGAACGGCTCGCTGCAACTGATGCGCGGCTTCCTGTTCGCCATCTCCGCCCTGGTCGTCGGCGCCTTCTTCACCGTGTGGACGATCCAGCGCAGCGGCGACATCGCCGTACTGAAGGCCCTGGGCGCCACCACCGCCGCACTGCTGCGCGACGCGCTCGGCCAGGCCGTCGTCCTGCTGGCCGGCGGCACCCTCGCCGGCACCGCGGCCGCCGCCGCGATCGGCGCCGCGGTGTCCGGCTCGGCCGTCCCCTTCGTGCTCACTCCCGCCACCGTCCTCGTCCCGGCCGCGGTGATGGTCCTGCTCGGCGGGCTCGGGGCCGGCCTCGCCGTTCGCCGTATCACCTCCGTGGACCCGCTGACCGCCCTGGGGAGCGCCCGATGAGCCTGCGTCTGACCGACATCACCCTCACCTACCCCGACGGCGACGGCCGCCTGACCGCCCTCGACCGCGTCACCCTGGACGTCCCGCGGGGCACCGTGACCGCCGTCATCGGCCCCTCCGGCTCGGGCAAGTCCAGCCTGCTGGCCGTCGCCGCCACCCTCATCACGCCCGACTCCGGCACCGTCACCGTCGACGGCGCCGACACCACCGGGATGAGCCGCGGAGACCTGGCCGGCCTGCGCCGGCACCGGATCGGCGTCGTCTTCCAGCAGCCCAACCTGCTGCCGGCGCTGACCGCGGCCGAGCAGCTCCAGGTGATGGCCCACATCGACGGGCGCCGCCCGCGCGCCGCCCGCGGCCGGGCGCTGGACCTTCTCGGCGCGGTCGGGATGGCGGACCGGGCCGACCGCCGGCCCCACCAGCTCTCCGGCGGTCAGCGCCAGCGCGTCAACATCGCCCGCGCCCTGATGAACGACCCCGGTGTGCTGCTCGTCGACGAACCCACCAGCGCCCTCGACCACGAGCGGGGCGCCGCCGTCATCGGCCTGATCACCCGCCTCACCCGGGAGCGGGGCACCGCCACCGTGCTGGTCACCCACGACCACGCCCATCTGGCGGTGGCCGACCGCGTCACCGAGGTGCACGACGGACGGCTGACGCCGCCCGCACCGGCGGGCTGACCGTACGACCGCGGGGTCAGGCGCCGCCGGGCCGGAGCCGGTCGGCGGCGTCCGGCGGCTGGATCCGCATGCCGGGCCGCCGCCGGTGCACGGTCAGGTACGTCACCCCGTCCGGGCCGGCGACGACGCCACGGGTCGAACCGTGCGGCAGCCAGGTCAGGACGCCCGCGTGCAGGGGCCGCTCCCCGTCGGTACGGACGAGGGCGGCCTCGCCGTGGAGGACGAGCAGCAGGACGTCCAGGTCCGGTTCGGTGTGCGTGTCGACCCGTCCCGCCGGGGGGAGTCGGACGACGTTGGCGTCGAGCTGCCGCCCCGGTTCGGCGAGCTTCCACAGCGCGCCGGCCGGCGCGTCACCGCCGCCGGACACGAGATCCGCGGTGTCGCACAGGATTCGGGGGAGGGGAGGATCGGCCGCCGGTGCGGGGGAACCGCCGTCTTCCGGTGCCATCAGGCGTCACCGTCCGTCGCACGGCGCCCGGTGACGCACTCCACAAAGCCTTTGCCGTAAGTAAACACGAATCCATTATGCGCATTTGATAGCGTCCTGGCCGTGCGGCTGACGAAGTTCACCGACCTGGCGCTGCGTTCCGTCATGCGCCTGGCGGTCGTGAGAGACGGTGACGACCCCCTGACCACACGCGAGGTGGCCGAGGTCGTCGGTGTGCCGTACACGCACGCGGCGAAGGCCATCACCCGCCTGCGGCACCTCGGTGTCGTGGAGGCGCGGCGGGGCCGCGGCGGTGGGCTGACGCTGACCGGTCTGGGGCGGCACGCCTCGGTGGGCTGGCTCGTTCGTGAACTCGAAGGCGACGGTGAGGTGGTCGCCTGCGAGGACGACCCGCCGTGCCCGCTGCGGGGCGCGTGCCGGCTGCGGGGTGCGCTGCGGAACGCGCAGGAGGCCTTCTACACCGCGCTCGACCCGCTGACCGTGGCCGACCTGGTGGCCTCGCCGACCGGCCCGGTCCTGATCGGCCTGACGGAGCGTCCGCCCGGGTGACGGGCGGCCCGGCCGCCGGGCGGTCGGACGCCCGCGGTCGGATGTCGAGCGGCGGACAGCCCGGCAGTCGACAGCCGAGCCGTCGGTATCCGAGTCGCCGAGCCGTGACCGAAAACACGAATATCATCTACCAATTAAGGAGCCGCCGTGCTCTCCGAACAGTCCCTACCCGTGGTCCGGGCCACCCTTCCCGCGGTGGGAGCGGCCATCGGTGACATCACCACGCTGTTCTACCGGAAGCTGTTCGACGCCCACCCCGAGCTGCTGCGGGACCTGTTCAACCGCGGGAACCAGGCCAACGGGGAGCAGCAGCGGGCCCTGGCGGGCTCCATCGCCGCGTTCGCCGGCATGCTCGTGGAACACCCCGACGCCCGCCCGGACGTGATGCTCTCCAGGATCGCGCACAAGCACGCCTCGCTCGGCGTCACCTCCGACCAGTACAAGATCGTCCATCGCCATCTGTTCGCCGCGATCGCGGAGGTGCTCGGCGACGCCGTCACCCCCGAGGTCGCCGCCGCCTGGGACGAGGTCTACTGGCTGATGGCCAACGCCCTCGTGGCCGTCGAGGCCCGCCTCTACCGGGAGGCAGGGGTCGCCGAGGGAGAGGTCTGGCGCCGCGTGGAGGTCGTCGAGCGGCGCGAGGAGAGCCCCGACGCGGTCTCCTTCGTCCTGCGGCCGGCCGACGGCCTGCCCGCACGGCCGTTTTGCCCGGGTCAGTACGTCAGCGTGCGCTCCTCACTGCCCGACGGCTCCCGGCAGATCCGCCAGTACAGCCTGTCCGCCGGGCCCGGCCGGACCGACCGGCGCATCACCGTCAAACGCGTCCAGGGCGACGGGCGGCCGGACGGCGAGGTCTCGTCCTGGCTCCACGCGCACGTGCGCGTGGGTGACGTGCTCACCGTGTCGGCTCCGTTCGGCGACCTGTCGCCGGCCGAGCACGACGGCCCGCTGCTGCTGGCCTCCGCCGGAATCGGCGTCACCCCCATGCTGGCCGTGCTGCACCACTTGGCCGCCGCCGGCGCCACCCGGCCGGTGACCGTCGTCCACGCCGACCGCACCCCCGTCTCGCACGCCCACCGGCAGGAACAGCTCGACCTGATACGCGCGCTGCCCGACGCCCGGCTCCACCTGTGGTACGAGGAGCCCGGCGACCGGGCGCCGGAGGTATCGGCCGGCCGCGCCGACATCTCCGGCCTCGAACTGCCCGAGGGGCTCACGGCCTACCTGTGCGGCCCGGTGCCCTTCATGCGCGCCGTCCGCGGCGACCTGCTGCGCCGCGGGGTGCCCGCGCAGGCCATCCACTACGAGGTCTTCGGCCCCGACCTCTGGCTCGGCGAGCAGTAGCGGGAGGCGGTGGCCGGACGTCACCGGCCCGCCGCGGGGATTCGTGGCGGGCGTTAGGCCGCCGCGGTGAACGCGGTGGTGATGGCGGTGTCGACGCGGGCGTGCACGACCAGCCGCGGGCCCGAGGCGTCGGCGTTGTTCTCCAAGAGCCGACGGGCGGGGGCGCTGTGGGTGACCACGCACATCAGGACGCCGAGCCGACCGCACCACTGATGGGCCCGGAGCACGGCACTCACCGCGGCGTGACCGGCGGCCCGCTCGGTGAGGACGATGACGACCGGGGTCGGCTGATGAGCGTCGACCAGGTTGGTGATGTGCGTGGTCAGCGTGGCCCGCCCGTCGATTCCCGGGTCCTGGTCCACCGTGATGACCAGGACCCCATGCTCCAGGGTGTGGGACAGCATCGTGGCCTCCGATCCGACGCCTGGTGGCGAAGTTGTGTTCAGTGAAGGTGCCCGGTTCCGCGTTCGCAACGCGCCCGCGTCCGGACCGGCGGCCGCCCGGTGCCGTGCAAGGGGCACTGAGTACGATCGTCCCGTCCGCCGGCCTCCCCACCCTGATCGACGCAAGGAGCCCCCACCGTTGCCCGCCCTGCTGCCCCCGCCCCGTACCGGGCCCCGCCTGCTGAACCCGGAGCGGCTGACACGGGTCGAGGACGGCGAACGGCTGCACGCCCTGCTGTGGCGCCCGGGACCGGGCTGGCGGATGGCCAGCAGCGCCGTGCTGGGCGGGGGCATCGCCGACCGCGCATGGGTGCTCAACGCCCAGGTCGCCCACGGCTACCGGCGAACCGACCCGGCGCGGCACCTGGCCGGCCTGGCCCACGCCGCCGGCGCCCGGGGGCCGGGGGTGGGTCTGATGACCGCCGCCGACGTGTCCGCTTCCGCACAGGCTAGGGACGGCGGTGCGGAAGCCGTGGTGACCGCGGGGATCTCGGTACGCGGATGGGCGGCCTCACCCGAACAGGGTGCCGTCGAGCCCGCCGCACCGGGGACGATCAACATCGTCGCCGCGCTGCCGGTCGCGCTGAGCGACGCCGCCCTGGTCAACGCCGTGATGACGGCGACCGAGGCCAAGGTGCAGGCGCTGGTGGACGCCGGCCTCGACTGCTCCGGCACGCCCACGGACGCGGTGTGCGTCGCCGCCCGCGCCGAGCGGTCCGGAGCCGGGGCCCACGCCTTCGCCGGCCCGCGCTCCGAGTGGGGGGCCAAGCTGGCCCGGGCGGTCCACGGGGCCGTGCTTTCCGCGCTGCCCACCGGCCCGTGAGCCGGGATCGGTCACAACGAGGTCCTGCGCCGCACCGCGACCATCCGCAGGGCCAGCGCCACGGTGAGCAGCACCCAGGCCACGGCGCAGTACGCCCACGCCGTCGCGCCCCGCGCGAGATCCACGGCGCTCCACACGGCCCACAGCGCGAGAACGACACACAACGCCGTCCACGCGATGTCGGCGAGGCGGGTGCGCAACTGCGCGCGCTGCCGGGTGCCCGGTTCCAGATCGCCGAGACCGCTGCCGGTGGGTCCCTGCCGCTCGTTCACGTCGGCCTCCTTGGTGGGAACGCTGAAGAGTGAACTCCTGGTACCCGCAGGGAGGTTGCGCAAGCGGCGAGGGGGGAACACGTGTGTGGGGGTGACCCGGACCGGGCCGCCCCCACACACGCGTCAGCCTCGGGCGATCAGCGCTGGGAGGTCTTCTGCAGCGCCTTGTCGAGCGCGGCCTTGAAGCCGTAGGCCCACAACTGGTTCACCCGGCTGCGCTCGTTGGCGTTCGGGTAGGCGTTGGTGCAGGACGGGCCGGGGCCGCCGCCCGACATCAGCTCGCTGCACGGGCCGGAGTAGTGGTCGGGCAGACCGAGCACGTGCCCGGTCTCGTGGGCGGTCACGCGGGTCGAGTCGTACTGCTGGTTCTGCCGGTAGTCGAGGAAGATGTAACCGTTGCCGTGTCCGTCCGTGGACGCGTACGAGCCGCGCGAGTCGTTGCCCTCGTAGTACGCGAAGTCCGCGCCCGAGCTTCTCTCCGCGAGCCGTACGTTGGACACCGAGCTGTTCCAGATCTGAGTGGAGCGGGATATCTGCGAGCGGAAGCTGGGCGCGTTGGCGGCGCTGTAGTAGACGGTGACGGCCGCCGTCGAGGTCGGGTTCGCGGCGCGCTTCTCGGCGACGGACTTGATGACCGCCTCGAAGAACGCCCGGTTGGCGGCGGCGTCCTCGCCCGAGCCGGCGGAGGGCTGGTAGCCGAGGTGAGCGCCCTGGGCCGGTGCCTGGGGAGCGGTGGCCGTCGCGGCGGGACCGGCGCCGAGCACGGCCGCCGTCAGGCCGAGGCCGACCGCCGTGGACAGCAGGGGCAGGCTGATACGCATCGATGACTCCTTGTGTGGGGGAGTGGGGAGAGAAGTCGTCACCGGTGAGTGTGGAGCCCCTGTGAGCCCGCGTGATGATGGCAACAGGTGATAGGGCGGGGCTATCACCCGCCGTGCGGCCACCCCGGACCAGCTTCTACCGGAGTGCAGAACTCGCCCTGTTCCGCCGCGTTTTGTTCACCTGGCGCAACCAACTGTTCCGCTTTACGCTCCCTGCATGGAGCTCGAGGTGAGGCACCTACGCGCATTGTGCGCCATCGCCGACGCCGGCAGCCTGCACCGGGCGGCACGCCAACTGGGCGTCGCCCAGCCCACCTTGAGCACTCAGCTCGCCCGCATCGAACAGGCCCTGGGCGGGCCCCTGTTCACCCGCGAACGCACCGGCTGCCGCCCCACCCCACTCGGCCGGACGGTCCTCGGCCGGGCCCGTCCGCTACTGGCCGACATGCGCACCCTGGTCCGCGAGGCCCGCGCCGCCGCGGCCGGCGGCGACAGCCGGCTGCGCGTCGGCTCCACGGCCAGCCGCGCCCTGGCCGGGTGGCTGCGCCGGCTCAGACAGCCGGGCCTGGAACCGACCCTCCAGATGGACGTCTCCGCCAACGCCCTGTTGCGCCGGGTGTCCGAGGGCCAGTTGGACGTCGCCTTCGTGCACGAGGTCGAGGGCTGCCCGCTGCGCGTGCCCGAGGGGCTGCGGCTGCGGGTCCTCGTCGAACGCGAGCCGCAGTTCGTCATGCTGCCCGCGGACCACCCCGCGGCCACCCGGTCCGTGGTCCGCCTCGCCGACCTGGCCGACGACCGCTGGATGGTCGACCCCACCGTCGACGGCGAGTGGGACGGCGTGCACCGCGTGCTGCGCGCCGTCGGCCTCAACCCACGCGTCCTGCACGGTGACTACCACACCGCCGCGTCCCTCGTCGCCACCGGCGAGGTCGTCACCGTCTGCCAGCCCAGCTCCCAGTCCCGCCCCGACATGGCCGTACGGCGCCTGTCCGGCGACCCGCTCGGTGTACGCCTGCTGCTGGCCGCGCGCACCCGGGCCGAGCTGGACGCCGTCTACCCGGCGCTGGAGGAGGCGTACTGGGAGGCGGCCCGCCAGTCCACCGCCTACCGCGAGTGGCTCGAACACGCCGGGCCCCGCCTCGTACCGACCCGCTAGCCGTATCGGCCATTGCGGTGGTTCTCCACCCGAACCGGTATGGCAAGAGGGTCATATGGTTACGGAGAGGTGTATGAGCTCTGTGCGACGTCTTCCGCCTCTTCGTTCGATGGCCGTCATCTGTGCCCTGGGCAGTTCCGTCCTGCTGATGACCGGCTGCACGAACGCCGACACGACACGCTCCAGTGTCGCCGAGGCGGCTCAGACCACTCCTCCCACCACGTCCCCCACCAACACGGCTACTACCACCGCCACCGCTTCCCCCTCTCCTTCGGAGTCCCTGACCGACGACCGGTCCGAGCGCCAGGCCCTGGTCCCGAAGGCGGAGGTCACCTGGGACAAGGCGGCCGACACGGCCGTCAAGGAGGTCCCCGAGGGCAAGCTCGTCGAACTCGAGCTGAAGCCCACCTCCGCCGAGGCCACCGCGTCGACCGGTTCGCCCAGCCCGAGCATGCCGAACCCGGCACCCAGCCAGGGCGCCCCGGAATGGGAGGCCAAGGTCGCCGCCCCCGACGGCACCGTGCACCGGATCGACATCGACGCGGTCTCCGGCGAGGTCTTCCGCACCCAGGCCGAGGACCAGGACGCCGACGACAAGCAGCAGATCGCCGACTGGCTGGAGCAGGCGTCCCAGACGCCGGAGCAGGCCGTGAAGGCGGCCACCGACAAGGCCAAGGGCACCGTCACGGGCGTCGAGCTGGACGAGAACGACGACCAGCAGCTCCTGTGGGCCGTCGACGTGGTGTCGACCGACAACTGGAACAAGACGACCGTGGACGTCGACGCATCGAACGGCAATGTCCTGCGCGAGCACGTGGACCGCGACTGAGCACCGGCCCCAGCCCTGCGGGAAGAACCGGATCAGCACGACGGGAGCAGCCGGGTGGAGTCACCCGGCTGCTCCCGTCGTGCGTGTCCGAAGGGCGTCAGGCCGCCGGTTCGGAGATCTCCGTCCGCCCGCTCGCCATCGTGCGGGGCAGCGTCAGCACGGCCAGGAAACCGAAGACCGCCACCGCGGCGAAGAAGTAGAACCCCCACGGGTGACCGATCCCCGAGGCGACCAGGGCGCCGGTGATCGACGGCCCGACGATCGAGCCGATCCGGCCGATCCCGGACGCCGAGCCCAGCGCCGTGCTCCGCACGGAGGCCGGGTAGAAGTTCGTCACGTAGGCGTAGACGAGCACCTGCGCGGAGAAGACGAACACGCCGGTGAAGAAGACGACGGCGTTGAGCAGCAGATCGCTCTCCATCCTGACGCTCAGGCACGCCAGCATGACCACCGAGACGGCGAACCAGCCCATCGTGGTGCCCTTGATGCCCCGCCGGTCGGCGACGAACCCGCCCAGGACCAGGCCGACGACGCCGCCGATGTTGAGCACGAGGAGCTGGGTGACGGCCGTGGGCACCGGGTATCCGGCGTCGTTCATCAGCTTCGGCAGCCAGGTGTTGAGGCCGTAGACCAGCAGCAGCCCCATGAACGAGGCGACCCAGATGCCGATGCCCGCACGCAGGTACGCCGGCCCCAGCAGCTCGGTGAACGGCACCCGCCGGTCCCCGTCCCGCTTGGCCCGGATGAAGGCCTCCGACTCGGGCAGCTTGAACCACTGGATGACGGCGACCACGAGGCCGACGACGCCGAGCAGGTAGAAGAGGATCTGCCAGTCGTCGGTCACCTGCAGCGCGAGCAGCGAGGTGATCACCGCACCGGTGTGGTAGCCGGTCATCGTCAGTGTGCTGGCCCGCGCCCGGCGGTCGGCCGGCATGTGCTCGGCCATCATCGTGAGCGAGACGGGCATGCAGGCGCCCAGGCCCAGACCGGCGATCAGGCGCAGCGCGGCGAACATCGCGACGGAGTTCGCCAGTGGCACCACGATGGTGAACAGCGAGAACAGCACCACCGAGCCGATGAGCAGGCGGCGGCGCCCCAGCCGGTCGGCCAGTGGACCGACGCAGACCGCGCCGATGGCGACGCCCACGAGCGAGAGCGTGGCGATGGTGGTCGCGTCGCCCGCGGTCATGCCGAGGTGGTGGGTCTTGAGCAGCGTGGGAATGATGGCGCCGAGGACGACGAGGTCGTAGCCCTCCAGCAGGACGGTGATCCAGCAAAGGACCACCGTCCACGTGCTGTTGCCGGCGCGGCCTGTCTGCGCGGGCGCGTCGGACGTGGTGGCGGAAGCCATGGTGACTCTCCCCCCGGGGACGGGTGTGAGTGAGCGGAGCCGGAACGGCCGGGGTGGGCCGGAAGGATCAGAAGGGGTAGTCGGCGATGTCCGGACGTACCGTGACCCACTGGGTCTCGGTGAACGCCTCGACATTGGCCGCGGCGCCGCCGAATCGGGATCCGGTACCGGAGGCCTTGACCCCGCCGAAGGGCGCGTTGGGCTCGTCGTTCACGGTCTGCTCGTTGATGTGGACCTTGCCGGACTCGATCCGGTCGGCGAGCTTCATGGCCGTACCGACGTCGCCGAGGATGCCGACCGACAGCCCGTACTCGCAGTCGTCGACGATCCGCGCGGCCTCCTCGAGCGTGGCGAAGGAGACGACGGGGGCGACGGGGCCGAAGATCTCCTCGCGCCACGCCGGCATGTCGGTCGTCAGACCGGTCAGCACGGTGGCGCGGTAGCCGGCGCCGTCGATCTCGCCGCCCGCGGCGACCTTCGCACCCGCCGCCACGCTGTCGGTGACGATGCCGTGCACGCGCTCCAGTTGACGGCGGTCGATGATCGGGCCCAGCGCCACGTCCTCGCGTGCCGGGTCACCGACCGGCAGCGCCTCGGCCTTCGCGGCGAGCGCGGCGGTGTACTCCTCCACCAGCGACTCGTGCACGATGTGCCGGCCGGTCGTCATGCAGATCTGCCCCTGATGCAGGTAGGAGCCGAACGCCCCCGCCGAGGCGGCCTTCGCCACGTCCGCGCCGGGCAGCACGACCAGCGCGTTGTTCCCGCCCAGTTCGAGGTGGGCCCGCTTCAGCAGCCGTCCGGCCTGCTCGCCGATGGCCCGCCCGACCGGCGTCGAGCCGGTGAAGGAGACGACCCGGACCTCGGGAGCCTCGACGACCGCCCGGCCGACCGAGCCGTCGCCCGGCAGCAGGTGCAGGACGCCGGCGGGGAGGCCGGCCTCCTCGAGAACGCGGGCGATGACGACACCGCCGCTCACCGCGGTGCGCGGGTCCGGCTTGAGCAGCACCGCGTTGCCGAGGGCGAGCGCGGGGGCCACCGAACGCAGACCGAGGATGAGCGGGAAGTTGAAGGGCGCGATCACGCTCACGACACCGGCGGGGCGGCGGCGGGCGAGTGACCAGCGGGCCTCCTCGGAGGTGAGCACCTCGCCCTGGGGATGCGTCGGCAGGCCCGCGCACTCGAAGCACTCGCCCACGGCGAGCCGCACCTCGAAGCGCGCCTTGGCCCGCACCGAGCCCGCCTCGCGCACCAGCCAGTCCTCGACCTCGGCGGCGTGCTCGGTGAAGAGCTCGCCCGCGCGGCGCAGCACGGCCGCCCGCTGCTGCGGGGCGGTCGCCGCCCACTCGCGCTGGGCCTCGGCGGCCCGTGCGGCGGCACGCCCCACATCCGCGGCCGAGGCCAGTCCGACCGCACCGAGCCGGCCGCCGGTCGCCGGCTCGGTCACCGGGTACTCGGTGGGGGAGTCCTGCCAGCCGTCGCTGAAGAACCTCCGGCCCCAGACGTCGCTGTCCAGGAATGTCATCGCTTGCCCTTTCCTCGGGAGTCTTCGGAGTGCTTGCCGGGCCAGGAGGGCGTGGTGAGTGCCGTGTCCACCTGCACCAGACGGGGGTGGTCCGGCCGCTCGGCCAGGACGGCGCGCAGTTCCTCGGCCCCGCCGACGTGCTGGGCGCGGACGCCGTAGCCCTCCGCGATCCGGGTGAAGTCCAGCCCGGGGATGTCCAGCCCGGGTGCGTCCGGCACGCCGAGCAGACCACCGAACCAGCGCAGCGCCCCGTACGTGCCGTTGCGCAGCAGCACGACGGTCAGCGGGACCCGGTGCTGGGCCGCCGTCCACAGGGCGGTGATGCCGTAGTTGGCCGAACCGTCCCCGATCACGCCGACGACCGGGCGGCCGGGCTGGGCCATCGCGACGCCGACCGCGCCGGGCAGTCCGAAGCCGAGCCCGCCGGCCGCCGGGAAGTAGTACGAGCCCTGGCGGCGCAGGTCCATCTGGCGCCACCACGCGGAGTTGGTCGACGTCGACTCGACGACGTACGCCGTGTCCCCGGGCTGTTCGTCGCGCAGCGCGGCGAAGACCTGTTCGGGATGGAGGCCGGGTCCTTCGGCGGACAGCGGCCCGGGCACGGGCCGGTAGGCGCCGGCGGGTGTTCCGGGCCCGTCGAGCGACTTCAGCAGCAGGTCGATGACGGCCCCGGGGTCGGCGACCAGCGCCTCGCCCATCGGCGCCCGCGCGGCGGCCGACGCGTCCTCGGTCACCTGGATCAGCCGGGTGCCGTCGGGCAGATACCGGCCGGGGAGGTGCTCGTGGTAGCGGAAGACCGGCGCGCCCAGCACCAGCACGAGGTCGTGTCCCTCGAAGGCCTGGGAGACCGGCGCGATCCCGGCGGGCAGCACACCCCGGAACTGCGGGTGCCGGTTGGGGAAGGGCAGCCGGAACAGGGAGGGCGCCGCCCACACCGGACCGCCCAGGCGCTCGGCCAGCCGGACGGCGTCGTCGAACCGGTCCGCCGAGTCGATGTCACCGCCCAGCACGAGCGCGGGGCGCCGGGCGGCGGCGACCCGCTCCACGAGCCAGTCGCCCTGCGCGCCGCCGGGCACGGAAGCCCGCAGCACCCGCCGGTCGAGCACGGCCGGGGCGTTGTCGTCGGCCTCGGCCGACCAGTCGTCGTACGGCACGGAGAGATAGGCCGGCCGCCGCTGGAGCCGCGCCTCGAAGACGGCCTGCGCGAGCGCGCGCGGCACGTCCCCGGCGCACGCCGGTTCCGCCGCCCAGCCCACCAGCGGCTTCATCAGCGCCGGGGCGTCGACGCTGGCCAGGTTGGCCTCCGGACCGATCGCGGGCCTCACCTGCTGGCCGGCCACCACCACGAGCGGGGTGCGGGAGGCCACCGCGTTGGTCAGCGCGCCCATCGCGTTGCCCGAACCCGAGGCCGCGTGCAGATTGACCAGGACCGGACGGCCGGTCGCCTGGGCGTAGCCGTCGGCCATACCGACGACGGCGCCCTCGTGCAGACCGAGGACGTAGCGGAAACCGTCGGGCAGCTCGGCCAGGAAAGGCAGCTCGTTGGAGCCCGGATTGCCGAAGACGGTGGTGAGCCCCTGGCGCTCCAGGAAATCGTGGGAGACACGGCGCACGGATGGCACGGACGTTCCTTTCGAAGTGACGCCCGACACGCTAGGCACCCCGCGACATGGGCACCAATAGATGTTTCGGCGGGCCGATATAGAGTCCCTCGATATGGGCACCTTCGATCTCAACCTGGCCCGCGTCTTCGTCCTGCTGTACGAGACCGGCAGCGTCACCGCCACGGCCGAGACGCTCCACGTCACGCAGCCCACCGTCAGCTACAGCCTCGGCAAGCTCCGGCGCCACTTCGACGACGAGCTGTTCCGCCGCAACGGGCGCGGGCTGACCCCCACGGCCGGCGCCCGGCGGCTGTACGAGCCGCTGCAGCGCGCCCTGGCGGAGATCGACGGGACGGTCCGGCAGGGCGACGCCTTCGACCCCGAAACCATGTCGGGCCGCTTCACGATCGCCCTCTCCGACCTCGGCGAGGCGACCCTGCTGCCGAGGCTCGTCGCCGCGGCGCGCGAGCGTGCGCCGGGGGTGTCGTTCACCGTCCGTCCGTTCGACGTGGAGGACGCCGAGAGCCAGTTGCGCCGCGGCGACCTCGACGCGTTCGTCGCCACCCCGGTGATCACCTCGCACCTGACCGTGCGGGTCCCGCTCTTCCGGGAGCGGTACGTCCTCATGGTCGCCGCGGACCATCCGCGCGTCCGGGGTGACGAGGTCACGCTGGGGGACCTCGCGGCCGAGCACCACGCGACGGTCTTCGGGCCGAGCGGGCACGTCGCGCCCCGGGCCGTGCTGGCCGCGCACGGGCTCCTGGAGCGGGTGGCCGTGGACGCCACCCGCTTCTCGATGCTGCCCTACCTGCTGGAGCAGACCGATCTGATCGCCATCGTCCCCGAGTACGTGGGGGAGGTCTTCACCGCCTCCCACCGGGTGCGCCTGGTGCGGCTGCCCTTCGAGACCGAGCCGATCGAGATCGCCCTGTACGCACGCCACGAGTCCTCGCGCAGCCCGGCGCAGCGGTGGCTGGTCCAGTTCCTGGCCCAGGTGCTGGGCGAACAGGTGAGCCCGGCCCAGCTACCGCCGACCGCGGCGGTGACGTAGGCGTCACCCCTTGCGGCCGACCCCGCCGAACATGGCGACCTCGGCGGACGGTTCACCGTCACCGGCGTCGGGACACCAGTGGTTGCAGGAGACCACGCCGGGCGGCAGCAGCTCCAGTCCGTCGAAGAACCGGGCGACCGCGCCCGGGGTGCGCTGGGTCAGCTTCGGCGTACCGTGCTCGTTCCAGAAGGCCACCGCCGCGTCGACGTCGGGCATGTCCGGCCGGGTGATGGTGTGCGACAGGACGAGGTGGCTGCCCCGGGGCAGGGCGTCGACGAGCCGCCGCACGATCCCGTACGCCTCCTCGTCGTCCTCGACGAAGATGACCACGCCGAGCAGCACCAGCGCCACCGGCTCGGTCAGGTCCAGCGTGCGCGAGGCGTGCTCCAGGATGGCGTCGACGTTGCGCAGGTCCTCGTCGAGGTAGTCGGTGCGGCCCTGAGGCGTGCTGGTGAGCAGCGCCTCGGCGTGGGCCAGGACGATCGGGTCGTTGTCGACGTAGACGATGCGGGACTCCGGCGCGATGCGCTGGGCGACCTCGTGGGTGTTGTCCGCCGAGGGCAGGCCGGTGCCGATGTCGAGGAACTGCCGTATGCCGTGCTCACCGACGAGTCGTCGCACCGCGCGGCCCAGGAACCGGCGGTCGGCCAGGGCGTAGTCCCCTATGCCGGGGTGCAGCCGGCGTATCTGGTCGCCGGCCTGCTGGTCGACCGCGTAGTTGTCCTTGCCTCCCAGCCAGTAGTTCCAGATCCGGGCCGTGTGCGGCTGGTCCGTCCTGATCCTGTGACGTGGTTCCTTCATGGCGGGCGACTCGGCCATGGTGGAGTCCTCCGGTCCGGGCGGTGATCACTCAAGGACAAACGTAGCCCCCGGAGTTGGGGGAAGCGAAGGCTCCGGCGAGGTGCGTCGGCACCGGTGGCGGCGAGCGACCGCCGGGTCGTTAGGATCAGCGGCGTGACGGCACCCGAACCCACCATCCTCGCCACCTCGGGCGGGCACCGCACGGGCGGCCGGACCATGGTGGCGTTCGACGCCCTGGTGCACCACGCGGTGGAGCTCTCGGGCGCGCACGGCCGGCGCCCCCGCGTCCTGTACGTCGGCACCGCCATCGGGGACGCCGAACACTTCACCGCCCGCATGACCGAGGCCGCCCGCGTCGCCGGCTTCGACCTGACGCCGCTGCACCTGTTCCCCATGCCCAACGTGGCGGACGTCGAGGAGACCGTGCTCGCCCAGGACGTCGTCTGGGTCATGGGCGGTTCGGTGGCCAACCTGCTGGCCGTCTGGCGCGTCCACGGACTCGACCGCGTCATGCGCCGGGCCTGGGAGGCCGGGGTCGTACTCAGCGGAGTGAGCGCGGGATCCCTGTGCTGGTTCCGGGGCGGCGCCACCGACTCCTTCGGTCCCGAACTGCGCCCGTTCACCGACGCGTTGGGATTCCTGCCCTACGGCAACGGCGTGCACTACGACGTGGACGAGGGCCGCCGCCCGCTGACCCATCGACTCGTCGCCGACGGCACCCTGCCCGCCGCCCACTGCACGGACGACGGCGTCGGCCTCGTCTACCGCGGCACCGAGCTGGTCGAGGCGGTGACGGAGACCGCGGGCAAGGGCGCCTACGTGGTCGTACGCGAGGGCGACACGGCGGTGGAGGAGCGTATCGAGCCGCGGAAGCTGCCCGGCGTGACGCCGTAGTGCGGGCCCGTGCAGACGGGCCGGACCGACGGGAGGCGCTGCCGCGACGGCGGGGAAGAGGCACCTCGAACGCCTGCGCACCCGCGGCGCGCACCACCTCGCCGTCGAGCGCGACCACGAACGCCCCAGGGGACCGTACGTGTTTGCCGACGCGGTCCGGGGCAAGGCGGTGTCCATGAGCGATCCGAACAAGGACACGAACCAGAAGCCCAACACCACACGGACCGCCGAGTCCAAGGCCCGCGACGCCGCGGACAAGGCGACCGCCCCCGCCTCGCGGGCCGGACAGACCGCCGCCGGCAAGGCCGGTGACACGGTGTCAGCGGCCAAGGCCGGCGCCCAGCGTTCGGCCCAGGCCGCGAACGGCGCCGTGCAGTCGGCGGCCAAGGGCGTGGCAGCCGGCCGTCAGGTGGTCGTCGACACCTCGGGACAGGTCGCGGCCACGGCCAGGACGGCGTGGACGGTCATCGCCCAGCGCAAGCTGGTCGCCGCGGGTGTGGGAGCCGGCATCACCGCGCTGAGCGCCGCGTCGTACGCGGTGGGGCGCCGCGCGGGACGCCACACGCACGGCCCCCTCACCCGGCTCACCGGCGGCCGGATCTGACGCCTCCCGGTCGGCTCCGTCCCGGACGCCGACGGGGCGGCCGGATCCGACGCGTCCCGGCCGCCCCGCCCCGGACGACGGCCTCACGGCCCGGCCGGCCGGTGCGCGGGCGGGGCCGGCAGCCGCGGTGCCTTCACCTCGGGCATGGCGTTTCCTCTCCTCCCGCCCCGGCCGGAAGGCCCGGTACCGCCGGTATCGGTCCCCGGACAGGGGAAGATGGGACCGCGAGTGAATGCCGACCGATGCGGAGGAGTGGGCGCATGCAGCACGACCGAGCCGGAAAGCCGGCCGGCCCCGAGGACCTGATCGACGTCGCCCGGCTGGTGACGGCGTACTACGCCCTGCACCCGGACCCGGCCGAGCCGGGGCAGCGCGTGGCCTTCGGCACGTCCGGGCACCGCGGATCGTCCCTGGCGGCGGCGTTCAACGACGACCACATCGCCGCCACCAGCCAGGCCATCTGCGAGTACCGCTCCGGACAGGGCACCGACGGCCCGCTCTTCCTGGGCGCCGACACGCACGCCCTGTCCGAGCCGGCGAGGATCACCGCACTGGAGGTGTTCGCCGCCAACGACGTGACCGTCCTGATCGACACCGCGGACGGCTACACCCCCACCCCGGCGGTTTCCCACGCCATCCTCACCCACAACCGCGCCCGCGCCTCGGGCCTGGCCGACGGAGTGGTCGTCACCCCGTCGCACAACCCGCCCGCCGACGGCGGCTTCAAGTACAACCCGCCGCACGGCGGCCCCGCCGGCTCGGACGCCACCTCCTGGATCCAGGACCGGGCCAACGAGATCATCGCGGCCGGACTGAAGGACGTACGACGCGTCCCCTACGCCCGCGCGCTCGCCGCGCCCGGCACCGGCCGCCACGACTTCCTCTCCGCGTACGTCGGCGACCTGCCGAGCGTCCTGGACCTGGACGCGATCCGGTCGGCGGGCGTGCGGATCGGTGCCGACCCGCTGGGCGGCGCCTCCGTCGCGTACTGGGGCCGCATCGCCGAACAGCACCGCCTCGACCTGACGGTGGTCAACCCGCTCGCCGACCCCACCTGGCGGTTCATGACGCTGGACTGGGACGGGAAGATCCGCATGGACTGCTCGTCGCCGCACGCGATGGCCTCGCTCATCGAGCGGCGTGACCGCTTCACCATCGCCACCGGCAACGACGCGGACGCCGACCGGCACGGCATCGTCACCCCGGACGCCGGGCTGATGAACCCGAACCACTACCTCGCCACCGCCATCGCCTACCTCTACGCCCACCGCACCGACTGGCCCGCCGACGCCGGCGTGGGCAAGACACTGGTGTCCTCCGGCATGATCGACCGCGTCGCCGCGGACCTCGGCCGGCGGCTGGTCGAAGTACCCGTCGGCTTCAAGTGGTTCGTGGACGGACTGGCCGGCGGCACACTCGGCTTCGGTGGCGAGGAGTCCGCCGGGGCGTCCTTCCTGCGCCGGGACGGTTCGGCGTGGACGACGGACAAGGACGGCATCATCCTGGCGCTGCTCGCCTCCGAGATCACCGCCGTCACCGGCAAGACGCCCTCCGAGCACTACGCCGCCCTCACCGCCCGCTTCGGCGAACCCGCCTACGCCCGCATCGACGCCCCCGCGACCCGCGAGGAGAAGGCCCGCCTGGCCAAGCTGTCCCCGGCCCAGGTCGCCGCCGACACCCTCGCCGGGGAGCCGGTCACCGGCGTGCTCACCGAGGCGCCGGGCAACGGCGCGCCCATCGGCGGCATCAAGGTGACCACCGCGAACGCCTGGTTCGCGGCCCGCCCCTCCGGCACCGAGGACGTCTACAAGATCTACGGGGAGTCGTTCCTCGGCCCGGACCACCTCCGGCAGGTGCAGGACGAGGCCAAGCTCGTCGTCCTCGGCGCCCTGGGCGGCTGACGGCCGTACCGGGCCCCCGGCCGGTCGGCGACGACCGGCCCGGGGGAGCGCCGCGGCCAGCCGGCGGTGCTCCCGGTGCTCGGGGCCGTCCCGTGACCACCGCCCGAATCCGCCGAGTCGGGCTTGCGGGGGTCACGACCGGGCGCGATCGTCCCTCGGGTGGGAGCGCCGGGCCCACGCCGGTGTCCAGACCTCGGTGCCGAGGTGAGCGGACGGCCGGGAGGCGAGATAGGCACGCAGGGTGGCCAGCGCGGGGTGCGGGTTGTCGGCGTGCCAGAGCAGGGAGTGCGGGTAGACGGGCGTCGGGTCGCGCAGCGGGATGCGCCGCAGATCGTGGACGGCGGGCCAGACCAGAGGGGTCCGCTCGCTGAGGAAGGTCGCGATGGTCGAGGACTCGGCGATCGTGTCGAGGAGCCCCTCGACACCGAAGTTGGGGCCGATCGCGTCGATGGTGAGCCCGAACTCAACGGCGAGCGCGTCGTAGTAGGCCGACCACTCGGTGCCGGGGACGTTCCCGGGCATCCAGATGCGATGACCGCTGACCTGGGCCGGGGTCACCGCCGGGGACTTCGCGAACTCGTGGGCGGGCCCGACGAAGAGCTGGAGCGGCTCGTCGAAGACGGGCGTGGCCTCGACGCCGTCGGGGAGGGTGCTTCCCGGCATGGTGACGCAGCGGAAGGACGCGTCGATGGCCCCGGAGCGGATGGCGGTGGCGGCCGCGTCCGCGTTCGCTTCGAAGAGGATGACGACGTCGAGGTCGACCTCGGGACGGGCGCGGTGGAAGTCGCGCAGCACCCCGGCCATGGCGGACCGCCTGCCGATCACGTCGACCCGCAGTGGACGCCGCCCGGGCCGTACCGAGGCCGCGGCCCGCTCCGCGGCGTCGAGGAGGGCGCGCGCGTGCGGGAGGAAGGCCTGCCCGTCGACGGTGAGCCGGGCCCCGCGCGCGGTGCGGGTGAACAACGGCACACCGAGGTCCTTCTCCAGTGCGGCGATGCGTTTGGAGACGGCCTGCTGGGTGATCGCCAGCTCGTCGGCGGCGACCTGGAACTGCCCCGCCTCCGCGGCGGCCACGAAGGTGCGTACGGCGATGAGGTCCACGGCGGCCACCCTACGAGTACAACCGTTGGTTGTGGGAGAGGGGGGCGGAAGCTCTTGTGCGACCGCGGGCGGCCACGGCACCGGGATCCGGCAGACGCGGGAGCCGAAATCAGGTGCGCCGTCCGGGCGGCCGTGTCAGGCTCCGCCGGTGGACCGACAGAGGATCTCCGGACTCGCCACCACCCCACCGAGCCGGACGGCGCGCGGGCGCTCGAGGCGGCCACCACCCACCGCGACGAGTGGCTGCGGGTCCACCGCGACACGATGGGCTTCCTCTGCCTCGTCCTGCGTCCGACGGGCGGCTGGGTGGCACGAGCACGGAGTTCTGGTGATCGGACGGGCGTTCTCTGATGTTTCCCGGATTTTGGGGGTAGACGGGCTGGCGTAACGGTCAAGGCTCAGGAAGAGGGCGGATCGGATGGACGGGGCTGCCCACAGTGGGGACCGGCTGAGAAACGAGCTGGTCAGGGTTTCGGCGCAGTACGAGGGCAGGCCCGGTGACATCGCCCGGGGCCGTGAGCTGGCTCGGGGGTTCCTGGCGCGGGTGCGGGCGGCGCAGGGCCTCCCGGTGTCCGACCGCGCGACGGATGTGGTGCAACTGGTGGTCAGCGAACTGCTGACGAACGCCTGCAAATACGCGCCCGGCCCCTCATTGGTCGATCTCGAGCTGGCAGACGACCGGGTGGAGGTCACGGTGTGGGACAGCGATCCGGTGCTGCCGGTGGCCGAGACGGCGGACCCGGGCCGGGTCGGCCGGCACGGGCTGGAGATAGTCAGGGCCGTCTGCCAGAGCTTCGAGGTGCGCCGGGAGCCGGTCGGCAAGCGCATGAGGGCCGCGGTGAGGCTCGTCGACGCGTGAACGGCTCGGCGGCCGAACGCCGCTCACGTACGGCGGGCCCCGGTCCCGGGTCCGGAGCCGGGTCGGCGGCGGCCGGCGCCGGGGCACTCCGCCGGCCTCAGCTCCTCGCGGGCGGACCACCACCGCGCGCGGCCTCGGGCCGGGCCGGACGCCCGCCACGCGCGGAGCAGGACGCGACCGGTTCGCGGCCCGGAGCCGCGCTCAGGGCCGCACCGCTTCCGCGTCGATCACCTCGGCCGGCTTCGGCGGCCGGATGTCCAGCGGAGCGTCGAAGTCGGCGAAGGACGTGGCCGTGTCGTACTCGGCGTCCTTGTACACCGCCTTGAGCAGGTACGGCTTGCCCTCCGTGGCGACGTAGAAGGTGTACGTCCCGCCCTTGTCCCCCTCGTCGGTCACGGTCAGTTCGACCGCCTCCCGGTCACCGACGCGGGTGTTCTTCCCCTTCTTCGCCGTCCCGAAGGACTCGAAGGGACGCGTGCAGGACGAGAGCCCGTCACCGGGCTGTGCCGCGTCGGCGGGCTTCTTGATCCACAGCCGCTGCTCGCCGGTGACGTCGCCGGGTTTCCGGTTCTCCAGATAGGCGCGGTCGGGACGGACGTAGTCGGTCTCGCCTATCCGGATCTGCTCGAGGGTGCCGCCCCGGGAGAACGTGGTCTTCGCGGTGCACCGGCTGTCGAGGTCGGTCACGAGCCGGACGGTGACCGTGCCGCCCTTCGCCGCGGTGCTGGTGGAGTCGACCCGCACGGACTTCAGCGCCCGCATCGCGGCGTTGGCGTCCTCGAGCATGTCGTCGGCGGACTCGTGCCCGCCGGAGTCACCGCCGCCGCACCCCGCCACGAGAGCCCCGGCCAGCAGGCAGGTCAGCACGGCCGACGCCGTGGTGGTGGTCTTCGTCCGCACGCAACCCTCCAGGTACAAGATCGGCACCCGAGCCTACCCGACCTCCCTCCTTCGGCCCTGAGAAGCGGTTCGTCCCCGCCCGCTGAGGGAACCTGGCGGGATGGACGGCATCGGAAGGCTGTGAGCGTCGTGACATCACGCTGGGCGGGCCACCGGGAGGGAGACGGGTCGGGCGGTGCCCCGGCACCCGACTTCGCCCGGGCCGTCCTGCACGCTCTCGGCGCCGGTGTCCTCACCCTCGACCCCTCCGCGCGCATCACCTCGGTGAACCCCTGGGCCGAGCACCTGCTTGGCAGGCCGGCGCGGGACATGATCGGACACGACGCGCACGACCTCCTGCACCGGCACGCCGACGGCAGCCCCGTGCCGCGCGAACGATGCGCCCTGCGCAGCCCGCTGTACGGAGCGCTCTCCGAGGAGGGCAGCGAGGAGTACTTCCAGCGGGCGGACGGCACCACGGTACCGATCATCTGGGCCGCCACGCCGCTGGTCAGGGACGGCCGGCCGGAAGGGCTGGTGCTGGTCTTCCACGACTTCAGCCTGCACCGCACCGCCGCCGAGGAGACCGAGGCGCGCACCGCCGCCCTGGAGGCACTCACCGCCCAACTGCACCTGGTGGCCGAGATCTCCACCGTACTGATCCCCACCGAGCACACCTCCGCCACCCTCCGCCGTCTCCTGCGGCTGCTGGTGCCGGAGCTGGGTCAGTGGGCCGCGGTCGACGTCTACCAGGGCCGGTCGGACGTCCTGGAGCGGGTCGCGGTGCGCAGCAGCGCACACCCGCACCGGGCGGGACGGCTGAGAGGGCCGGTGACCTCGCTGCCGGACGCGGCCCGCGCCGCGCTGACCCGGCTGATCAACAGCGACCGCCCCGTCCCGCTGAGCGCCGAGGACCTGTTGCGGCACCAGCACAACCCCCTCGCCGCCACCCACCGGGTGCTCTTCGAACGGCTCGGCGGACATTCGGCCGTCGTCGTCCCGCTCCGCACCCGGCAACGGTCGTACGGGACGCTGACCGTGGCACGCGCGGGGGACCACCCCGCCCACAGCGAGGCCGAGGTCGCCCTGCTGGCCGACATCGGCCGTCGCGTCGGACTGGTCCTGGACAACGCCCGGCTCTACCACGAGCAGCAGAACGTCGCCGAGACCATGCAACGCCAGTTGCTGACCCCCCTTCCGCAGGTCGACCACATCCGTATGGCCGCCCGGTACTGGCCCGCCGAAAGCGCCATGGAGGTGGGCGGCGACTGGTACGACGCCTTTCTGCTCGCCGACGGTGTCACGGCCCTGGTCATCGGGGACGTGGTCGGACACGACCTCCAGGCCGCCGCCCACATGGCCGAGGTGCGCAACATGCTGCGCGCCCTCGCCTGGGACCACCGGGAGCCGCCCAGCGTGATCATGCGGCGTCTCGACGAGGCCGTGACCAACACCAGCGACGCCCCCATGGCCACGCTCGTCTTCGCCCGCGTGGAAGGCCCCGAAGGCGGTCCCTGGCGGTTCCACTGGGTCAACGCCGGCCACCCACCGCCCCTGCTGATCACCCGGGAGGGGGAAACCCGCTTCCTGGAAGGCGGCCACGGCCCGCTCATCGGCATGAGCGCCACCCTGCGCCTCGGACTGAGCTGGCCCGACGCGCGTGAGGAGCTCCCGCCGGAGAGCATCCTCCTGCTCTACACCGACGGCCTGGTGGAGAGCCGCGACCGCCCGATCGACCTCGGCATGGCCAAGCTCCGCCACCACGCCGGCGTCCTGGCCCGTCGGCTGGGGGAGCGGACCATCGACGAGTACTGCGACGAGCTGCTCGACCGCATCACGCCCCGCGGCGACGACGTCGCCCTGCTCGCCCTGCGCCTGCCCGCCGCCGGCGTCGGCGCCCCCGGGGACACCGCGCCGCCCCCACCTGCCCAGTCCCCGCGCAGCGAGGCCACGCCCGACCGGGCCGCCCCCGGCTCGCGTCGCCAGCAGCCCGAGGTTGCCGACCCGGCGCACGTCGATGCGGACGAGTAGCGCGGAGGGCGGGGGCGACACCGTCCACGTGGCCACGTGTCCCGCCCCGCGCCTTCCGTACCCGTCCGGCCGCCTGCTGGGTGCGGAAGAGACGGGCGTGCGTTCGACTACTGGGGGGATGCCGCGGCGTCACCCACCCACCGGCCCGCCGCACGGCCGGGCCCCGACCCACGGAGGGCGCATGCCCATCTGCACCACCCGCGACGGCGTGGACATCTTCTACAAGGACTGGGGCCGGGGCCGTCCGGTCGTGTTCATCCACGGCTGGCCGCTGAACGGCGACGCCTGGCAGGACCAGCTCAAGGCGGTGGCCGACGCGGGTTACCGCGGCATCGCCCACGACCGCCGCGGCCACGGCCGTTCCACGCCGGTCTACGACGGCTACGACTTCGACACCTTCGCCGACGACCTGAACGATCTGATCACCGGCCTCGACCTGCGCGACGTCACTCTCGTCGCGCACTCCATGGGCGGCGGTGAACTAGCCCGCTACATCGGCCGGCACGGCACCGAGCGGGTCCGTTCCGCGGTGCTCCTGTCCGCGATCACGCCGCTGATGCTGCGGGGGCCGGACAACCCCGAGGGCGTTCCCCAGTCGGTGTTCGACGGCCTCAAGGCCGGCATCCTCGAGGAGCGCTCACAGTTCTGGCAGGACACCGCGGTCGGCTTCTTCTCCGCCGACGACGGCGGCGACAAGGTCACGCAGGGAAACAAGGACGCCTTCTGGTACATGGCGATGGCCCAGACCGTCCAGGGCGGCGTCGACTGCGTGGACGCGTTCGGCACCACGGACTTCCACGAGGACCTCGAGAAGTTCGACGTCCCCACCCTCGTCGTCCACGGCGACGACGACCGGATCGTCCCCATCGACGCCACGGGCCGCAAGGTCGCCCGGCTCGTGGCGGGCGCGGAGCTGAAGGTCTACGAGGGGGCCTCCCACGGCATCGCCATGGTGCCCGGCGACAAGGAGAGGTTCAACGCGGACCTCCTGGCGTTCCTGGAGAAGTAACCCCGGTCCGAAGAAGCGGCCTGTAGGTTCGCGCCGCCGGTGTCATTGCGGACCGCGGTGACCTGCTGCTTGTGCTGCTGTCTCACCGGATGTCCCGCGGTTTCCGTCTCACTTCGGTGGCATTTCCTCACGCGGCTTCGCCCTGCCGGGCTTCGTCGGGACTCCAGGTCTGGTCGAACCAGGTGATGAAGTCCTTCACGGTTCCGATGCGGGCGATTCTCTCTGAATGGCGCGCTGGTGGTGGCCGGGGAGGAAGTCGCCTCGGCTGCTGGGTTTGCCGCATCCGCGGTTGCACTCGCGGTTGCCCAGGGGAGCCGAAGTAGGTGATGGGGTTCTGCTGCGTGCCGTTCGGGGTCGGCTTGCCGACGTAGTGGTCGTGGACGGGGTAGGGCCACCAACCGTCGTGAACGCCGACTTGACGTCAGCCTGTACACCAAATCCTATCCCCTCCCTGGCAGTTGCTCGCCTGCGCCGGCGGGTTCCTCGACTACCTCCAGCCGCTATTCGATCCCGCCCACATCCGCTCGGGCTGTCTGGCGGCACCCGGCAAGGATGGTCAGCGGCAACGCCCCGAGGGCCGGGGAGAGTTCGCTGCTCTGGGGGCCGAACGGTCCGCGTAGCGGGCGCCGTCCCCGCGACCGCCGGCCCCGACACCACGACCGCGTGGCCGGAGGTGGCCGCCGCCGGCTCCATCAGTGCCTCGCTGCTCGGCCTGCCGCCGGCCCGGGACCGTTCCTCACGTTCCCGTATGAGGTGGAAGAGCGTGTGGTCGAGGCCGACGGCGAGGCCGATCATCCGGATCACGTTGGTGCCGACCCCGGCGTCCGGGGAGACGTGCGAGACCACCGTCGACAGGCCGATCGCCGCCGCGATCGACGACAACGGCAGCGGCAGCAGCGGCAGCAGCGGCATCACGGCCATCACGGCCGAACCGAAGACGATCAGGAGGGTGACCAGCGTGACCGGAAGCGTGATGTTCTCGGAGAGCGCCAGGTCGTCGGCGCGCTGCCGGTCGACCCCCTTGCAGACGGACGGGCTCCCGGTCTCCTCCAGCAGCAGCCGGGGATGGGCCTTCTGGACGACCGCCGTCTGCGCGAGCAGCGCGTCCGCCTTGTCCTTCGCGGCCCGCTCCTCACCCTTCAGCGCCACCTCGACCATCAGGATCCGGCGGTCACCCGACCACAGCGGGGCCGCCACGTCCGCGACCTCGGGCAGCGCCTCCATCCGGACCGTCAGATCGCGTGCCGCCGCTTCGGCGGCACGCCCGTCCGTGACACCCGAACGGGCGGATATCAGCACCTGCTCGGTGGATCCGCGTTCCAGACCGCCCTCGGCCGCCAAGGCCTCGGCCCGCCAGGCCTCACCGACACGGTAGTCCGCCGTATCGGCGCTGTTGGTGCCGACGGCCGCACCGGCCGCAGGCACAGCACGACGCACACGAGCCGGCCGGCGATCGCCCGCCAGGGGTGCCGGGCGCTCCAGCGCGCCATGCGCACAGTCATCGATTTCATGCCCGAAACCTCCGCCGACCAGGGCAGTTGGCGGACAGAGGCGTCCGGTTGAACCTGCCGTCCACCGCTCGGTGGACCCGGGGGCGGGGGACAACCCCCGGCTCGGGGAGGGGCGAGCCCTCGTACGGTCAGCACGTCCGCGGGCTCCCCGGGCCGGGCGGACGTTCACCCGGCTGAGCGCCTTGAGTGGTGCGAGACGGAAGGCTGGCTGACGGTAATTCACGTCGGGGCCGGGTCCCCTTAGCTGACGAAGCACCAGCTACCCGGTCGTGACGGAAGGAATCTCAGATGCGTTCTGCTCGCATGCTCCTGACCACAGCGGCGGCCTCGGCCGTCCTCGTCCTCGGTGCTCCCGGCGCCTACGCGGCGACCGGGGGCGACTGGGACCACGACGACTCTTCCTACAGCAAGGAGCACGACAACGGAGGCAAGCACGAGGAGCCGCGCGGCGGGATGCACACGGGTGGTGGCGCCCTGACCGCGGTGAGCGAGGGTGACTGGGAGGGGGGCTCGAAGCAGGGCTCGGAGACCCGCAAGCAGGACGAGGGTGAGAAGTCCTGGGGCGGCGAGCACGAGAAGCCGCGCGGTGGCATGCACACCGGAGGCGGCGGGCTGGACGAGCCGGCCACGACCGCGGCCGGCCTGGCCGTCCTGGGCGTCGCCGCGACCGGTCTGTACGCCGTCCGACGCAGGAAGTCGGCTCACGGAGTGGCGTGAGCCGTGCCGGGCGCGATAGCAGTCGGGCCGCCACCCACGCACCGCGTGGCGGCCCGGCTCGCTCCCGCCCACCCCGTCCGCCCGTGTCGCAGTGAGGTGGTCCTCAGATGGCAGTTCCCCCTTCTCCCCCCGCGGACGGCGAGCCGGCGCCGACCGGGTCCCGCTCGGGCATGACGGTGCTGCTGGCCGTGGCCCTCCTGATCCTGGCGATGAGCCTGATCGGCGGCAACGACACCTCGGCCGACTCCGCCCGGCCACCGCTCGCCGCCCAGCCTGGCGCGTCGGCCCCGTCCGCCCCGTCCGCCCCGTCGGCCTCGTCGGCCCCGTCAGCCCTGTCGGCCCCGTCGGCCGCCGGCCGGCCCGCGGCGGACCTGCCGCGGTCGAAGCCGGTGCGCCTGCTCATCCCGGAGATTTCCGTCGACGCCCCCTTCACCGACCTCGCCATCGGTGCGAACGGACAGCTCCAGGCCCCGCCGCCCGACGACACCAACCTCGTCGGCTGGTACGCCAAGGGCGCGTCCCCCGGGGAGGAGGGCACCTCGATCATCGCCGGGCACGTGGACACGAAGACGTCCGCCGCCGTCTTCGCGCGCCTCGGCCAGTTGGAGGAGGGCGACGTCTTCCACGTGGAGAGGGCCGACGGACGCAAGGTGTCGTTCGAGGTCGACAGCCTGGAGACCTTCGACAAGGACGACTTCCCCAGCAAACGCGTGTACGGCGACGCGGACCGGGCCGAGGTACGGCTGATCACCTGCGCGGGCGACTACGACCGGAAGGCCAAGGACTACACGGACAACCTGGTGGTCTTCGCGCACCTCACCTGAGTCCCGCGCAGCGTCCCGGACCGCGCGGTCACCCACGCAGTGCATACGAGTCGCGCGCCCGCCGGGCCGGGCACAGGATCGAGGGACGCCGGCGTCCCAGCACCGCGGCCGACGTTCAGTTCCGCTCCCGCGAAGGAGATGTGCGCAGGATGACCATCACGTCCCCACCTGCTTCCGAACCGCTGACGCGGCAGGCGTCGCACCATGTCTCCCAGTCCGTGTTCGACGGCTCCAGGCTCCGGGTCGTCCTGCTGGTGGAGGTCTACGACGGAGCCCAGCAGCAGTTCCTCGAGACGTACGAGCAACTGCGCAGCCACGTGGAGTCCGTTCCCGGACACCTCGGCGAGCAACTGTGCCAGTCCATCGAGAACCCCTCCCAGTGGCTCATCACCAGCGAGTGGGAGAGCGCCCCGCCCTTTCTGAACTGGGTGAGCAGCGAAGAACACGTGCGGATGGTGAAGCCGCTGCACAGTTGTGTCCGGGACACCAGGTCACTGCGCTTCCACGTCGTCCGCGAGACGGGGCACCCGGGGGCGGGCGCCGGGACCGCCCGGGGCGGGCTCCAGACGTCGCCCCGGATCGGTGACGGTGTGATCCGGCACGCGCTCACCTTCACGGTGAAGCCGGGCAGCGAGGACGCGGTCGGCAAGATCCTCGCCGACTACGCCTCGCCCGAGCCGCGCGTCGACGACACCACACGGCTGTGCCGCACCTCCCTGTTCCTGCACGGCAACCGGGTGGTGCGGGCCATCGAGGTGCGCGGGGACCTGCTCGCGGCCCTGCGGCACGTGGCGGAGCAGCCCGAGGTGCGGGCCGTCGAGGAGGCCATCAACCCGTACCTGGAGCAGGTCCGGGACCTGGGCGACCCGGAGTCCGCCCGGGTGTTCTACACGCGGGCGGCACTGCCCGCCGTCCACCACGTGACCGCGGGCGAGGAGGACCCGGCGGCGCGGCGGCAGGCGTTGTCGTACCCGGCCCGGCCGGGCTGCGGCATGCGGCTGGCCCGGCTGCTCGCCGACCGCGACGAGGCGGCGGCGGACGACCCGCACAGCCCGGTCCTGTGCAGCACGATCTTCCAGCGCGACGACGTCGTGGTGCGGATGGTCGACGTACGAGGCCGTCTCGACGCCGGTGACCCGTCGGTGTCCCTCGGCCTCACGGACCCCGCACAGGTGGCCGAGCTGACGACCCTCCTGGACGGCCCGGCCGGTACGGCCGGACCCGCTCCGGCGGGCGGCGACCTCACCCGGGCGCTCGGGGGCGCCCGCATGGAGCTCGTCACCGACCGCCGCTCGCCCGGCGCCTGATCCGCCCCTCCACGGCGCGCACACGTCGGCCGCCGGACCGCTGGGTGCGCGGTCCGGCGGCCGACGTGTGCCGTCTCCCGGTCAGCTCATCCGGGCACGGTGCAGTCGAACGCGTGCAGGTAGGGGTTGACCGGGCGGATGTCGTCGATGACGAAGCCCGCGTCGGTCAGCCGTCCGACCATGCTGCCGGTGGTGTGCTTCGCGCCGCCGACGTTGAGGAGGAGCAGCAGGTCCATGGCGGTGCTGAACCGCATCGAGGGTGTGTCGTCGACGAGGTTCTCGATGACGACGACCCGGGCCCCGGGGCCGCCCGCCGCCATGACGTTGCGCAGGGCACGGGCGGTGCTGTCGTCGTCCCACTCCAGGATGTTCTTGATGATGTAGACATCGGCCCGGACGGGGACGGCCACCCGGCAGTCGCCCGGCACGATCCGCACCCGGTCCGCGAGCGACCCGCCCTCGCGCAGCCGCGGGTCGGCGTTCTCCACCACCCGTGGCAGGTCCAGCAGGGTGCCGCGCATCGACGGGTACTTCTCCAGCAGGCTCGCCACCACGTGCCCCTGGCCGCCGCCGATGTCCGCCACCGACGTGCTCCCCGACAGGTCGAGGAGGGCCGCGACGTCTCGGGCCGACTGCCGGCTGGAGGTGGTCATGGCGCGGTTGAAGACCTCGGCCGATTCGGGAGCGTCCTCGTTGAGGTAGGTGAAGAACTCCTTGCCGTACAGGCCTTCGACGACGTTGTGGCCGGTGCGCACCGCCTCGTCGAGCCGGGGCCACGCGTCCCAGGTCCACGGCTCGGTGCACCACAGGGTGATGTAGCGCAGGCTGTGCGGGTCGTCCTCCCGCAGCAGCAGGGACATGTCGGTGTGCGTGAAGGTCCCGTCCTTCCGCTCGGCGAAGACGCCGTAGCAGGTCAGGGCGCGCAGCAGCCGGCGCAGCGGCCTGGGTTCGGTCTTCACGGCGGCCGCCAGGTCCTCCACGGCCATGGGCGTGTCGCCGAGCGCGTCGGCGACACCGAGCCGGGCGGCCGCGCGGAGGGCGGCGGCACATGCCGCCCCGAACACGAGCTCCCTCAGCCGCATGGGCGGTGGCGGGGCGGTCTGTGCGGTGGTCATGTGCCGCTTTCCCTCCTGCTTCGGTCCACGGTCGGTTGCGGCCGGCCGGTCAGCACAGCCCCGCGGGCTTGGAGGCGCCGCAGGTGTTGCCTTCGAAGGTGTTGCTCTTGGCCGTGTCGCCGGTCTCGGTGTTGACGAGGTCGGCGGGGGCGTTGTCGCGCAGCCTGTTGCCGTTGATCTCGTTCTTCTCGCCGGCGATGCCCACCATGCTCTTGAACAGGACGATGCCGCCCGACAGCGGGGACTTGCCGGAGTTGCCCTCGACCGTGTTGTTCGCGACCAGGACCTTCTCGGTGCCGGTCAGCACGATGCCGGAGCCCTGGAGCGCGGGCAGCCGGTCGGTCTTCGGGCAGGACTTGTTGTTGCGCACGACGTAGTTGTCGCGCACGACCAGGTCACCGGCCTTGGGCTTGTTCTCGTCACCGACGACGAACACGCCGGCGCAGTTGCCGCCGATGTAGTTCTCCGCCACGGCGAGGTTGCGCAGGCGGCGGACGGTGACGCCGATCCGGTTGCCCTCGACCCGGTTGTGTTCGACGACCGTGCCCTGGGTGTCCGCGGCGCCTTCCTCGGCCTGGATGGTGTTGGCGAGGAAGATGCCGGCGTCGCCGTTGTCAAGGGCGGTGTTGTCCCGGAAGGTGCCGTGGACCGACCGCTCCTGGGCGATGCCCCAGACGCCGTTCTTCACCGCCGTCACCTTGCGCACGGTGAGCCCGTCGGTGGCCACGGCGAACAGACCGGTGCGCTTGAAGCCGGTCACCGTCAGGTTGGCGACGGTGATGCCCTTGACGTTCTTGCCCTTCGTCCCGACCACGCAGATGCCGTTGCCGTCCTCGGCACAGGTGTTGTCGGTGGCCTTCTCCATGCTCGGCTTGATGACCGTGCCGCGGCCCATGCCGCGCAGGGTGAGTCCGGGCGTGCTCACCTCGACGCTTTCGCGGTAGGTGCCGGGGGTGACGAGCACGGTGTCGCCGGGGGCGGCAGCGTCCACCGCGTTCTGGATCGACTGGCCGGGACGGACGACGTAGGTCATGTGGCCGGCGGAGGCCGGAGCCGCACCGAGCCCCGTTCCGATCATCGCTGCGGTACACACCAGGTATACGACATGGCATTTCTTCATATTCGGAACGTTATGCCCGGAAGATTCGCGCACGGGATGGATAAGCCATCCGACGGCGTGTCATGAACGGACGCTGAACCGGTGGTTCTCGGGCAGACGACGTAAGTGATCTTCATGTCGGCCGCAGGGAGGAATGACCGTCGTGCCCATGCCTGAACGCCGCCCGCGCCCCGGACGCGCCGGGCGCCGCTTCGACCTCCGCACCACGGCCCTGTACTTCGGACTCGCCGCCGTCGGCCTGTGCATCGTGGGATGGACGGTGCGGATGGCGTTCGACGTCGCGGAACGGCGTCCCGCCTGGGCCGTGGTCCTGGTGCTCGGGGCGGCGGTGGCAGTCGTCGTCCGCCGGCGCGGGAGAGCCGGGTTCTCGGCGTCGAGGCTGGCGCGCCGCACCACGGGTGCCCTGGAGGAGGCCACGGCGACGGCCCTGGACGCACTGGAGGAGGAGCCGGCCGCCATGCCGGAGGCGGACGAGGCGCGCGGCCTCGACGTCCCCGTCCCCGTCCCCGCCTCGGCCGCGGTAGCGGTCGCCGGTTACGAGGCGCTCGATGCCGACGAGTTCGAGCAGGCGATAGCCGATCTCTGCGTGCGGGACGGCTGCGCCGGGGTGGAGGTCGTGGGTGGCGCGGGCGACCTGGGCGCGGACGTGGTGGCGGTGGCTCCCGACGGCCGGCGCGTCGTCATCCAGTGCAAGTGCTACGGCGACGGCAACAAGGTCGGCTCCCAGGACCTGCAGCGGTTCGGCGGTACCTGTTTCACCGTCCACGAGGCCGACGTCGCGGTCGTCGTCACCAGCAGCGACTTCACCGCACCGGCCGTCGAGTACGCCGAGCAGTGCGGGATAGTCTGCGTGGACGAGGGCCGACTGCGTGCCTGGAGCGAGGGCTCGGGGCCGGCGCCCTGGACTGCGAGTCACCCCGCGGGGGAGCGGACCGGGCCCTCGGACCGGGCCTCCCAGTGAGCTGCCCGGGGCCTCCGCGCCCCGCCGTCCGACGGGGCAGAGCGGATTTCCCGCCGTCCGGTGGCAACCTGAAGAGCATGGGCAAGACCGCGCTGATCGTCATCGACATGATCAACACCTACGATCACGAGGACGCCGACTCGCTGATCCCCGCCGTGGAGTCCGTGCTGGCGGCGCAGACCGGCCTGCTGGAGCGGGCACGGCGGCAGGGCGTCCCCGTGATCTACGTCAACGACAATTTCGGCGAGTGGCGTTCGCACCACGGTGAGATCCTCGACAAGGCCCTCTCGGGACCGCACGCCCGCCTCGTCGAGCCGCTGCGACCCGACGAAGCCTCTCTCTTCGTCGTCAAGGCACGCCACTCGATCTTCTACGAGACCCCGTTGACGTATCTGCTCCACGAGCAGGGCATCGACCGGCTCGTGCTGTGCGGGCAGGTGACCGAACAGTGTGTGCTCTACTCGGCGCTCGACGCCCACATCCGCCACCTGCAGGTCATCGTTCCGCGCGACGCGGTCGCCCACATCCACGCCGACCTCGCGGACGCCGCGCTGCGCATGATGCAGCGGAACATGGGCGCCCGGGTGTGCGACAGCGGCGAGTTGTGGACCTGAGGCCCTCCGCGACACGGCACGCGGACCCGGGCACCCGGCCTGTGCCGGCCGCGCGGCCGCGATCGCCGAGCGCGGCCTGGCACCCGCCAAGCGGGAGACCGACCCGAACGGTGTACGCAACCCCGGCATGGTGGGGGCCGCCGCGCCCGACACCGCCGGCAGGCTGACCGGCGGGTTCGGCAGGCGCGTGGCGTCGAGGACGCCGTCTCCCACGGCGAGCCCGGAATGACGCAGCAGCCGCTCGGCGGCGACCGGGGACGCCTCCGGACCGCCCTCGCCGTCGCCGAGGGAGCAGGCGAGGAGGAAGGGGACGTCGCCGTCGGGGAACCCCCGCCCGCCTCTCACCCGACCGGCGGACGTCCGCGCGGTTCTTCACACGAACAAGGGGCGTGCGCGCTCGGTACCGCGACAACCGGCCGCGGATGTCGTCGAAGTGCCGGTGCCCGGCCGCCCCCGCGGCTTCCGCGTCACCCGCCCGGACGGCGTCGACCATCCTGGCGGGCCTCCGGGCCGACTCCGCAACGCAGGCCGCCGTGCCGAGGCCCCGCGCGTCGACCCTGCGGCCGTCCCGGACCGCCTGGCCTCCGAGACGGCCGTGGACAGCCCGCGCCACGTACGGTCGGCGACCCGACCCGGGCGGTGCGCCCGCGCACCAGGCTCTCTCCCTCCGCCGGCAAGCGGTGGTTCGAATGCTCCGACTGGCGCAACGGGCGGTGGTCGCCGCGGCACATCCCCGTCACGTGGGGTAACAGTCTCAGTATGATCTGTAGACGAAAAGCTCATAAGAGCGACGTGCGCAGTTCGCGGGGCCGCAGGATCCGGACCGCCGCGGTGGTCCTGTTCGCCGCGACCGCACTGGGTACGACCACCGAAGCCGCGGCCGCGCAGTCGGCCCCTTCACGCACCGACTGGGACGCCATCGCCGCGTGCGAATCCGGCGGCAACTGGAAGGCGAACACCGGCAACGGCTACTACGGCGGCCTGCAGTTCGCCCAGTCGAGCTGGATCGCGGCCGGCGGTCTCAAGTACGCCCCGCGCGCCGACCTCGCCACCCGCGGGGAGCAGATCGCCGTGGCCAGGCGCCTGGCCCGCATGCAGGGAATGTCGGCCTGGGGCTGCGCCTGATGTTCCCGCCCGGCGGGGCCGGGCAGAAGTAGTCATGTGAGCCGCCCGGCCGCACCAGGCGAAGGAGGGCCCGGCAGCCATGAGACCTCTTCCCGCAAGCAGCCGTCTGGACCCGCGCGCACGGCTCGGCGACATGATCTTCTCCAAGGTCGCGGGGCCGGAGGGGCCGGACAACCACGCCCGCATCCACGGCACACCGGGCCCACGCTGGTTCGGCCCGGAGCGGCCGATCAGGCGGGTGCACGGGGACGCCTCGATGTTCATCGGGGGCCTGACCGCCCTGCTGCTCCAGTCCCTCCATCCCCTGGCCATGGCCGCCGTCGCCGCGCACTCCGGATTCCGCGGGGACCCCTGGGGCCGGCTGCAGCGGACCAGTACCTTCCTGGCCGTCACCACCTACGGACCGGCCGACAGCGCGCGGGAGGCGTGCGAGCGGGTCCGGGCCGTGCACGACAGCGTGCGCGGCACCACCGCGGAGGGGCAGGCGTACGCCGCCGCGGATCCGCACCTGCTCTGCTGGGTGCACGTCGCCGAGGTCGACAGCTTCCTGCGCGCCCACCAGCGCTACGGCGCCCGGCCCCTCGACGACGATGCGTGCGACGGGTACGTGGCCGACACGGCACGCATCGCCACCGCGCTCGGCGTCCCGGACCCGCCCGTGGACCGCGCCGGACTCGCGGAGCGGCTGGCGGCCTATCGCGGGGAACTGCGCGCGACCGGCGAGGCGCGGAGCACCGCCCGGTTCCTGCTCCTGAATCCGCCCGTTCCGCTGCTCGCACGTCTTCCGTACGCGGTCGTCGCCGCCAACGCGGTCTCGCTCCTGCCGGGTTGGGCCTCGCGCGCCCTGTGGCTGCCGCGCGTTCCTCCGGCGGAGGGTGTGTGCGTACGCCCGCTCGGCGTGGCCGTGACCGCGGGGATCCGCTGGGCGCTGCGCCCGCCCCGCGACGCGGCGTAGTCCCGGGCCCGCTCTTCGCCGGTCGGCCGGGTCGTCGACGGCCGGGGTCGTCAGGCACCCGGCCCCGGATCCGGCCGCGCCGCCGTGTGGATGCCGGCCCGGGCCGCTTCCAACTGGGCGGCGAACGCGATGCCGAGGAAGAGCGCCACGGCGGTGAGGTTCGCCCACAGCAGCAGTGCGATGAAAGCGGTGAGCGGGCCGTAGACGGCGCCGAAGGCGCCGCTGTGCCCGACGTACAGCGCGAGCAGCCAGGTCGCCGAGACCCACAGCACGAGGTGGACCGCCGAGCCGAAGGCCAGCCAGGTGTAGCCGGGCTGGTCGCGGCGGGGCGACCAGCGCAGGATCACCGCCGAGGCGACCCAGGCCAGCAGCAGTCCCGCCGGTACCTCCAGCACGCCCCACCACCCGGTGCCGCCGTCCCGGTCGCCGAAGGTGCGGGCCACCGCGTCCCCGACGGCCTCGCCGGCGACGAGCACGAGGAACCCCAGCACCATGGGCAGGCCGGCGGTGAGCGCGAGCACCAGGGCCCGCGCGTACTTGCGGGGGAGGGGCCGGTCGCGCTCGATGCCGTAGATGCGGTTGGCGCCGCGCTCGATCTGGCCCATGGCCGAGGCGAGGTTCAGTACGGCGAACGCCAGGCCCAGCCACAGCGCGAGCGTGCTCCACGCGTCGCTGCCGGCGCTGCGCCGGGTGCCCTCGAAGGCCTTCTCCACGACGTCGGCACTGGCGCCCGGCACGATCCGGCCGAGGGTGAGCTCGATGACCCGTCCCACACCTTCGGTGTGCACCGACGTGGCGAGGCCGACGAGCACGATGGTGAACGGGACCAGGCCCAGCACCACCTGGAAGGCGAGGGCCCGCGCGTTGGTGAAGCCGTCCGCGTAGCGGAACCGGGTGAAGGAGTCGGTCAGCAGCCGCAGGCCGCCGTACCGGCGCAGGGCGGTCAGGGCTTCGTCGCCGGAGAGTTCGTCTCCGAGCATGTCCCGGGTCTGCGGGACGTGGACGGCGGTTCCCACGGTGCGGCTGCTCCTCGGGTCGGGCGGGTGTGGCGGAGGTCCTCCACCCGTGCGCATGCCCCGTGAACGAGCCGGCAGCGCGGGCGGGACGACCTCGTAACTCGACGGGGTCGCCGTGTTGACCCGGGTAACCCGTGGGGGTGCACTCGGACCGGTTCGCCTCGCGTCCCGTTTTCCCGCGCCGTCAGGTGGGCAGTCCCCCGGCGGGGGAGCCGAGGGGCGGTCCCGGACGTTCCGTACGCCGATACGTCCGGGGCCGCCCTCCCGCCGTCCGCTCCGCCGTGCGGGCAGGGGCTTACGCGCCCGTCTCTCCCTTGTCCCGGGCGGCGAGTTCGCGCAGGCGGGCGAGTTCGGCGGCGTGCTCGCTCACCCGCGCACCGAGGAGCCCGGTGGTGAGGAGCACCCCGCCCGCGACGGACACCGGGACGGAGAGGCCGAGCAGGGCCAGTGCCTCGGGCCAGTCCCGTTCGTCACCGCACGGGTCCTGGGACGCCCCCTCGTTCGCGGTCCCGTCGTCGGTGAAGAGGCGGGCCTCGCACTCCACCGGGTCGGTCGAGTAGGCGCGGTCGATCTCGTAAGGGGTGGTGAGCAGTACGCCGCACCACACCCACAGCAGGGTCGCGACGGCGAGCAGGCCGAAGCCGAGGCCCGTCGTCCGGCGGCTGCGTTCACGGAACCGCATGTCGAAGACTTGTGGATGCACGGGGGTCGAACCTAGCAGCCGCGAGACGGCGCGCCGATCCCGCCGGCCGGCCGGGGCGGCGTGCCGGGGCCGGTACGGAGACAGTCACCTCGAGCGGGTTCGCCTCCCGCATGCGGTCGGTCTTCCGGTGTGACTGTCCCTAACCCCGGGTGCTCCTGCCGGAGTAGGCGGACCAGCGGCCGTCGCGCCTGGCCACCGTGATGTCACGGCCGAAGCAGGCGGTCAGGAGGGAGTCGGTCAGGACCTCGTCCACCGGCCCCCGGGACAGGGTCCGGCCCTCACGCAGCAGCAGGGCGTGGCTGACGGCCGGGAACAACTCCTCCAGGTGGTGGGTGACCGTCACCGTCGCCAGTCGCGGGCGCCCCTCGGCCAGTTGGTGCATGGCCTCGACGAGGTCCTCGCGGGACGGCAGGTCCAGGGCGTTGAACGGCTCGTCCAGGAGCAGCAGCGCGGGGTCGGGCATCAGCGCCCGGGCGATGAGGACGCGCGCCCGCTGCCCACCCGAGCAGACCCCGTACGGCCGGTCCGCCAGCTCCTTGACGCCGAGTTCGGTCAGGAGCTCGTGGGCGCGGAGCCGGACCTCGTCGCCGTACGTTCGCCACAGGGGCTGCACGGTGCCGCTGTGGCCGGTGAGCACGACCGCGTGGGCGGTCAGGCCCTGTGGCACCCGCTGGGCGGAGGTGACGTGGCCGATGCGCGCCCGGAGTTCGCGCACGTCCACCCGGCCGAGCCGGCTGCCGAGGACGTCGACGGTGCCGGCCGTGGGGTGCATGAGCGCGCCGAGCAGCCGCAGAAGGGTGGTCTTCCCGGCGCCGTTGGCCCCCAGCAGGGCCCAGTGCTCTCCCGGCCGGACCGTCCAGTCGATCCCGTCGAGGATGAGCTGGTCCGTCGTGTAGCGGCGGACGCCCACGTCCAGGAGCCGGAGTACGGCCGTCTCATACTCGTTCACCAGGGACCTGTCCGTCTGTCCGGCCATACCGGAGCTCCTTCGCGCGGGGACGCCGACCGTTCACGGCGCACGATAGGTGCACTCACCACGCGCTTGCCGGGCCGTCCGGTTCCTGGACGGCGGGCACCGGCACTCCGGGGTTGCGCAGGCCGTACCGCTGGTGCCGGGAGCCGGGGTGCTCCGAACGGGCGCGGGTCCCGCGCCTGCCTTCGCCGTGACGCCGTGACGGAGGCAGGCCGGGTCCGGGGCCGGGTTCCCCCCGAGGGGCGACGGTCAGACGCCCGCCACGGACTGGATCCACGAGCGGTAGGCGGTCAGGTTCGTGTACGCCGTAGTGGTCTGCCGGTCGCTGGTGGAGGCGACGCCCACCTGGACGCCGCCGGCCGTCATCGGGCCGCCGGAGTCGCCGCCCGCGGTGATGCCGTCACCGGCGCGGGCGCAGATCGCCTGACCGTAGTAGGCGTCGTAACACCCGCGGGTGACGGTCAGGTTGGCGACCTTCAGGTACCGGGACTGGCAGTTGATCTCCGAGCCGCACCGGGAGGTGGCGCCCCAGCCGTAGACCTGCACGCTCTGGCCGACCCGCACCGTGCCCGGCTGCCCGAGCTGTGCGTAGGAGGCGGAGACGGAGCGGTCGAGCCGGACCAGCGCGAGGTCCGACGAGGAGTGGGTGACGGTCTGGACGCCGTTGGCCACGGTGCCGCCGGAGCTCTGGTCGAGGCTGCCGATGCGGAAGGAGAGGTTTCCGCCGCTCACGCAGTGCTTGGCGGTGAGGATCCAGGTGGGGGAGATGATGGTCGA
Source organism: Streptomyces pactum (assembly GCF_002005225.1). Classification (NCBI taxonomy): domain Bacteria; kingdom Bacillati; phylum Actinomycetota; class Actinomycetes; order Kitasatosporales; family Streptomycetaceae; genus Streptomyces; species Streptomyces pactum. The sequence goes on from NZ_CP019724.1 coordinate 7,883,612, forward strand.
GGAGCAGGTCTGGGTTCCGTTGGAGAACAGCCGGGCCGCCCAGGGGGCGTTCTGCGCGTAGCCGCCGCCGATGATCGGCTGGGGGCCGCCGTCACCGGGCCCGGGCTCCGCGGCGGCGGCGCTCGGCACGAGCGCGAGGGACAGCAGCGCTGCCGTGACAGCGGCCGTCAAGGTGGGGACGAGTCGGGTTATTCGCAAGGCTCCTCGATTCCGACGACACGCGTGGGGGCGCGTGTTGATGTGTGGGGGCGCCGCTCAGCATGTCCGGCGCGGACCCGGGGCCACCAATCCCGACTTCTCATAACGCGCCGTTATGGCGGGGGCCGGGACCGGCGGAGCCTGTCAGCGGAGCAGGAGCTGTACGAGGGCGACGGTGCCCACCGTCACGACCAGGATCCGCAGGACGAGCGGGCTGAAGCGGCGGCCCACCTTGGCGCCGAGGTAACCGCCGAGGGCCGAGCCGACCGCGATGAGCGCGACCGCCGTCCAGTCGAAGTCCGCGGCGAAGAGGAAGAAGAGCGCGGCGACGGTGTTGACGACGGCGGACAGGACGTTCTTGACGGCGTTGAGGCGTTGCAGGGACTCGTCGAGGAGCATGCCCATCAGGGACAGGTAGATGATCCCCTGCGCGGCCGCGAAGTAGCCGCCGTAGACGCTGGCGAGCGTCAGGCCGGCGAACAGCAGCGGACCGCCGTCACGGCGGGGGGAGGCGCCGGTGCGTTCGCGGCGGCGCTGCACCGTTCGGCCGAGCCGGGGCTGGAGCGCCACCAGCACCAGGGCCAGACCCACCAGGGCCGGCACGATCGTCTCGAACGCGTCGGCCGGCAGGGACAGCAGCAGCGTGGCGCCCGTGAGGCCGCCGATCAGCGCCCCGACGCCCAGCTTGAGGATGCGGCGACGCTGGCCGCTCAGCTCCTTGCGGTAGCCGATGGCGCCGCTGACGGATCCGGGGATGAGGCCGAGCGCGTTGGAGACCGTGGCGGTGACGGGGGACAGTCCCGTGGCCAGCAGTACGGGAAAGGTGATGAGGGTCCCGGAGCCGACGACGCTGTTGATCGCCCCGGCCCCGACGCCCGCCGCGAACACCGCGGCCATGGCCTCCGGCGTCACGCCGTGCCGTCCCGCGCCGCCCCCGCCCCCGGGCCCGGCCGGAAGGTGTCTTGTGCATCTTTCACGGGGCCGACTGTACCCACCGCCGGAGTCGAGGCAGGTGCCGGTCCCAACCGGTCCTGTCTGGACGCTTCTTGACGTAAATTCACCTGATCACGCGGTGATACGATCACCGCGTTTGCGGAGCGGGCGGGTGGGTGAAAGACGGCATACCCGGCTTCAGGGACAGCCCGTACGGCAACCTCGGTGCGGGCAGTCCACCGGGCCGCCCGCCTGGACGGGAATCCAGCAAGCCGGCCTTCAGTCGCCTGAAGAGAGTCTTATGACGGAATACATGGGGAACCCATTGCTCTGGGTCCTTCTCGTCGCCCTCGTAGCCGCCGCCGCGCTCATCGGCCGCCAGCGCAGGGCGGCGCGAAGTCTGCGGCAGCAGGTCCAGGGTCTCAGGGATCACTACACAGAGCTGGAGAACAATTACGGCAAGTCCGTGCAGGCGGCCCAGGAGCGGGCCGAGGACGAGACGAAGACCGTCCTGAAATCGGCCATGCGGACCCTGCAGGGCCTCGCCGCCGAGCAGCAACTGGTGCTCTCCCGGCTGCAGACCAAGTACGGTGACTCGGCGCTCCTGCAGGACCTGCTGGAGATCGACCACACCAACTCGCAGTTCGGCCGGCGCGCCCAGTCCATCGCGGTCCTGTGCGACGGCTGGCTGGGCGGCCGGCGCGACACCGCCTCGGTGTACGACGTGGTGCGCAGCGCCCAGGGCCGGATCCGGCACTTCCGCCGGGTGGAGATCCTCTCCCAGGTCGACTTCGGCATCACCAGCCGGGCCGTCGAACCCGTCGCCCTGGCCCTCGCGGAGCTGCTCGACAACGCGACCAGCTACTCCAGCCCGGACACCGTCGTCGAGATCAACATCCGGACGGTGCCCAAGGGTATCTGCGTCGTCGTCGACGACGCCGGTGTCGGCATGAGCGACGAGGAACGCGCCCGCGCCGACAAGCTGCTCGCCACCGAGCGGGCCTCGGGCGTGGCGGGTCTCGGCAACCCACCGCAGTTTGGCTTCGCGGTCATCGGTCTGCTGTGCGAGCGTTTCGGCTTCGAGGCGTCGGTGGACTCCTCCTCCCCCTACGGAGGTGTACGCGCGGTGGTCCTGTTGCCGCATGAACTGCTCACCGCCATGCCGGAGAGGAAGGCTCCCGCCCCCGCCGCCCGCGGCACGGCCCGGCCGGGCCCGGACGGCGGACCGGAGGCCTCGCTCACCTCCGCCGAGACCGGTGACGGTCTGCCCCGGCGGCGTCGCAAGCGCCCGATGGCCATCGTGCCCGGCAGTTCCTCCGCCCCGCGCCAAGCGGGCCGCTCCGACTCCGAGCAGGCACAGGTCATGGGTGCCTTCCAACGGGGCACGCAGACCGGCCGCGTCACCCGGCCCGAGGAAACGGACCGGACGAGCAGAACACCTGGTGCAAGCAGAGAAGGACATGAGGACTCGTGAACGACGATCTGTCATGGATGCTCGACAGCGCCCTGGAGATTCCCGGGGCCCTGCACGCGGTCCTGATATCCGCCGACGGCCTGCTGATGGCCCGGACGCAGGACTTCGACAAGGACGACGCGGACCGGGTCGCCGCCGCGATGAGCGGTGTGCAGTCGCTCAGCCGGACCCTCGCCTTCTTCTGTGAGGACCCGCACCAGGCGTGGCGGCAGACGCTGGTCGAGTTCGACGGGGGCTGGGTGTTCCTGATCTCCGCCGGTGAGGGCGCCTACCTCGGCGTCTCCGCCTCCCCGGAGGTCGACATGGCGGACATCACCTTCCGGATGCAGCAACTCGTCGCCCAGCTCGGCAAGCGGCTGACGACACCGCCGCGCGAGAACCTCGGCACCCGCTCATGACCGGCCACGACAACTGGGAGCCCGAGGCGGCCGAATTAGTACGGCCGTACGTCATCACCAAGGGGCGCGGCCTGCCCGACGAGGACGACCTCTCCCTCATCACCCTGGTCACCGCCTCCGCCGACGACGCGCGGCGGCCGACCCGGCTGTCCCCCGAGGAGCAGAGCCTGCTGGACCTCTGCTCCGCCGGCTACCTCTCGGTCGCCGAGATCGCCGGACACACGCATTTCCCGCTGGGCGTGGTGCGGATCCTGCTGGCATCCCTCATGGAAGGCGGCTACGTCACGACCCGCCCGCCGGTGGCCCGCGCGCGCCTGGCCGACAAGGAGATCCTGGAGGAGGTGCTCAATGGCCTCCGCGCCAAGTTTGGGTGAGCAGGACTACGTACGCGGCGGAGCGACCCAGACCGCGGTGAAGATCCTCGTCGTCGGGCACTTCGCGGTGGGCAAGACCACTCTCATCGGGTCCATCTCCGAGATCGAGCCGCTCTCCACCGAGGAGACGATGACGCAGGCCGCCGAGTCGGTCGACGACCTCAAGGGGGTCCAGGGCAAGACCACCACCACGGTCGCCATGGACTTCGGCCGCCTCACCATCAGCGACCGCGTCGTGCTCTACCTGTTCGGCACGCCCGGTCAGCAGCGCTTCGTGCAGATGTGGGAGGACATGGCCCGCGGCGCGCTCGGCGCCCTGGTGCTGGTCGACCCCGAGCGGCTGGCCGACTCCTTCCCCGTGATCGACCTCATCGAGCACTACGGGCTCGACTACGCCATCGCCGTCAACCACTTCGACGGGGCACCGCTGCGCGACGAGCGGGCGCTGCGCGAGGCGCTCGACCTGCTCGACGACACCCCCGTCGTCACCTGCGACGCCCGCGACGAGAAGTCCTCGGCCGCCGCACTGACCACTCTCGTCCGCTACTTGCTGGACCGCACCCGCTAGGAGCTGGGAGCAGACATGAACGCCCACGACACCGCCCCGGTGCCGCCGCCGGGGTGCCCGGCCCACGGCTCCGGGGCCCGCGTGCCGCTGCACGGGCCGGAGTTCGCCGCCGACCCGCAGGCGTACTACGAGTACCTGCGGCACTACGGGGCCGCCGCGCCCGTCGAACTGTCCCCCGGGGTCGAGGCGACGCTGGTCACGGACTACACGGCGGCGCTCCAACTGCTGCAGGACTCCGGTTCCTTCCGCAAGGACGCGCGTCGCTGGCGGGCCTTCAACGAGGGCAAGGTGGGTCCGGACAGCCCGGTCGCGCCGCTGCTCGCCTACCGGCCCAACTGCATGTTCGCCGACGGCGCCGACCACCTGCGCCTGCGCCAGGCGGTCACCGACAGCATGGCGCGGGTCGACACCCGCCGGCTGAGCCGGAGCACCGAGCAGATCTCCGGCTACCTCATCTCCCAGTTCGGCGGCCGCGGCTCGGCCGACCTGCTCGGCGACTACGCCCGGCAGTTGCCGCTGTTCGTGTTCAACGAACTCTTCGGCTGTCCCGCCGACATCGGCGACCGGGTGCTGTTCGGCATCTCCGGCATGTTCGACGGCGTCAACGCCGACAAGGCCACCGCGGTGCTGTTCCAGGCGGTGGAGGAGCTGGTCGCGCTCAAGCGGAGCAAGCCCGGTGAGGACGTCACCTCCTGGCTGATGCGGCACGAGGCCCGGCTGACCGACGAGGAGATGGTCCACCAGCTCGCCCTGCTGCTCGGGGCGGGCGCCGAGCCGCTGCGCAACCTCATCGGCAACACCCTGCACCGGCTCCTCACCCACGAGCGGTACGCCCGCGAGGGCGGCCTGATCGACGAGGCCCTCGACGACACGCTGTGGGAGAACCCTCCCATGGCGAACTACGCGCCGCACTACCCGGCCGCGGACACGGAACTCGCCGGACAGCGACTGCACGCGGGCGACCTGGTCCTGGTCAGCTTCGCCGCGGCCAACACCGGCCCGGCCCTGAAGGCCTCGCGCCAGGCCGGCAGCAACCGCGCGCACCTGGCCTGGAGCGCGGGACCGCACGCCTGCCCGTCCAAGGAACCGGCCCGGCACATCACGGTCACCGCCATCGAGCACCTCTTCAACGAACTGCCCGACGTCGAACTCGCCGTACCCGAGGACAGCCTGACGTGGCGTCCGGGTCCCTTCAACCGGGCCCTGGCCACGCTCCCGGCCCGCTTCACCCCGGTGCGGTCCGGGCGCCGTGGTGACCCGCAGCCGGGTACCGGGACGGCCGAGCGGGAGCAGCCGGCGGGTCCGGCCCGGCCGGGCGAACGCAGCGGCATGTGGAGCCAGTTCCTCAACTGGCTCACACGGTGACATGCGCAACATACGCCCGGACTGCCCCTTCCGCATGAAGGTGTAACGGCACGGGTAGTGAGCAACGCGGCATTCAAGTTGCTTACGAGTAAAAGGAGGTTTCGTGGACCACATATCCACGAACGCCGCTTACCCGCCGCCGATCCCCCCGATACCCGCCTCCCCAGGCGGGTATCTCGCTGTGCGGCCCCGGCCGGGGACGGGCCGGTGACCGCCGCACCGATGGACGCGGGCCCGCGGGGCACAGCGACGCTCGGTGCCTTCACGAGCGGCCAGTTGCGAAGACTCGGCGCGGTCGCCGGCCTGTGTGCGGCCGACGCCGAGACCTACGCCCACGTCCTGGCCGACGCGCTGGGACCGGTGGCCGGGCGGCCGCTGAACCAGCCGCCGCCCAGCCGCACGTTCCTGTCCGACGACCACACCCCCGTGGAGTTCTCGCTCTCCTTCCAGATGGACGAGGCTCCCGTCCTGCGGGTGCTCCTGGAACCAGGCTGCGGCGCAGACAGCCTGGCCCAGGGCGGCCGCGTCGGACTCGAGGTGATCCGGGCGATGGCCCGGCGCTGGAACTTCACCACCGGCCCGCTCGACGAACTCCGGGACCTGTTCCTGCCGCCCGATCCGCAAGGCCCCCTGGCCCTGTGGTGCGCCCTGGAGCTGAGACCCGGCGGTGTGCCCAAGGTCAAGGTCTATCTGAACCCGGCCGCGAACGGGGCGGAACGTTCCGCCGGGACGGTGCGCGAGGCTCTGCACCGGCTGGGCCACCGGCACGCCTTCGACGGCCTGCCCCAGGGGAGCGGCTATCCCTTCCTCGCTCTGGACCTGGGGGACTGGGAGGAGCCCCGGGCGAAGGTCTACGTGCGCCACGACGGCCTCACGGCCGGCCAGGCCGGGCGGCTGTGCCGCATGACCCCGGGTCCCGGTCCGGCGGCGATCGAGGGATTCCACCGATCGGCCGCGGGCCTCGGCCCCGGCCTGACCCGGCTCAGCGGACGGCCCGGCCTGTCCTGCCACTCCTTCACCGACACCACCACCGCCCGGCCGAGCGGCTTCACCCTGCACATCCCGGTCAGGGACTACGCACGGCACGACGGGGAGGCCCTGACCCGGGCGGCGGGCGTGCTGCGCCACCACGGCATGGACGCCTCGGTGCTGGTCCGGGCTCTCGCCGCCGTCACCGACCGACGGCCCGAGGACGGCGTGGGGCTGATCGCCTACCTGGCGCTGGCCCACCAGCAGGACCGCCCGCCCCGGGTGACGGCCTACCTCTCCTCGGAGGCGTACGCGGTCAGGCCGCCGGCCGTGGCGGATGACCGCCGGCCGGTGGCGGTGCGCTGAGCGGACCGTCCGGACACCACAGGGCTCCCGGTGGAACGCACCGGGAGCCTGGTCACGGAGGTGGTGGCCCGGCGCCGGCGACGGCGCCCGGCGGGACGGCTACACGGGCAGCGACTCGCGGAACTCCGCCAGGTACGGGCCCACGTCCACCTGGATCGAGGCGCCCTGCGCCCGGCCGTACCGCTGCACGATGCCGGCGAGGTACGTGCCGATCTCCTCGCGCATCCCGTCCGCCGAGGGCAGGTCCGTCTCGCCGCCGACGATCCGCGCCACCCACTGGGCCTGGGCCTCCACCAAGCGGGTGATCGCGCCCACCGGACGGACGAGCCCGACGAAGTACAGTCCCGGCCGGCCGGGCGCGACCACCCGTCTGTACAGCTCGACCGAGCCGTCCGCCGCCACCGGGCAACCGGCGGGCAGGAACGGGAAGGTCAGGTGGAAGCCGGTGCAGTACACGACCGCGTCCGCCGGCACGGAGGTGCCGTCGGTGAAGACGACCCGGCCGCCGTCGAAGGAGGCGATCGCGGGCTTCGGGGTGATGGCACCGTGCCGGATCCGGCTGAGGATCTCGTCCGAGAGGGTCACGGCCGAGGAGAAGAGCGGGTGGTCGGGCTCGGGCAGTCCGTAGTCGGCCAGCCTGCCGCGCGCGACGAGCAGGGCCTGCTCGGCCCACCGGCGTCGCTCGGCGAAGGACATCTCGTTCCACCACGGCGCCTCGGCGATCTCGTCGAGCGACAACCCGAAGAGCTGCTTGGGCACGATGTGCAGTCCCCGGCGCACCGAGAGCACGGTCTGTGCCGCATGCCGGGAGAGGTCCGCCGCGATGTCCACCGCCGACGCCCCTAGGCCCACCACGACGACGCGCCGGCCGGTGAAGTCGCCGCCGTCGCGGTAGTCGAGAGAGTGGAGAATCGTTCCGGCGAAGGATTCGGAACCCGCCGGGAGGGGGTCCGGCAGCGCGGGGTCGGTGTGGTGCCCCGAGGCGACGATCACCTGCTCGAACCGCCGCGACGCCACCGCGCCGTCCGCGTCCCGGCTGACGACCGTCCACATCCCGTCCGCGCCCTGGTCGACGGACACCACCTCGGTCCGCAGTTCGACGTGGTCGCGCAGGCCGGCCCACTCGGCGAAGGTGCGCAGATAGGCGGCGACCTGGCTGTGCCGGGGGTAGAGCGGATACGAGTCCGGCATCGGGAAGCCGGCGTAACCGGTCAGTTGCTTGGCGGTGTTGAGGTGCAGCGACAGGTACCCGGGGCCCCGCTCGCCGGCCTCCGGCTGACGCCAGATCCCGCCGACGTCGGGCGCCTTCTCCAGACAGACGAACCCGATGCCACGCTCCTTGAGGGCGTGGGCCACCGCCAGTCCCGACAGACCTGCACCGATCACACACACGCGCACGGCATTTACCCCCAGGACGTACTCAATCTCCCCCGATCACGCATTCACTGCCCATCCGCACCCCTGCGCACACCGGCACGAGGAGCGAACAGACGTGTCGGTGCTCACGTTTCGCCCCTCTGTCTGCCGACGGTCATGCCCGGCGGAGATCCCGGACCCGGCGGAGCTTGCCCAGTGAGCGCTCCAGGGTCTCGGGGTCGACGACCTCCACCTCGACGGTGACGCCCACGCCGTCCTTGACACCCTGGCCGATCGCCCGGGCGGCCGCCGCGCGCTGGTCGGGGCCGGCGTCGGGCCGCGCCTCGACACGTACGAGCATGTGGTCCATGCGGCCGCGCTCGGTGAGCTGGATCTGGAAGTGCGGGGCGACGCCGGGCGTGCGCAGCACGATCTCCTCGATCTGGGTGGGGAAGACGTTCACCCCGCGCAGGATGATCATGTCGTCGCAGCGGCCGGTGACCTTCTGCATGCGGCGGAAGGCGGGCCGGGCGGTGCCCGGCAGCAACCGGGACAGGTCGCGCGTGCGGTAGCGGATCACCGGGAGCGCCTCCTTGGTGAGGGAGGTGAAGACGACCTCACCCTCCTCGCCCTCGGCGAGCACGGCGTCCGTGAGCGGGTCGACCACCTCCGGGTAGAAGTGGTCCTCCCACACGTGCAGACCGTCCTTGGTCTCCACGCACTCCTGCGCCACACCGGGGCCGATCACCTCGGACAGCCCGTATATGTCCACGGCGTGGATGTCCATGCGCTCCTCGATCTCACGGCGCATCTCCTCGGTCCACGGCTCGGCGCCGAAGATGCCGACCTTGAGGGAGCTGGTGCGCGGATCGACGCCCTGCCGTTCGAACTCGTCGAGCAGGGTGAGCATGTAGGACGGGGTGACCATGATGATCTCGGGCCGGAAGTCCTGGATGATCTGTACCTGCCGGGCCGTCATGCCGCCGGAGGCCGGGATCACCGTGCACCCGGCGCGTTCGGCGCCGTAGTGCGCGCCCAGGCCGCCGGTGAACAGCCCGTAGCCGTAGGAGATGTGCACCTTGTGGCCGGGGCGGCCGCCCGCGGCCCGGATCGAGCGGGCGATGACGTCCGCCCACATCGACAGGTCGCGCTCCGTGTAACCGACGACGGTGGCACGGCCGGTGGTGCCGCTGGAGGCGTGCACGCGCCGCACGTCGGCCATCGGGACGGCGAACATGCCGAAGGGGTAGGTGTCCCGCAGGTCGGCCTTGGTGGTGAAGGGGAACCGGGACAGGTCCGCCAGACTGCGGCAGTCGTCGGGCGTCACCCCGGCGGCGTCGAACTTCTTCCGGTACGGCTCCACGTTCTCGTAGGCGTGCCGCAGAGTGTCGCGCAGACGACCGAGCTGGAGCTCCTCGAGCTGCTCCCGGGAGAGCCGCTCGGCGTCGTCCAGCAGGTCGTGGGGGAGGGGCTCTCCCCGGCGGGGCGCGGGGGCCGTCCCGGTCGTCGGCTCGCTGCTCATCGCGACTCCTTCGTCGTCGTGCCCGGTGTCTCGCGCGCCGTGGTGTCCCGCACGCTGCGGCTGCGTCCGCGGAACTCCGCGATCACTTCCGCGCCGCGCCGCACGGTCACGTCGTAGACGCCGCTGCGGCCGAACCGGGCCCGCTCCTCGGCACGCGCCACGAGCGTGTCGCCCTCGCGGGCCGGCGCGACGAACACGATGTCGGCACCCGCCGCCACGGTCACCGGACCGTGGCTGTTGCAGGCGCAGGCGAAGGCCGTGTCGGCGAGCAGGAACAGGTAGCCGCCGTGGGCGATCCCGTGTCCGTTCACCATCGTCGGGGTCACGGTCATACGGAGCACGGCGGTTCCCTCGTCGTGCTCGACCAGCTCGATGCCCAGCCGCCGCGACGCCTCGTCCGCGCGGAACATCACCTCCGTGGGCGTCGGCTCAATGGCCTGCGACAGCTTTCCCGCCACGTGGTCCCACCACCTTGTCTCCCGACCGACCATTCGGTTAGTGCACGGCAGGGCCCAGTAATCCAGGAGCGTGGTGGCCCTGTCAAGAGTGTGCCGGTGGGGTCCCCCCGGGTCTTGCCCGGCACCAAGAAACGCGTCACACTGATACCGAACGAATGGTCGGTTGGGAAGCTGGTGACGATGACCACGACACACGCCGCCGAGGCGCCGCCCCCGGACGGACTGCAGGAGCACTTCGACGCGACGATCGCGCACGACCAGCGCATCGAACCGCGCGACTGGATGCCGGAGGGATACCGCAAGACGCTGATCCGGCAGATCGCCCAGCACGCCCACTCGGAGATCATCGGCATGCAGCCGGAGGGCGAGTGGATCACCCGGGCGCCGTCGCTGCGCCGCAAGGCGATCCTGTTCGCCAAGGTCCAGGACGAGGCCGGCCACGGGCTGTACCTGTACTCGGCGGCAGAGACGCTCGGCGCGGACCGCGACGACCTCAACCAGCGGCTGATCGAGGGGCGCCAGAAGTACTCGTCGATCTTCAACTACCCGACCCTGAGTTTCGCCGACGTAGGTGTGATCGGCTGGTTCGTGGACGGCGCGGCGATCTGCAACCAGGTCCCGCTGTGCCGCAGCTCCTACGGCCCGTACGCACGCGCGATGGTGCGCATCTGCAAGGAGGAGTCCTTCCACCAGCGGCAGGGCTACGAACTGCTGATGACGATGATGCGCGGCACCGGCGCCCAGCGGGAGATGGTCCAGGACGCGGTGAACCGCTGGTGGTGGCCGTCCCTGATGATGTTCGGCCCGCCCGACGACGCCTCGCCCAACTCCGCGCAGTCCATGGCCTGGAAGATCAAGCGGCACAGCAACGACGAACTGCGCCGGCGCTTCGTGGACATGACCGTCCCGCAGGCCGAGAAGCTCGGCGTCACCCTGCCCGACCCGGAGCTGCGCTGGAACGAGGAGACCGGGCACCACGACTTCGGCACCCCCGACTGGGACGAGCTGATGCGCGTCATCAAGGGCGACGGACCGTGCAACGAGCAGCGGATCCAGCGGCGGCGGAGCGCACACGAGGAGGGCGCCTGGGTGCGCGAGGCGGCCACCGCCCACGCGGCCAAGCGGGCGGCCCGTACGGAGAAGGGAGCGGCGGCATGACCTCCGACAAGCAGGGCTGGCCGCTGTACGAGGTGTTCGTGCGCGGCAAGCGCGGCCTCAACCACGTCCACGTCGGTTCGCTGCACGCCGCCGACGACCGCATGGCCCTCACCCACGCCCGGGACCTCTACACCCGGCGCAACGAAGGCGTGAGCATCTGGGTCGTGCGCTCCGAGCACATCACCGCGTCCACCCGCGACGAGAAGGACCCCTTCTTCGCCCCCAGCGCCGACAAGGTCTACCGCCACCCGACCTTCTACGACATCCCCGACGACGTCCCCCACATCTAGGAGCAGGGCATGAGTGACGACCACGTCTACCTGACCCTGGCCGAGGGACACGAGGACGACACCCGCTGGGCCTACGGCACCGGCTTCGAGGACCCGCTGCACGGCGTCGACACCACCGTGCCCGAGGGCGTCGACGCCGGTGAACTGGCCGCGGACTGCGTGGCGCTCGCCGACGACGCCCTGGTCAGCGCCCAGCGGCTCGCCGAATGGGTCACCCGCGCGCCCGAACTCGAGGAGGAGGTGGCGCTGGCCAACATCGGCCTCGACCTCCTCGGCCAGGCCCGCCTGCTCTACTCGCGCGCCGGCCAGGTCGACGGCACCGGCCGCGACGAGGACGCCTACGCCTACTTCCGGGACGCCGGCGACTTCCGCAACGTGACCCTGGCCGAACTGCCCGGCGGCGACTTCGCGTTCGCCGTCGTGCGGCTGCTGGTGCTCTCCAGTTGGCGCCTGGCCCACTTCCGGCGGCTGGTGTCCCACCCCGACCCGGTCCTCGCGGCGGTCGCGGCGAAGGGCGCCAAGGAGCTGGCCTACCACCGGCAGTACGCCGCCGAGTGGGCCGTGCGCCTGGGCGACGGCACGGACGAGTCGCACCGCCGGATGCGGGCGGCGCTGGAGCAGATCGCCCCGTACCTCGGTGAACTGCACAGCGCTTACGACGTACGGGACGAGGTCGCCGACGACCTGCGCCAGGTCACCGAGGCGGCCGGACTGCCCCTGCCGGTGTACCGCCCGCTGCCCGGCTCCGGCCGCGCCGGCGAGCACACCGAACATCTGGCGCCGCTCCTCGCGGAGTTGCAGGGCGTCGCCCGCGCCCACCCGGAGGCGACATGGTGACCGCACTCCTGGACGCCCGCCGCGCGCGGCGCGTCGCCGAGCAGGTGCCCGACCCCGAGCTGCCCATGCTGACCCTCGCCGACCTCGGCGTGCTGCGCGGCGTCGAGGTGACCGGGGAGGGCACCGTGGTCGCGAGTCTGACCCCCACCTACTCGGGATGCCCGGCGATGGCCGAGATGCGGGCGGACGTCGCCGCCCGGCTGCGGGACGCGGGTTACGCGCGCGTGGAGATCCGCACGGTCCTCGACCCGCCCTGGACCAGCGACTGGATCACCGAGGCCGGCCGCCGCAAGCTCGCCGAGCACGGCATCGCCCCGCCCGGCGCCGCACCCCGCGGCCCGGTCTCCCTCGTCCTGTCGCCGACCCGGCCGGCGGTGCCCTGCCCCCGGTGCGGCTCGGCGGACACCGAGGAGACCTCCCGTTTCGCCGCCACGTCCTGCAAGGCGCTGTGGCGCTGCGGGGCCTGCCGTGAGCCGTTCGAGTACGTCAAGGAGATCTGATGGCCCCGACCGCCCCCGCCTCGGCGACCGCGTCCGCCTCGGCACCACCGGCACGCACCCGCCGCCGTCCCGCCTTCCACCGCCTGCGTGTCGCCGCCGTCGAGCGGCTGTGCGCGGACGCGGCGGCCGTGAGCTTCGAGGTCCCCGGCGAGCTGGCCGAGGAGTTCGCCTTCGCGCCGGGGCAGTCGCTCACCCTGCGGCGCGAGATCGACGGCCGGGACGAGCGCCGCTCGTACTCGATCTGCGCACCGGCCGGTTCGGTGCCGCGCATCGGGGTGCGGGTGGTGCCGGGCGGACTGTTCTCCTCGTGGCTGGTGAACGAGGTGCGTGCGGGCGACACGGTCGAGGTGATGGCCCCCACCGGCTTCTTCACACCCGACCTGACCACCCCGGGCCACCACGTACTGATCGCGGCCGGCTCGGGCATCACGCCCATGGTGTCCATCGCCGAGTCGGTGCTGGCCGCCGACGACCGCTCGGCCGTCACCCTCCTCTACGGCAACCGCCGCACCGACACGGTGATGTTCGCCGACGAACTGGCCGACCTGAAGGACCTCCACCCGGCCCGCTTCCACCTGGCCCACGTGCTCTCCCGCGAACCCCGCGAGGCCGAGGTGCTCTCCGGCCGCCTGGACGCCGAGCGGCTCTCGGCGCTCGTCGACTCCCTGGTGGACGTGGAGAGCGCCGACCACTGGTGGCTGTGCGGACCGCAGGGCCTGGTCGCCGACGCCCAGCAGGTCCTGACCGGCCTCGGCGTCCCGGCGGACCGCGTCCACCGGGAGCTGTTCTACGCCGACGACGAGCCCGTGCGGGAGGTCCGCCACGAGGAGGCCGGCCCGCAGGGACCCGTCAGCGAGGTCACCATCACCCTGGACGGCCGCTCCACGACGTCCGCCCTCTCCCGCGAGCGCACCGTCCTCGACGGCGCCCAGCAGACCCGCCCCGACCTGCCCTTCGCCTGCAAGGGCGGCGTCTGCGGCACTTGCCGCGCCCTGGTCACGGACGGCAGCGTCGACATGCGCCGCAACTACGCGCTCGAGGCGGCCGAGGTCGACGCCGGCTACGTCCTGACCTGCCAGTCGTACCCGGTCTCCGAGAAGCTGACCGTGGACTACGACGGCTGAGCAGACGTCACCCGGGCCGGACGGGCCGGACGAACACTATGAACGCAACGATCAAAGGGGTGGCCCCGGCCCCGGCGGGTTCCTAACATCCCGGCTCGCAGCGCAACTTCGCGCAGAGCACGTACAGGAGCCGCTTCGTGACCCCACCCGCCGCGTCCACCCGTATCCCCTGGGCCTCCCACCGCCGGCGACGTCCGGCGGTGGTGGCCGCCGTCCTCGCCGCCGTCTTCCTCGGCACGCTCGGCAACGTGCCGGCCGCCCACGCGCGGCCCGCCCGGCCCGCGCCCGCCACCTGCCCGCCCGGCCTGGCCGGCGAGGCGCGGTGCTACACCGGCCAGGACGCCAACGGTGCCCACTACGCGATGGCCGTGCCGGCCGACTGGAACGGGTCCCTCGTGGTGCACGCCCACGGCGGCCCCGGCCTCGGCGACTCCTCCGATCCGTCCCGTAGCACCGACGACCTGGAGCGCTGGGCGGTGATGGTCGACCAGGGCTACGCGTGGGCCGGCTCCGCCTACCGTCGCGGCGGCTACGGGGCCAGGATGGCGGCCGCCGACACCGAGAGCGTACGGCGCCTGTTCACCGAGTGGTTCGGCCGGCCGGAGCGCACCTATCTGCACGGCCAGTCCTGGGGCGGCAACGTCGCCGCCAAGGCCGCGGAGATTTACGGCGGGCGACCCGGCACCTACGACGGAGTGCTGCTGACCAACGGCGTCCTCGGCGGCGGCTCGCGCGGCTACGACTACCGGGTGGACCTGCGGGTGGTCTACCAGTACTACTGCCACAACCACCCCCGCCCGACCGAGCCCCAGTACCCGCTGTGGCAGGGGCTGCGCCCGGGCTCCACCATGACGACGGCCGGGCTCCGCGCCCGTCTGCAGGAGTGCACCGGGTACGCCTCGGCGCCCGCGGACCGGACCGCGCTGCAGCAGCGCAACCTCGACGACATCCTCGCGGTCACCCGCGTCCCCGAGCGCACGCTGGAGTCGCACCTGAGGTTCGCGACCTTCACGTTCCGGGACATCGTGACGAACCGGCTCGGCGGCCGGAACCCGTGGAGCAACAGGGGTGTGCGGTACTCGGGTTCACACGACGACGCGGCGCTCAACGCGGGCGTCGAGCGCTTCTCGGCCGACCCCACCGCACGCCGTGACCTCTCCTACGACAGCGACCTCACCGGCAAGGTGTCCCTCCCGGTCCTCACCCTGCACGCGATCGACGACCCGACGGCCTTCGTGGAGCACGAGGCGGCCTACCGCGCCACCGTCCAGGGGGCGGGCCGGGGCGGCAACCTCGTCCAGACGTTCACGAAGGAGACCGAGCACAGCGCGCTGAGCGACTCCGAGTACGCCAACTCCATCGTCGCGCTGGACACCTGGGCGCGCTCCGGACACAGGCCGACCCCGCGTTCGATCGCGGCCTCCTGCGGCACCTTCGACGCCACGTACGGCAGCGGTTGCTTCTACGACCCCGGATTCCGTCCGGCGTCGTACGCCTCGAAGGTGCGGCCCCGGCCGGGCGGACTCGGCTGGCCCGCGATGACCGCCGCGCAGGAGCGGGCGTGGAGCCGGATCGACGGTGTGGGCATCGCGCCCTAGAGGCGGGACGGGCGCCCGTTCAGCAGCGTTCGGCCAGTACCGCCTGGATGACGTGGCGGGCGTTGCCCGCCATCGCCGCGTTGGTCTCGCGGTAGTACGGCAGCGCGATCAACGCCTGGGACAGCGTCCGTCCCCGGCCGCGCCTCCAGGCCGCGTCGTCCACGCCGAGCGCCTCGCGGAAGACCTCCCTGGCGCCGGCCGGCAGCAGATTCCACGCCGGGAAGAGGTCGCAGGCCGGGTCGCCCACTCCCATGCAGCCGAAGTCGATCACCGAGGACAGCCTGCCGCCGTCCACCAGCAGGTTGCCGGGCATCAGGTCGGCGTGCAGCCAGACCGGCGGTCCCTCCCAGGCCGGGGCACGCAGCGCGTCCTCCCACACGGCGGTCAGGGCGTCGCAGTCGAAACCTTCCCCGGGCAGGCCGCGCAGTTCCTCGATCGCGGACCGGGTCGGCTCGTCGAGCGTGGCGAGCGGGCCGCCGCGATGGGCCGGCGGCGCGTCCGGCAGGGTGACGCTCCGCATCGCCGCCACGAACCCGGCCAGGTCCCCGGCCAGCAGCGCGGGCTCGCGCAGCGCTCCGGCCTCGGGGATCTCCCCGGGCAGCCACCGGTACACCGACCAGGGCCACGGATAGCCTTCGTCCGGCTCACCGGCCCCGAGTACTTCGGGGACGGCGGCGGGCAGCAGGGGCGAGAGGCGGGGCAACCACTCCCGCTCCGCCAGCACGTCACCGGCACCGCCCTCGATCAGCGGCAGCCGTACGACCAGGCCGTCGCCGAGCCGGTACATCGCGTTGACCGTCCCACCGGACGGGAAGCGCTCGACCGGCAGTCCCGCCCACTGCGGGAACTGCCCGGCGACCAGGCGCCGTACGAGACGGTCGTCGAGCGGCTGAAGGAGACCCTGCCGAAGCTGCCCTGAACTCATGGGCCTCATCCGACCCCCCGACGCCGAGGGCCGTCAAACGCTTTCCCGTCCGCCGGACGGCGACGTGCTCGGCGCCGGCCGTCCGGGCCCGGTCCGGGACCGCCAACGCCGACCCGGCGGGATCCGCCGCCGAGGCTCGGGGGTTCGCCCGGTCAGACGCCGAACTCCGAGGGCGACACCCCGAGGGCGGTGCAGGCCTCGCGGATCGCGTACTGCTCGGACGGCTCGAAGACCCCGTCGGCGCCGGCGATGACCATACCGGTCTGGATGACCGCCCGGGCCTCCGCGGGCTTCTTGGCGGCCTTGGCGATCACCTGCAGGGCCTCGCTCTTGCCCAGCTCGAAGTTGGCGACGAGCCGGTCCACGTGCTGGTTGAACCGCTGGCGGAGCTGGTCCGCCGGGAAGTTCTGCAAGACCTCGTTGGAGACGATCAGCTCCTCCACGCGCTGCCGCTCGGCCGGCTCCACCTGCCCGTCGGCCGCGGCGACCAGCGCGCACATGGCCATGCTGGCGTCGCGGTAGGCGCCGCTCTTGAGTTCGGTCTTGACCGATGCGAGCTGGGTCTTGAACATGCCGATCAACTGGGCCTTGGAGCCGCCGGAGGACGAGCCCGGCCGGCCGGTTCCCTGGTGCCCCTGGGGGCCCTGCCCGGGGCCGCTCGCTCCCCGGGCGCCCTGGGACTGCTGGAAGGTCTTGGCCTGGTCCTTGATCTTGTCCCACATCGCCACTCGTGCCACCTCGGCTTCTGTTGCTGCTGCGTGTCCGTCTTGGTCCTCGGTCGCGATTCCTCGCGGCCATCAGGATGAACGAGGCCGGGGGCCGCGGGGTTCCCGAAAGGCAAAGACCGGGCAAAGTGTCTCATGGTCCCGTAGTAGGCTGCACGACCAGGAGTTGACGGTCGGTCGGCAGGGTTGGGGTGCGTGACGGGTGGCTCGGCTGAAGGCGTCACCGGCCGCTGCCGGGACCCGCGAGCCGCTCCGTGCCTCCTTCATCCGGCGCACGGTGCGGTCGCGGGAGGTCGGCTGGTTCGTCGCGATCGGCATCGTGTCGACCGTCGGCCAGGCACTGCTGTACTGGGTGCTGCGCCTGTGGTGGCCCCCGGCCGCGGCCAACCTGGTCTCCCTGCTGGTGCTGACCGTGCTGAACACCGAGGCGAACCGGCGGCTGACGTTCCGGCACACCGCCGCGGGGGCGGTCCGTGCCCACCTGGGAGCCGGTGGCCTCTTCCTGCTCGGCTACCTGGTCACGTCCGGCGCCGTGCTGTGGTTCAGGCACGCGGAGCCCGGCGCCTCGCCCGCCGCCGAGACCGGAGTGCTCGCCGCCGCGTCGGTCGCCGTCACCGTGGTGCGCTTCGTGGTTCTGCGGCTGGCCGTCTTCCGCGGCCCCGCCGGCCGGCGACGCTGAACCGCGCGCCGCCCGTCAGGAGCCGAAGCGGCGACGGGAGGCCTCGATGTGGCCCAGGTACTCGTGGGTCCAGTCGCACATGTGGTGGGTCGTCTTCAGCAGTCCCCGTCCCGGCTCCGTGAGGGTGTACTCGACCCGCGGCGGCACGGTGGGGTGCACGCGGCGCTCCACCAGCCCGTTGCGTTCCAGCATGCGTAGGTTCTGCGTGAGCATCTTGTGGCTGATGCCCTCGATCTCGTCGCGCAGCTCGCCGAAGCGCAGGGTGCGGTCGCCCAGCGCCTCGATGAGCAGCAGCGCCCACTTGTTGGCGATGTCCGAGAAGATCTCCCGCGCCAGGGAGTCCGCGCGCGTCAGGTCCGCGTCGTCGGGCGAGCCCGTGAACTGCTTGGTCACCATTCGGTTCCCCAGTCACTGAAAAGTGCGTTCTTCCATGTCAGCGGTCACTCTCCTACGGTTCCCGAGTAACCGCAAGAAACCGTAGGGCAAGGAGAGACACGTCATGGCCATCACCCTGGTGAACCCCGCCGGACTGCCGGAGATCGACGTCTACCGGCAGGTTTCGATCGCGTCCGGTTCGAAGCTGGTCTTCGTCGCCGGGCAGGTCGCGTGGGACGCCGACGGCGTCACGGTCGGCGCGGACGACCTCGCCGCGCAGGCCGAGCAGTGCTACCTCAACGTCGCCACCGCCCTGGCCGCGGCCGGCGCCTCCTTCGACGACGTGGCGAAACTGAACGTGCATGTCGTCGACTGGACCCCCGACAAGATGCCCCTGCTGCTGGAGGGCATCGACCGGGCGGCCGCGAAGCTGGGGTTCACCGCGGGACCGCCGGCCACGCTGCTGGGCGTCGCGGCGCTGGACGTGCCCGAGCACCTGATCGAGGTCGAGGCCACCGCGGTCGTCGACTGAACGGCCCTGCCGCGGACGGCCCGGCGGCCGGTGCACGGGGGACGAGCGCGGCGGGCGAGCGCGACTGGCGGTCGAGCCGGTCGAGTTGGCGATGCCGCGAGTGGTCCGAGACCACCGCGCCGATCGGACTCAGCCCCGTCGGCAGCAGCCAGGCGGTGGGCGCCAGAGCACCGTCCAGCGGCGTGCCACGCCCCGTGGCACCTCACTCACCGGACCGTCCAGCGGAGGTCTGACCTCGCGGGCACCGGTGTGGGAAGCACTGATGAGCCGTTTGAGCGCCTGAGCTCGGGACACGCGAGTGCTGTGCGCCGCCGGCCGGCGGCGCGGACCCGCCTACGTGATCGTGTGGAGGCCAGTAATGGTGGAGAGGAACGGAACGGGCGGCGGACCGCTCGACCGTCCGGCGATGCCCCAGGAGGAGGCGGAGCTTTCTCCGCCGTACCGATTCCGGCGTCAGCAGCGCCCCGGTTTGGAAGAGCGGATGGACCCGCGCCCGCGCTACCTCGCTCCCCATTACCGGGGATCCGGAAAACTCGCCGGGAAGGTCGCGCTGATCACCGGCGGCGACTCCGGAATCGGCCGTTCGGTGGCCGTCCTCTACGCGCGTGAGGGGGCCGACGTCGCCATCGTCCACCTGCCCGAGGAGCAGAGCGACGCCGACGAGACCCGCGAGGCGGTCGAGAAGGAGGGCCGTACCTGCCTGCTGCTGCCGGGAGACCTGTGCGACCCGGCCTTCTGCGCGGACGTCGTCGAACGCACCGTCGCCGAACTGGGCGGCCTGAACGTCCTGGTCAGCAACGCCGCCTACCTCAACAGCCAGAACAGCCTGTCCGACCTGTCCGCCGAGGACTTCGACCGTGTCTTCAAGACGAACGTCTACGCCTATTTCCATCTGGTGATGGCGGCGCTGCCGCACCTCTCCCACGGTGACGCGGTCATCGCCACCGCGTCCGAGGAGGCCCTCAAGGGCAGCGAGATCATGATGGACTACGCCGCCTCCAAGGCCGCCCTGGTCGTCTTCACCAAGTCCATCGCCTCCCACCTGGCCGAGCGCGGCGTCCGGGCGAACGTCGTCTCCCCGGGGCCCACCTGGACGGTGCTCAACCTGGCGGGGCAGCGGTTTCCCGACGAGTATCTGACCAACCTCGGCGGTTCGTCCCCCATGGGGCGGGTCGCCCAGCCGGAGGAGGTCGCTCCCGCGTACGTGTACCTGGCCTCCGACGCGGACTCCAGCTTCACCGTCGGCGAGGTCATCGCCGTCACGGGCGGCCTCACGGACACCCGCTGAACGCGCGGTCGTCGCGCCCGTCGGGCCGGCCGGGCAGGAGCCCGCGACGCCCGGCCGACGGACGGGTGCCCGTACCTACCGCGGACTCGTGCGGGTCCGGGCCTGCCCCGAAGTACCGGCGTGGTGCGGGCAGTCCGCGTCGTGCCGTGCGCCCAGAGAGGTCCACCACCGCTCGCAGCAGCCGTCGCGGAGAGGGCCGCGCGCGGCGGCGGGGCGGGTGCACTCCGGCCCGTGCGGGGCGCCGTCGGAGAGCCGCCAGAACGCGCAGCACGGTGGGAGCGCGGTGCTGAGCGGCTGCTGCCGGCGGGGGCGTGCCAGCCGCTCGGCGCGCTGGGCCCGCGCCAGCCGCAGCCGGTGCTCCGTCCGGGCGCGGGCGGCACACCAGGCGAACACGGCGGCGCCGTACAGGCCCGGCAGGGCCAGCCAGGGATGGTGGGAGGCCGCGTAACCGGCGGCGGCGAGAAGGAGCGCGGCGGCGGCACGGCACGCGCGGGCGGTGCGCAGGCTCGGTGTCACAGGGAACCCCCGTGGGTCGGCGGCGGAGAGGGCCTCGGGACCTCCGTATGCCCGCTGTCCGCCGCCCTACGTGTCCCGATCGCCGCCGGCGGCCCGGAGGCAGTGGCCCGAGGGGACGGCGGCGGGCCGGAATTGCGTTGCGGTCACCCACCGGTGCCCGTGAACCTTCACTCATGTCCTCTGCTGTTTTGCGGCCGGCCGTGCTCGCCGACGCCCCCGTCATCACCGAACTCCTCAACGAGATCGACCGGATCGAGATCGGCCGGCCCGAGACCGACCAGCACACCGTCGAGGCCGACCTGAAGCGTCCGCGGACGGAGGTCGCGCACGACTCGTGGCTGGCCTTCGACGACGGCCGGCTGGTGGCGTACGGGTTGCTGTGGGACGAGTCCGGCGGGGAGCGCGTCGACATCGACCACTACGTGCTGCCCGACCACCAGGAGACCGGACTGCACCTGCTGGCGGCCATGGAGGCCCGTGCCCTGGCCAAGGCCCGGGCCAACCAAGCCGCGCGCGCCGTCGTCCACCTGCACCTCCACTCCCGGCCCACGACCGACACCGCCCTCCTCGTGGCGCGGGGCTGGAGCGTCGTGCGGCGCCACCACGTGCTGCGCCGTGCCGTGGACCCGGCGAGCGACCTGCCGCCCGAGGCCCCGGCGGGCGTGCGGCTGCGGGCCTGTGCCACGGAGGCGGACCGGGTCCGCGTGTACGAGCTGTACCAGCGGGCGTTCGCGGACCACTTCGACTTCCAGCCGCGCGACTACCGGCTCTGGCTGAGTGACATCCAGGGCGAGCGGCTGGACTGGTCACTGGTGTCGATCGCAGCCACCGACGAACTGGGAGACGCCGGGTTCCTGCTGGCGCGGGACGACCGGGAGGCCATGGGCTGGATCCGCGGCCTCGGCGTGCTGCGCGAGGCCCGCGGCCGCGGCCTGGGCGCGTTCCTGCTCCGCGACGCCTTCGCCCGGTTCGCCGCGCGGGGCCGGGACACCGTGGGTCTCGGTGTCGACACCGAGAACGCGACGGGCGCCCCGCGGCTGTACGAGCGCAACGGGATGACGGTCCATTACGCCGTCGACACCTGGGAGGCCGTGCTCGGCTGACGCGGCCCAGGCTGCCTGCCCGGGCCCGCCCAGGCTGCCGGCCCGGGGTGATGCCCCGTCGTCGTCGCCCGGGGTCAGACCGGCGGCCGGGTCGTCGCGTCCAGCATGCGCCGCAGGTGGGCCCGCTCCGGTTCGCTGCCCGCCAGATCGAGTGCCCGGCGGTAGGCGGCAGCGGCCTCGGAGTGCCGCCCGAGCCGGCGCAGCAGATCGCCCCGAGCCGCGTGATAGGGGTGGTGGCCGCGCAGCCGCTCCTCGCCGGAGAGTTGGTCCAGCAGGGCGAGACCCGCCTCGTCCCCGTCGCGCATGGCGACGGCCACGGCCCGGTTCAGCGCGACGACGGGGGAGGGGGTGAGGACGAGCAGCACGTCGTAGAGCGCCGCGATCTGCGGCCAGTCGGTGGCCGCCAGGTCCGGCGCCTCGTCGTGCAGGGCGGCGATCGCGGCCTGCACCCCGTACGGCCCGGGCGGGCCGCCGGTCAGCGCGATGGTCACCAGGGTGGCGCCCTCCTCGATCATCGCGCGGTCCCAGCGGTCACGGTCCTGGTCCCCGAGCAGCACCAGCGCGCCGTCGGCGTCGGTGCGGGCCTCGTGCCGTGCGTGGACCAGCAGTATCAGGGCCAGCAGCCCGGCCACCTCACGCTCGGCGGGCAGCAGCCGGTACAGGATCCGCACCAGCCGTACGGCCTCCCCGGTGAGGTCGGGACGTTGCAGGTCGGGGCCGGAGCTGGCCGCGTACCCCTCGGTGAACATCGAGTACAGCACCTGGAGTACGCCCGGCAGCCGCTCGGGCAGCTCGTCCGCACCGGGGACGCGGAACGGGATCCGCGCCTCACGGATCTTCTTCTTGGCCCGCACGATCCGCTGGGCCATCGTCGTCGGCGGCACGAGATGGGCCCGTGCCACCTCGGGTGTCGACAGCCCGGCGAGGCAGCGCAGCATCAGCGCACCGCGTGCCTCGGCCGGGAGGGCGGGATGGGCGCAGGTGAAGAACAACTGGAGCCGCTCGTCGGGCAGGTCGGCGGCGGTGTCCGCGGGAGGCACCGGTCCGGTCCGGTCCATCTCCACCTGCAGGGCGGCGAGCCGGGCCGCGTAGGCCCGGTCCCGGCGCAGCCGGTCGACGGCCCGGCGCCGGGCCGTCGTCAGCAGCCAGGCGCCGGGCCTGGCCGGCACCCCCTGAACCGGCCAGTGCACCAGAGCCGCCTCGATCGCCTCCGAGGCGACCTCCTCGGCGAGGTCGAGGTCACCGAAACGCCGTACGAGGGACGCCAGCAGCAGCCCGTGCTCCTCGCGGAAGACCGCCTCGACCGCCCGGCCGGCCCCGCTCGCCCGCTCCCGCATCGCCGTCAGGCCCCGAAGTCGGCCACCGGCCGCACGACGACCGAGCCGCTGCCGCGCGCTCCGGGGCAGCGCGCCGCCCACTCCAGCGCCGCGTCCAGGTCCGGGACGTCGATGACGTAGAAGCCGCCGAGAACCTCCCGGCTCTCCGCGAACGGACCGTCGACCACGGTCCGCGCACCGTCCGCGCCGACCTTGACGACGGTCGCCGTGACCAGGTCCGCCAGCGACTCGCCACTGACGAGGATGCCGGCCTCCCGCACGGCCTTGTCGTAGGCCGCCCAGTCCTGCTCGTCGCACTCGGCGGCGCCGCCCTCGGCGTCGATCGCTCCGGCGTTGATCAGCAACATGTACTTCATGGTGGTACTCCCGTCAGGTCCTGTCCCGTCGTGCGGCGGGTGCCGCACACCATGACGACGAACGGGGGGCCGCCGGATCGACACGCGCCCCGAGTTGTTCTCCGCGCGTTTCTTCGCACCGGCCGTCCGGCCGGCGGGCCAGGCCGAGCTCGCCTGCCGGCGGCCGTCCCACTGTCGCGCACCGTGTCGCCCGGGGAGGTCTCCGGCCGCCTCGGCTACCCGTCTCCCGCCGCGTTCACCGCGGCCCTCACTCGCGTCTTCACGCGCGCCTTCGGCACGCCGCCGTCCCGCTTCACGGCGAGCCACCGCCGACCGCGCTAAGGCTGTTCCCGTTCCTGTTCCCGCGCGTGGTGGCCCAGGGCGGCGCTGCGGCTGGTCGCCAGGTGGTGCAGGACGAGCTCCTGTACGCGCTCGACGTCGCGCTCCGCGATGGCCTGGTAGAGGGCCTCGTGTTCCAGCGCCACGCCCAGCAGGTCGTCGTGCTGGCCCATGAGCCACCGCAGCCGGCTGCGCAGGACGCGCTCGAGTTCGTTGAGCAGTTCGTTGGCCGCCAGGGAGATGACCGTCTGGTGGAAGTCGGCGGCGGCCCGCCGGGCCCGCACCGCGTCGTCCGCGCGGGCCGCCTCCAGTTCGGTGTCCACCGTGGCGCGGAGCTTCTCCAGCCCGGCCCGGGTGTGCCGCTGGGCGGCGAGACGGAACGCCAGGGTCTCCAGGCCCGACCGCACCTCGTCGAGATCGGCGATGTCGCTGGTGGTGAACTCCCGTACCACCGCCCAGGACCGGGGCCGCGGTGTCACCAGGCCTTCGGACACCAGGGTCTTGAGGGCCTCCCGGACGGGCAGCCGGCTCACGCCGAGCGCCTCGGCCAGTTCCCGTTCCACCAGGCGGCTGCCCGGCCTCCGCGCACCGTCGACGATCTCGTCACGCAGTCGCCGCGTGACCCGCTCGGACTCGGGCGTGAAGCCCTCTGACGCAGCCATCGCCGTCCTTCGTCTGTCTTCCCGTACCGGGCTCGCCGACCGCGCCGGTGCGGAGCGTCGGTCGGGCGGCCCGTCAGAATACCCCGCCGCCGGTGGGGCCGGTGGGGCCGGTGGGTGGCAGCCGCCGGGCTCGGGACGAGGGAGGAGGGACGGGATACGGCGGTCTCAGCCGGCCTTCGGGGGCCAGTTGACGATCTGCTTGGGACGCGGTCGCGCGTAGGTGCGCACCTTGGACGTGGACAGACCGAGCCGCACCAGTGACTCGGCGATCGTGACGGCGGCGGCGATCCCGTCCACCACGGGCGCACCGGTTCTTTCCGCCACGCGTTCGGCGAGACCGGCCATGCCTCCGCAGCCCAGGCAGATCACCTCCGCCCGGTCCTCCTCGACCGCACGGGCGGCCTGCTCGGTGATGGCGTCCACGGCGGCCTGTTCGTCCCGTTCGAGTTCCAGCACGGCGAGTCCGCTGGCGCGTACGGAGGCGCACCTGGCGCCCAGTCCGGCCACCTGCAGCCGCTCCTCGATGAGTGGCACCGTGCGGTCGAGGGTGGTGACGACGGAGTAGCGGCGGCCCAGGAACTGGGCGGTGCTCGCCGCGGCCTCGGTGATGTCGACGACGGGGACGTCGAGGAGTTCCTGCAGCCCTTCCCGGCCGTGTTCGCCGTACCCGGCCTGGATCACCGCGTCGAACGGTTCCGGGTGGGCCCGGACGGTCTCCATGACGGCGATCGCGGCGAGGTAGCTCTCGTAGTTGCCCTCGACGGACTCCGCGCCGAAGGCGGGCGTCAGGGCAACGATCTCGGTGCCGGGAGAGGCCGCGCCGGCCGCCTGCTTGCCGATCGCGTCGGTGATGGACTGCGTGGTGTTGACGTTGACCACGAGGATGCGCATGGGCGGGCCCTTCCGCTCGGGTGGGGTGTGACGCGGCGACGGCGGACCTACTCGGCGGCGACGGCGATGGCTTCGCCGTCCACGTCGCGGATCGGCGAGGCGCGGTCGGCGATGAGCGCGTAGAGCGCGGCGGCGATGAGCGCGCCGACGAACCAGGAGAACCCGGCCGCGGCGTGGAAGAAGGGCACCAGGGCGACGACGACGGCAATGGCGGCGCTCGGGACGAAGGCGGCGACCGCCCGCGGGTTGTAGCCGCGGCGGTAGTGGTACTCGGCGCCCGCTTCCTCGGTGTAGAGGGCCGGCACGTTCACCCGGGACTTCCTCAGCAGCCAGTAGTCCGCCATGATCACGCCGAAGAGGGGGCCGAGCAGGGCGCCGAGTCCACCGAGGAAGTAGTTGACGACGACGGGGCTGTTGTAGAGGTTCCAGGGTGTGATCACCAGCCCCAGGACCGCGCTCACCAGGCCGGCGCTGCGAAAGTCCAGCCGGTGCGGGAAGAGGTCGATCAGGGCGTAGATCGGCGCCACGAAGTTGGCCAGCAGGTTCACCGCCACCGTCAGGGCGATCAGGGCGAGCGAGGCGACGGCCAGCAGGAACATGTGGGGAATGGTCCTGACGATGTCCGTCGGGCTGGTGATGACGTGTCCGTCGAGAGAGAACTGGGCCCCGCTGAGGACCGCCACGATGCCGGCGAAGAAGAGCATGTTCACCGGGATGCCGACGACGTTGCCGCGGACGATGGAGCCGCGGCTCTTCGCGGACCGGGTGAAGTCGCAGAAGTTCAGGACGAACGTCCCGTAGATCACCACCCACAGGGCGGCGGCCTGCAGGACCTGGAGCCACATCGCGCCGCCGGTGAGCGGTTCACCGGTGGACAGGGAGATCGATCCGTCCGCCCGGACGAACATCCACACCGCGAGGGCGCACATGGTGAGCAGCGTCGTGGGCGCCGCGAAGGCCATGTAGCGGCGGATCATCTGCATCCCGTAGCTCACGATGAGCACTTGCAGGGCCCACAGGACCAGGAAGGTGATCCAGCCGAGCGTCGACTGACCGAGCAGGCTGTTCGTGTCCAGGCGGGCCAGGCCGGGGAACATCGCCACCAGCAGGGTGCTCAGTACCGCGGAGGCCAGGTAGGTCTGGATACCGAACCAGGCGATGGCGACGGCGCCCCGGACGGCGGCCGGGAGCTTGGCCCCTTTGACGCCGAACGCGATGCGGCTCATCACCGGGAAGGGGACGCCGGTCTTGTGCCCCATGAATCCGGACAGCGTGAGGAGCAGGAAGAGCAGGACCGACGCGAGTGCGAAGGCGGCGAGGATGCCCCACACGTTCAGTCCGAGGGCGAACAGCCCGATGGCGAACGCGTAGTTCCCGAGGCTGTGGACGTCGTTGGCCCAGAGCGTGAAGACGTTGTAGGCGCCCCAGCGCCGGCCTTCCCGCTTCGTCGGGGCCAGGTCGTACGTGTAGAGACCGGAGCCGGGAGCGGCGTCGCCGGCCTTCGCGGGAGAGCGGCGGTCTTCCAGGGCAGTCATACGGGACTCCTGGGATCAGGTGCGGGGAGTTGGAGAGTTCCACAAAGCGGAAGCGGCGTTCCGATGAACAGAACGTAGTTTTCGCCAAACAGCACCGTCAAGAGGTTCGCCGGAAAATGGAATACCATTTCTGGACCACCGGAGCGGGGTGGGCCGCTGTTGACGGCAGCGGGTGGACTTCCACGACCCCGTCCGCGTCGGCGGGGCGGTGCAGTACGTCAGTCCGTGCCTCGCGCACGGCGACCACACCCTGCGGATCCGGGTGGCGGGAGAGCACGACTCCCGGTCCGGGGCGTCCTTCGTGAGCGTCGACCGTGCCGAGGTCCACGTGAACTGACGCACCCGGCCGGCGGCCCCTCAGTGCCGCTCGTGGCCCTCCGTGCTCTCCCTCAGGACGAGCCGGTGGGCCACGATGCGGTCCTGGGGCGACAGCACGGCGAAACCGGCCCCGTCGCTCGCGCCGTCCGGTCCCGTCGCCTCCTCGATGCGGCGCTGGAGCAGTTGCACGGCGACCTTGGCCACCGCCGCCTTGTCGGGGGCCACCGTACTCAGCGTCGGTACGCTGAACCGCCCGCCCTCCACGTCGTCGAAGCCGATGACGGCGACGTCCCCGGGCACGCTGACGCCGTGCTCGTGCAGGGCGCGCAACGCGCCCAGCGCCAACTGGTCGTTGAGGCAGAGCAGTGCGTCGGGCCGCACGCCGTCCCGCAGCGCCCGCGCCACGGCCCGCGCGCCGTCGGGCATCCTGAAGGAACCGACCGGCAGCAGGGCGGCCGGGTCGTAGGCGATACCCGCTTCCGACAGGGCGGCACGGTAGCCGCGGGTGCGAGCCTCGGCCGTCCCCAGACCCGAGTCGTCACGCCCGCCGACGGCGAGGATGCGGCGCCGCCCGAGACCGATCAGGTGGGTCGTCGCCTCGCGCGCGGCCCTCTCGTTGTCTATGGCCACGTGGTCGGCGCCCTCCTCCAGCAGCTCGCCGAGCAGCACGGTGGGCGGGGCGCCCGCCCGGTCGCGCAGGTCGTCGGCGGTCAGGGCGAGCGGGCTCAGGATGATCCCGTC
The DNA here is from genome assembly GCF_002005225.1 of Streptomyces pactum. Taxonomy (NCBI): domain Bacteria; kingdom Bacillati; phylum Actinomycetota; class Actinomycetes; order Kitasatosporales; family Streptomycetaceae; genus Streptomyces; species Streptomyces pactum. Next base: position 7,911,401 of record NZ_CP019724.1, read on the forward strand.
CACGAACGCGGAGCCGAAGCCGGCCAGTGCCGCCAGTTCATGGGCGCGGTCCGCCCCGGACTGATGGATCAGCACGGTCAGGGAGCACTGCTCGGCCTCGCGGATCACATGCCGGGCCAGCTCGGCGAAGTACGGGATGTCCAGTTCGGGGACGACGAGCGCGATGATGCCGGTGCGGCCCCTGCGCAGGTGGCGGCCGGCCAGGTTCACCCGGTAGCCGAGCTGCTCGATGGCCTCGCGCACCACCTGCCTGGTCCGGTCGGAGACGTGGGCGTAGTCGTTGATGACATTGGACACCGTCTTCTCCGACACACCCGCGTGACGTGCGACGTCCTTGATCCTGGGCCGTGCCACCGAGACCTCCCTGCCTCTTGCGCTGCCCGAGTCTATGTCCCGGCGCACGATCACCTCCAACCCAGGTCCCAGCTCTTTACAGCCAATGTACATCGATGTAAAAACTAGCCACCGCATCAGCGTCCGGCCGTCGAAAGGTCCGCGATGAGTTCCCGTTTGCCTGCCCAGGGGGTGCCGACCGCCTCCGACCCGGTACGCCGCCTCAGCCGCCGCCGGCTACTGCGTCACACCATGGCCGGAGCGGGAGCCCTGCTCGCCGCGGGCCCGCTGTCCGGCTGCGCCTCACCGGCCTCCGCCTCCGGCACCTCCTCGCTGAGCGTCTGGGACCTGTTCCAGGGCGGCGACGGCATGCTGATGGACGAGATGATCGAGGCCGTCTCCCAGGGTGCCGGGGACGCCAGGGGCTTCGAGGTGGACCGCACGATCCTCGACTGGGGGCCGTCGTACTACACCAAGCTCGCCATGTCCGCGGCCGGCGGCCGGGCCTCCGACGTGGCCGCCATGCACCTGTCCCGGCTGGCGGGCTACGCGCCCGGCGGCCTGGTGGACCCCTTCGACCTGGACCTGCTCGCCGAGTTCGGCGTCACGAGCGGGGACTTCACGCCCGCCGTCTGGGGGCGGACCCAGCTCGACGGCACGGTCTACGCGATCCCGCTCGACGTCCACCCCTTCATCGTCTTCTACGACCAGGAGGCCGCGGACGCCGCCGGCCTCCTGGACTCCTCGGGCGAGCTCGCCCCGATGGGCTCGCCCGAGGCCCTGCTGGACGCGGGCAAGGCCCTCGCCGAGGCGACGGGGGAGGCCGGCATCCTGTTCGGCCACGTCACCGACACCGCGCAGAACTGGCGCCTGTTCGCCGCCCTCTACGCGCAGACCGGCGCCGAGTTCACCCTGCCCGACGGCGGGCCCCCGCGGATCGACACCGACGCCGCCGTACGCGTCGTGACCTTCATGATGCAGCTCTTCGACGGCCGTACCAACCCCAACAACCTGGACTACAACAGCGCGCTGGCCGCCTTCACCAGCGGTCGCGGCGGCATGGCCATGCTGGGGGAGTGGGAGCTGCCGACGCTGAAGAAGACCGGTATCCCGCTGGGCGCCGCCTCCTTCCCCCAGGTCTTCGACGAACCGGCCGTCTACACCGACAGCCACAGCTTCGTCCTGCCCCACCAGGAGAACCCCGACCCCGCCCGGCGCCGCGAGGCCCACCGGTACGTCGCCGAGATACTCAAGCAGAGCCTCACCTGGGCGAGCGCCGGACACATCCCCGCCTACCAGCCCGTGCTCGCCGAGCCCGAGTACGCCGCCCTCACCCCGCAGTCCTCCTACGCCGACGCCGCGGAAGTGGCGGTGCTCGACCCGCCCAACTGGTTCGTCGGCGCCGGCTCGAACTTTCAGAACCGCATGTGCCAGCCGCTCCAGTCGGCGCTGCTGGGCAACACCTCCGCCGACAAGGCGGTGCGTCAGATGGTCCGCGAGGCGGACGCGCTGCTGCGGCAGCCCAACCCGGTGGCCTGAGAAGAGCCGAAGGAGTGAGAGACGTGACCACCACCGCACCCCTCGGCACCGAGGCGCAGACCGGCCCACCCGCCGCCGGCGCCGCGGGCCGCCGTCGCGGCACCCCGCGCCGGACGCGCACCACCCCGGGAGCCGGGTTCCTCTTCGTCCTGCCGTTCCTGCTCGTCTTCGGCCTCTTCATGGTGTGGCCGATCGTGCAGGGGCTGTGGATGAGCTTCACCGACAGCTCACTGGCCCTGCGCGACACGAGCTTCGTCGGCTTCGACAACTACGCCGAGGCCCTCGGCGATCCGGACGTGTGGAGCAGCCTCGGCAACACCGTCGTGTTCACCGTCATCTCCAGCGTGCCGCTGGTGCTGATCGCGCTGGCGATGGCGCTGCTGGTGCACAGCGGGCTCGCCGGGCAGTGGGCGTGGCGGCTGGCGTTCTTCGCCCCCTACCTGCTGCCGGTGACCGTGGTGACCCTCATCTGGACCTGGCTCTACCAGCCCGACCTGGGCCTCGGCAACCAGTTGCTCACCACGTTCGGACTGGAGCCGGTCGGCTGGCTGTCCGACGAGTCCGTCGCCATGTGGTCGGTCGCCGCCCTCACCGTCTGGTGGACGATCGGCTTCAACTTCCTGCTCTACCTCGCCGCCCTCCAGTCCCTGCCCCCGACCTTCGACGAGGCGGCGGCGCTCGACGGGGCCGGCGCCTGGCGCCGCCTGTGGTCCGTCACCCTGCCGCAACTGCGCAGGACGACCGTCCTGGTGGCCATGCTCCAGGTCCTCGCGTCGCTCAAGGTGTTCGACCAGATCTACATCCTCACCAAGGGCGGCCCCAACGGCTCGACCCGGCCCGTCCTGGAGTACGTCTACGACGTCGGCTTCACCGGCTACCGGCTCGGTTACGCCTCCGCCATCTCCTACCTCTTCTTCGCACTCGTCATCGTCGTCTCGCTCGTGCAGCTCCGCCTCTTCCGTCAGGAGGACTGACCGTGTCCGCAACCGCCACCACCGTCCGCACACGGCGCCGTCCACCCCGCGAAACGGCCGGCGCCCCCCTGCTCCTCGGCCACGGCCGGCTGCCCCGCGTCCTGGCCGGGGCGGCGCTCGCCGTCCTGGCGGCCCTGTGGCTGGTGCCGTTCCTGTGGGCGATCGTGACGTCGGCGCAGAGCGAGAAGGACGTCTCCACCCCCGGTCTGTCACCGTTCAAGGGCGCCTTCACCCTCGACGCCTACCAGCGGATACTCGAGCGCGGCAACGTGTCCGTCTGGGCCTTCAACAGCTTCCTGATCGCCGCACTGGTCACGCTGATCACGGTGGTGGTCTCCACCCTCGCGGCGTACGGCTTCTCGCGCGGCACCTTCCGCGGCCGTCGGGCGCTGCTCGCCGTCACCGTCGCCGCCATCATGATCCCGCCGCAACTGCTCGTCGTGCCGCTGTTCGAGCAGATGCTCCTGTTCAACCTGGTCGACACCTATGCGGCGGTCATCCTGCCCCAGGTCGTCGCCCCGATGATGGTGTTCATCCTCAAGCGGTTCTTCGACGGCATCCCCAAGGAACTGGAGGAGGCGGCCCGGATCGACGGCGCCCGCGAATTCCGCGTCTTCCGGTCGATCGTGCTGCCGCTCTCCCGGCCGATCGTGGCCGCCGTGGCGATCTTCGTCTTCATCGGGGCGTGGAACAACTTCATGTGGCCGTTCATCGTGACCAACGACCCGGACCTGATGACCCTCCCGGTGGGCCTGGCCACCGTGAAGGACGCCTACGGCATCCAGTACGCGCAGTCCATGGCGTCCGCCCTGCTGGCGGCCCTGCCGCTGATCGTGTTCTTCCTCCTCTTCCAGCGCCGCATCGTCAACTCCGTCGCCACCACCGGCCTCGGCGGTTCCTGACCCTCGTTCCACCCGCTGTAGACACGGGTCCGGCGCTCCCGCGCCGGCCCACCGATCGACTGGAGCATGTGTGCCCACTCACTCCGCACCGCGCCCGGAGTACCCGCGACCGCAGTTCGTGCGCCGCGACTGGCTCAACCTGAACGGCGCCTGGCAGTTCGAGACCGACCGGGGCGACAGCGGACTCGAGCGCGGCCTGCTCGACCGCGAGCTGCACGGCGAGATCCTCGTACCCTTCCCGCCCGAGTCCGAACTGTCCGGCATCGGGGACACCGACTTCCTGGAGGCCGTCTGGTACCGGCGCGCCCTCACCCTTCCGGCGGCCTGGGCCGGACGCCGCGTACTGCTGCACTTCGGCGCCGTCGACCACGACACCACCGTGTGGGCCGACGGCAAGGAGGTCGCCCGGCACCGCGGCGGCTTCACCCCCTTCACCGCCGACCTCGGCGACATCGCCGGGGCGGGGGAGGAGGTCGTCATCACCGTCCGCGCCCGCGACCCGAAGTCAGGCCCGCAGGCCCGCGGCAAGCAGGCCGTCGAGTACGCCAACCACGACTGCAACTACACCCGGGTGACAGGCATCTGGCAGACCGTCTGGCTGGAGCCCGTCCCCGACCTGCACCTGCGCCGCCCCCGGATCACCCCCGACCTGGCCGGCTCCGCCTTCCACCTCGAACTGCCGCTGTCCGGCAACCGGCCCGGACACCGGGTACGCGCCGTCCTGGCCGACGCCGGGGGCGAGGTGAGCCGCGCCGAGGCCCGCGCCGACCTGGACCTCGCCCCGCGCCTGCACCTGCCGGTGCCGGACGACCGGCGACGGGAGTGGGGCCCCGGCGACCCGCACCTGTACGACCTGCGTCTCGAGCTCCTCGACGCCGCCGGGCGGATCGTCGACAGCGCCCAGAGCTACGCCGGCCTGCGCGCCGTCGGCCTGCGCGGCAAGGCCGTCCTCCTCAACGGACGCCCGGTCTTCCAGCGCCTCGTCCTCGACCAGGGCTGGTACCCGGACGGGCTGATGACCGCTCCGACCGACGAGGCCCTGGTGCGCGACATCGAGCTGGCCATGGAAGCCGGCTTCAACGGGGCCCGACTGCACCAGAAGGTCTTCGAGGAGCGCTTCCTCTACCACGCCGACCGCCTCGGCTACCTGGTCTGGGGCGAGTTCGGCGACTGGGGCTGCGAGACGGGCGGCTCCTCCGGCGACAACCAGCGGCCCGACGCCTCCTACGTCGGCCAGTGGCTGGAGGCGCTCGAACGCGACTACTCGCACCCCTCGATCATCGGCTGGTGCCCGCTCAACGAGACCTACCAAAAGCTCCACGACCGCATCACGGTACTCGACGACGTGACCCGCGCGATGTTCCTGGCCACCAAGGCCATGGACACCACGCGGCCGGTCATCGACGCCTCCGGCTACGCCCACCGGGTCGCCGAGACCGACGTCTACGACTCCCACAACTACGAACAGGACCCGGCCGCCTTCCGGGAGCTGATGTCCGGCCTCGCCAAGGACGCCCCCTTCGTCAACGCGTACGAGAACGGCACCCCGTACTCCCGGCCCTACCGGGGTCAGCCGTACTTCGTCAGCGAGTTCGGCGGCATCTGGTGGGACCCCGAGGCGGCCGCCGACCGCTCCGGCGAGGACCGCACCGAGTCCTGGGGCTACGGCGAACGCGTCCGCGACGAGGCGGAGTTCCACGAGCGGTTCGCCGGTCTGACCGAAGTACTGCTGTCGGACCGCGGCATGTTCGGCTACTGCTACACGCAACTGACCGACGTCTTCCAGGAACAGAACGGCCTCTACCGCTTCGACCGGGGTCGCAAACTGGACATCGCGCGCATCCGTGCCGCCCAGCTACGCCCGGCCGCGATCGAGGAGGAGGAGCCGGAGCACCGGGCGTGACGGCCGGCGGTCCGGGCCCGCCACGGACCGCCCGCTCCGGCACCGCACCCCCTGAGCGATTCGCGCCGACTTGCGACGGTGTGCCGCCGGCCCGCCGTCGGCACCTCTCCGGAAGACTCGCAAATTCCTTAGCCCCCGCAGTGCTTGCATGGCTTCCACGAGGACGGCTCGTGAGAGCAGGCCGTGCGTCTCGTGGTCCGGCGGAGGGGCCGACGGTCCGGTCCCTCCGCCGGAGCGTGCGCATCTCGCCTCGGGTGCCGCCGCGTCCGGCCCGCGGATGCGGACCCCCACCCGACCGGTCCTCTCCGTGGCGGTGGAAAGAGGAAAGATGTCCAAGCGCGCACTGATCACCGGAATCACCGGGCAGGACGGCTCCTACCTGGCCGAGCACCTGCTGGGCCTCGGCTACCAGGTGTGGGGGCTCTGCCGGGGCCAGGCCAACCCGCGAAAGGACCGGACGGCGGAACTCATCCCCGGCCTGTCCTTCGTGGACGGCGACCTGATGGACCAGGGCAGCCTGGTCTCGGCGGTCGACCTGGTCCAGCCCGACGAGGTCTACAACCTGGGGGCCATCTCCTTCGTCCCCATGTCCTGGCAGCAACCCGAACTCGTCACCGAGGTCAACGGCACCGGCGTGCTGCGCATGCTGGAGGCCATCCGCATGGTCAGCGGACTCAGCAAGTCCTCCGGCGGCGCCGCCCGCGGCCAGATCCGCTTCTACCAAGCGTCCTCCTCCGAGATGTTCGGGCAGGTCGCCGAGAGCCCGCAGAGCGAGACGACCCGGTTCCACCCGCGCAGCCCGTACGGCGTGGCCAAGACCTTCGGGCACTACATCACCCGAAACTACCGCGAGTCCTTCGGGATGTACGGCGTGTCCGGCATCCTCTTCAACCACGAGTCACCGCGCCGCGGCGCCGAGTTCGTGACCCGCAAGATCACTCTGGCCGTGGCCCAGATCAAACTGGGCATGGCCGACAAACTCAGCCTCGGCAACCTGGACGCTGAGCGTGACTGGGGCTTCGCCGGCGACTACGTGCGCGCCATGCACCTGATGCTCCAGCAGGAGGAGCCCGGGGACTACGTCGTCGGCACCGGCCGGATGCACACGGTCCGGGACGCGGCCCGGATCGCCTTCGAACACGTGGGGCTGGACTGGCGGGACCACGTCGTCGTCGACCCGAACCTCGTGCGGCCCGCCGAGGTCGAGACCCTGTGCGCCGACTCCGGCAACGCCCGCCGGGAGCTGGGCTGGGAACCCGAGGCCGACTTCGAGCAGCTCATGCGCATGATGGTCGAGTCCGACCTGCGCCAGGCCTCCCGCGACCGGGACTACAGCCGACTGGTCGCCGCCGCCGGGAACTGGTAGGCCCGACGGCCCCACCGGGCCCGCGCCGGTAACCGGTAGGCCCGGCCGGGCCCGGGCCCCCGCACACACTAGGGAATTCCGCAGGCGTTCCCGCCGACACTGGGCGCATGGTCCGCGAAACCGTGTGTACGCCACCCGCACCGGGCGCCCGCTCCCGAGGAGCGGAGCCCCGTGCGGTGCCCGCGCGGTGCCGGGCCGGGGAACCGGCCCGGACCCGCGGCCCCCGGCGGGAGCCGCGGCCCGGCCGCCCCCGCGTGTGACCTTCCGCGCCGGTCCCGCCGCCGCCCCGGTGCCTCCCGCCACCGCCCCCCTCCTACCAGGATCCCGGTCGTCCCGGTGTCGAACGGCCGTCCCGAACATCCGGTGCCCACGCCGGACCACCAGCCGTCCGCCGGTCTTTTCCAGATGGGTTGCGTTGAAATGGACAAGGAACAGAAGCTCCGGGACTACCTCAAGCGGGCCAGCGCGGACCTGAAGCGTTCCCGGCAGCGGGTGGGCGAGCTGGAGGCGGCGGCCACCGAGCCCATCGCGATCGTCGGCATGGGCTGCCGCTACCCGGGCGGCGTGAGCAGCCCCGAAGACCTGTGGCGGATGCTGGTGGCCGGCGAGGACGGCATCAGCCCCATGCCCCGGGACCGCGGCTGGGAGGCGGCGACCGGGGACGCGCCCGCCGACTTCGCGGGCGGCTTCCTGCACGACGCACCCGCCTTCGACGCGGACTTCTTCGGTATCTCGCCGCGCGAGGCACTGTCCATGGACCCGCAGCAGCGGCTGCTCCTGGAAACCTCCTGGGAGGCGTTCGAGCGCGCCGGCATCGACCCGGCCGCCGTCCGCGGCAGCCGTACCGGCATGTTCGTCGGCGCCATGCCGCAGGACTACCGGGTCGGCCCCGACGACGACGTCCAGGGGTTCCAGCTCACCGGCAACGCCACCAGCATCCTGTCCGGCCGGCTCTCCTACTTCTACGGCGCCGTCGGCCCCGCCGTGACCGTCGACACCGCGTGCTCCTCGTCCCTGGTCGCCCTGCACCTGGCCGCGCAGTCCCTGCGCGCCGGGGAGTGCTCGCTCGCGCTGGCGGCCGGCGTCACCGTGATGGCGAGTCCCACCACCTTCGTCGAGTTCGCCCGCCAGGGCGGCCTGGCGGGCGACGGCCACTGCAAGTCGTTCGCCGACGCCGCCGACGGCACCGGCTGGGCCGAGGGCGTCGGCGTCCTCGTCCTGGAACGGCTCTCCGAGGCCCGCCGCAACGGCCACCACGTGCTCGCCGTGGTGCGCGGCTCCGCCGTCAACCAGGACGGCGCCTCCAACGGCCTGACCGCCCCCAACGGCCCCTCCCAGCAGCGCGTCATCGAGGCTGCCCTGGTCAACGCGCGCCTGTCCGCCGCCGAGGTGGACGCCGTCGAGGCGCACGGCACCGGCACCGTCCTCGGCGACCCGGTCGAGGCACAGGCCCTGCTCGCCACCTACGGACAGGGCCGCGACCCCGAACGGCCCCTGCTGCTCGGCTCGGTGAAGTCCAACATCAGCCACACCCAGGCCGCGGCCGGTGTCGCCGGCGTCATCAAGACGGTCATGGCGCTGCGGCACGAACTGCTGCCCCGCACCCTGCACGTGGACCGGCCCACCACCCACGTCGACTGGGAGTCGGGGGCGGTACGCCTCCTCACCGAGCCCGCCCCGTGGCCGCGGCGGACGGACGCGCCGCGCCGCGCCGGCGTCTCGTCGTTCGGCCTGTCCGGCACCAACGCGCACACCATCATCGAAGAGGCACCGGCCGAGGCACCGGCCGGCGCCGCGGCGGTCTCCGCCGGGTCCGACCCAGGGACTGCCGCGGACGGCGGAACAGCGGCCGGGCCGGTGCCGGAAGGCCGGGCCGTCGGCGAGGACGCTCCCGCGCCGAGCGGGGCCCCCGCCCTCCCGGCCGGACCGGGCACCCCGTCCGTCCCGCACGGCGCCCTGCCCTGGCTGCTGTCCGCCCGCACCGCCGGGGCGCTGCGCGCCCAGGCCGCCCGCCTCCTCGACCGGCTCGACACCCGGCCCGGACCGGCCGACCTCGACGTCACCCACGCGCTGGCCACCACCCGCTCCGCCTTCGAGCACCGCGCCGCCTTCACGGCCGCCGACCACGACGGCGCGCTCACCGCGCTCACCGCGCTCGCCGAGGCAGGCACCGCACCGGGACTGACCACCCGCCAGGTGCAGGGCCGCGCCAAGCTCGCCGTGCTCTTCTCCGGCCAGGGCTCCCAGCGCCCCGGCATGGGCCGCGAACTGTACGCGCGCTTCCCCGTCTTCGCCCGCGCCCTGGACGAGATCCTCGGGCACCTCGACGGCGGCCCCGACGGACCGCTGCGTTCCCTGCTCCTCGACGGCGACGAGGAGGGCGCCGCGGACGCCGGACTCCTCGACCGAACCGGCCACGCACAGCCCGCCCTCTTCGCCGTCGAGGTCGCCCTCTACCGGCTGATCGAGTCCTGGGGCGTCACCCCGGACCACCTCGCCGGCCACTCGGTCGGCGAGATCGCCGCCGCCCACGTCGCCGGCGTCTTCACCCTCCAGGACGCCTGCGCCCTGGTCCTCGCCCGCGGCCGCCTCATGGAGGCGCTGCCCGAGGGCGGCGCCATGGCCTCCGTCGAGGCCACCGAGGACGAGGTCGCTGTGCTGGTCGCCGAGCGGTCCGCCCGGCTGTCCGTCGCCGCCGTCAACGGCCCCGCCTCCGTCGTCGTCGCCGGTGTCGCCGAGGACGTGGAGGCCGTCGCCGCGCACTTCGCCGGCCTCGGCCGCCGCACCCGGCGGCTGCGGGTGTCGCACGCCTTCCACTCGCCGCTGATGGAGCCGATGCTCGACGCCTTCCGGTCCGTCGTCGCCGGACTCTCCCCGCAGGCCCCCGTTCTGCCCGTCGTCTCCAACCTGACCGGCGAGCCCGCCACGGTCGAGCAGCTCACCTCCGCCGACTACTGGGCCGACCACGTCCGCCACACCGTGCGCCACGCCGACGGCGTCTCCTGGCTCGCCGCCCACGGCACCGGCGTCTTCCTCGAAGTCGGCCCCGACGGCACCCTCTCCGCGCCCACCCGCGCCTGCCTCGACGCGCAGGGCCACGAGGAGGCGGCCGTCCTGCCCGCGCTGCGCAAGGGCCGCCCCGAGGCCACCGCACTCACCGAGGCCGCCACCGGCCTGTACCTGCACGGCGTGCCGCTGCGCTGGGAGGGCTGGTTCGAGGGCACCGGCGCCCGCCGCACCGACCTGCCCACCTACGCCTTCCAGCACCACCGGTACTGGCCGAAGGGCGTCACCGGCACGAGCGGCGACCTGCGGGCCGCCGGGCTCGGCGCCGCCCACCACCCGCTGCTGTCCGCCGCGGTCACCCTCGCCAACTCCGACGGACTGCTCCTCACCGGCCGTCTCTCGCTGCGCACCCACCCCTGGCTCGCCGACCACGCGGTCCGCGGCACCGTCCTGCTCCCCGGCACCGCCTTCCTCGAGCTGGCCGTCCGCGCCGGCGACGAGGTGGGCTGCGATCGGGTCGAGGACCTGACCCTGGCGGCCCCGCTGCCCCTGCCCGAGGACGGCGGCGTCCAGGTGCAGGTGTGGGTCGGGAACCCGGACGACACCGGCCGCCGCGTCCTCAGCCTGTACGCCCGGCCCGACGGCGACGACGACCGGCCGTGGACCCGGCACGCCACCGGCACCCTCGCCCCCGGCGGCCACCCGGGCGACGGCTTCGACGCGACCGTGTGGCCCCCGGCCGGGGCCGAGCCGGTCGCCCTCGACGGCTTCTACGACGGGCTCGGCGCCGCCGGCTTCTCCTACGGCCCCGCCTTCCGCGCCCTGCGGGGCGTGTGGCGGCGCGGCGAGGAGACGTTCGCCGAGGTCGCCCTCGACTCCGGACCGGCCGGCGACGCCCCCGCCTTCGGCATCCACCCCGCGCTGCTCGACGCGGCCCTGCACGCCGTCGCCCTCGCCCCGCCGGGCGCGGAGCCGGGCGGCGGCCTGCCGTTCGCGTGGCAGGACGTCACCCTGCACGCGAGCGGCGCCACCGAGGTCCGGGTGCGGCTCACCCCGGCCGGGGACGACGCCGTCTGCCTCGCCGTCGCCGATCCCACCGGGGCCCCCGTCGCCTCGGTGTCCTCTCTCGTCCTGCGCGGCGCCCCCGACGCCCCGGGGGCCACGGCCGGGCGCGACGCGCTGTTCGCCCTCGACTGGACCCGGCTGCCCGCCGGCCCGGACGCCGGTGCGCTGCCCACCGCGGTCGGCCTTCTCGGCGACGACCCCTTCGGGCTGACCGGTGCGCTGTCCGACGCGGGCGCGAACGTGGTGACGCTGCCCGAGCCGGGCCCGCGGGACCGGGCGGGGGAGCGGGACCGCACGGCGCACGCCGCGCCGGGCACATCCGCACCACCGGCGGACGGCGCCGCCGCCGCGCCGGATGAGGGCGTCGCGGAACCCTCCGGGCATGCCCTCGCCCCGGCGGGACCCGAGGACGCCCCCCGGCCCTCCGGGCATGCCCTCGCCCCGACGGAGGCTCAGTACATCCCCGGGTCCGCCGGGAGCGCCCTCGCCTGCGACGCGGTTCGACCCCCGCTCGCCGGGGCCGGGGAGGAAATCCCCGCGCTGGTCCTCGCCCCCGTCGCCGGTGCCGGCGCCGACGCCGTGCTCACCTCCGTGCACGAGGTCACCGCCCGTGCCCTCGCCCTTCTGCGCGCCTGGCTCGCCGACCCCGCTCGCACCGGGGCACGTCTGGTGTTCGTCACCCGGGGCGCCGTCGCCGCCGGCCCGCACGGCGTGGCCGACCCCGCCGCGGCCGCCGTCTGGGGCCTGGTCCGCTCGGCCCAGGCCGAACACCCCGGCCGCTTCGGACTCCTCGACCTCGACCCCGGCCACCCGGCAGACGCGGCCCTGGCGGACGCCCTCACCTGCGACGAGCCGCAGACCGCCGTCCGCGACGGGGCGGTGCTCGGCGCCCGTCTGGCCCGCGTCCGCCCGCCGGCCGAACCGGACGCCACCGCCTGGGACCCGGACGGCACCGTCGTGGTCACCGGCGGCACCGGCGGTCTGGGCGCCCTCGTCGCCCGCCACCTCGTCGCCGCCCACGGCGTGCGCCACCTGCTGCTCGCCGGCCGCCGCGGCCCCGACGCGCCCGGCGCCGCCGAACTCGCCGCCGAGCTGGGCGAGTCGGGCGCCCGGGTGAGGGTCGAGGCGTGCGACGTCGCCGACCCCGAAGCCGTCACCCGGATCTTCGCCGCAATCCCCGCCGAACACCCCGTCACCGCCGTGGTGCACACCGCGGGCGTCCTCGACGACGGGCTCGTGGAGTCCTTCACCGAGGACCGGCTCGCCGCCGTCCTGCGGCCCAAGGCCGACGCCGTCTGGAACCTCCACCGCGCGACCCGGGACCTCCCCCTCGCCGCGTTCGTCGTCTTCTCCTCGCTGGCCGGCACCACCGGCGCCCCGGCCCAGGCCGGCTACGCCGCCGCCAACGCCTTCCTCGACGCCCTCGCCCACGTCCGCCGCGACGCCGGACTGCCCGCGATCTCGCTCGGCTGGGGCCCCTGGGCACCCGGCGCCGGCATGACCGGCGAACTGTCGGAACGCGACCTGCGGCGCATGTCCCGCACCGGCACGCCCCCGCTCGCCCCGCAGGACGGCCTCGCCCTCTTCGACACCGCGCTCGGCCTGCCCCGCGCGACCGTCCTCCCGGTCCGCCTGGACCTCGCCGCGCTGCGCGCCCAGCCGGAGGTGCCGCCGCTGCTGCGCGGCCTGGTCCGCACCCGGCGCCGTACCGTGCGCACCGGCTCCGCGACCGCCCTGGGCCTCGCCCAGCGCCTGGCCGGCATGGACGCCGAGACGCGCACCGAAACCGTCACCGACCTGGTGCGCACCCAGGTCGCCACCGTCCTCGGCCACGCCTCGGCCGCCGACATCGACCCCGAGCGCGCCTTCCAGGACCTCGGCTTCGACTCGCTGACCGCCGTGGAACTGCGCAACCGGCTCGCCGCCGCCACCGGCCTGCGCACCTCGGCCACCGTCGTCTTCGACTACCCGACCGTCGCCGCCCTCGCCGGCCACCTCCTGGCGGAACTGGCCGACGATCCGGCGACGACCGCCCCCACCACCGCCGTGACGTCCGCCGCGACCGCCGACGACCCGATCGTCATCGTCGGCATGAGCTGCCGCTACCCCGGCGGCGTCACCTCGCCCGACGACCTGTGGCGGCTGGTCAGCGAGGGCACCGACGCCGTCGGCGGCCTGCCCGTCAACCGCGGCTGGGACCTCGACGCCCTCTACCACCCCGACCCGGACCACCCCGGCACCTCGTACACCCGCCACGGCGGATTCCTGCACGACGCGGGCGACTTCGATCCCGGCTTCTTCGGCATGAGCCCCCGCGAGGCCCTGGCCACCGACTCCCAGCAGCGCCTGCTGCTCGAAACGTCCTGGACGGCCGTGGAACACGCGGGCATCGACCCCGTGGCCCTGCGCGGCAGCCAGACCGGCGTCTTCGCCGGCGTCATGTACAGCGACTACTCGGCCACGCTCGCCGACGAGCGGTTCGAGGGCCACCAGGGCAGCGGAACCGCCCCCAGCATCGCCTCCGGCCGGGTCTCCTACGCCCTCGGCCTGGAAGGCCCGGCGGTCACCGTCGACACGGCCTGCTCCTCCTCGCTGGTCGCCATGCACTGGGCGATGCAGGCGCTGCGGTCCGGGGAGTGCTCGCTCGCCCTCGCCGGCGGCGTCACCGTGATGTCGACGCCCACCTCCCTCATCGAGTTCTCCCGGCAGCGCGGCCTGTCACCCGACGGCCGCTGCAAGGCGTTCTCCGACGACGCCGACGGCGTCGGCTGGTCGGAGGGCGTCGGCGTCGTCGTCCTGGAGCGGCTGTCCGACGCGCGGCGCAACGGCCACCGCGTCCTCGCCGTGGTGCGCGGCTCCGCCGTCAACCAGGACGGCGCCTCCAACGGCCTCACCGCGCCCAACGGCCCCTCCCAGCAGCGCGTCATCCGCCAGGCGCTGTCGAGCGCCGGCCTCACCCCGGGTGACGTGGACGCCGTCGAGGCGCACGGCACGGGGACGACCCTGGGCGACCCGATCGAGGCCCAGGCACTCCTGGCCACCTACGGCCAGGACCGGCCCGAGGACCGGCCGCTGCTGCTCGGCTCCGTCAAGTCCAACCTGGGCCACACCCAGGCCGCCGCCGGTGTCGCCGGCGTCATCAAGATGGTCATGGCGATGCGGCACGGCGCGCTCCCGCGCACCCTGCACGCCGAACGCCCCTCCCGCCACGTCGACTGGGAGGACGGCGCGGTCACCCTTCTGCGGGAGCCCACCGCCTGGCCCGAGACCGGCCGGCCCCGCCGCGCCGCCGTGTCCTCCTTCGGCATCAGCGGCACCAACGCCCACGTCGTCCTCGAACAGCCCGCCGACCGTCCCGCCCCGCGCCCCGCCGACGCCGCCCGCCCCGCGCCCGCCGTACTGCCCTGGGCCCTGTCCGCCCGCACCCGGCCCGCCCTGCGTGCCCAGGCCGCCCGCCTGCTGGCGCACCTGGAGGAGCGCCCGGCCCTCGAACCGGCCGACGTCACCCTCTCCCTGGCCACCACCCGGCCCGCCTTCGAGCAGCGCGCCGTCGCGGTCGGCCGCCCCGACGACGTCCGCCGCGCGCTGGCCGCCCTCGCCGACGACCGCCCCGACCCCGCCCTGGTGCTCGGCGAGAGCGGCGGCGCCGGCCGGACCGCCCTGCTCTTCACCGGCCAGGGCAGCCAGCGCCCCGGCACCGGCCGCGAACTGTACGACGGCTTCCCCCGGTTCGCCGACGCCCTCGACGAGATCGTGGCGCGACTGGACCCGCTCCTGCGCGACGCCGGAAGCGACACCGCGCCCGGCTCCCTCAAGGACGTCCTGTTCGCCGAGGACGGCACCCCCCAGGCCGCCGCGCTGTACGACACCGGCTGGACCCAGCCCGCCCTGTTCGCCCTCGAGACCGCCCTGTACCACCTGGTCCGCTCCTGGGGCGTGCGCCCCGGCGTGCTGCTCGGCCACTCCGTCGGCGGCATCACCGCCGCCCACGTCGCCGGCGTCCTCTCCCTCGACGACGCGTGCACGCTCGTCGCCGCACGGGCCCGGCTGATGCGGGACCTGTCCGAGGGCGGCGCCATGTACTCCGTCGAAGCCGCCGAGGACGAGGTGCTGCCGCTGCTGCGCGGGCAGGAGGACCAGGTCGCTCTGGCCGCCGTCAACGCGCCGCGGGCCGTCGTGGTCTCCGGTGACGCGGACGCCGCCGAACGCGTCGCCGCGCACTTCGCCGCCCAGGGCCGCACCACCCGGCGCCTCAGGGTCAGCCACGCCTTCCACTCGCCGCGCATGGACGCCATGCTCGACGCGTTCCGCCGCGTCGCCGAGGGCCTGACCTACCACGAGCCGTCCGTGCCCGTCGTGTCCGACCTCACCGGCGCCCTCGCCACCGGCGACGACCTGCGCACCGCCGACTACTGGGTCCGGCACGTCCGCGGCACCGTCCGCTTCGCCGACGCCGTGCGCGCCGCCCACGACGCCGGCGCCGCCACCTGCCTCGAACTCGGCCCCGGCGGCGCCCTGGCCGCCCTCGCCCTGGACACCCTCGGCGACACCTCCGGCGCCGACGCGGTGCCCCTGCTGCGTACCGACCACCCCGAGCCCGACAGCGCGCTGACCGCCCTCGCCCGGCTGCACGTGCGCGGCGTACCCGTCGACTGGCGGGCCCTGCACGCCCGTACCGGCGCGAGAACGGTCGAACTGCCCACCTACGCCTTCCAGCACGAGACGTACTGGCCCGACACCCAGGCCCCCGGCCCGCGCACCGCCGCCACCGACCCCGCCGACACCGCCCTGTGGTCCGCCGTGGAACGCGAGGACGCCGGCTCGCTGGCCGCACTACTCGGCCTGCGCGACGAGGAACACGCCTCCCTCTACTCGCTGCTGCCCTCCCTGTCGTCCTGGCGGCGCGACCGGCAGCGCAAGACGCTCCTGGACGGTGCCCGCTACCAGATCGCCTGGCGCCCCGCCGCCACCACCGGCGCCCCGGTCCTGGACGGCACCTGGCTCGTCGTCACCGCCGGCGACGGCGAATCCGCCGACCTCCTGGAGGCGCTGCGCGGACACGGCGCGGTCGTCGAACGCCTCGACCTGGACGCCGCCCACCTCGACCGGGCCCGGCTCACCGAGACCCTGCGCGCCGCCGGTGCCGCGGAGGCCACCGGCCTGCTCTCCCTGCTGCCCCTGACGGACGGCGTCCAGCCCACCGACGGGCCCCGGCCCGACGCCGCCGGCGGCCTGCCGGCCGGCTTCGCGCTCGGCGTCGTCCTCGCCCAGGCGTGCGCGGACGCCGGTGTCACCGCACCCCTGTGGACCGTCACCCGCGGCGCCGTCTCCACCGGCGCCGACGACCCGGTCACCCACCCCGCCCGCGCCGCCCACTGGGGCCTGGGCCGGGTCGCCGCCCTGGAACGCCCCGAGCAGCGCGGCGGCCTCGTCGACCTGCCGCCCCTGCTGGACGCGCCCGCCGCACAGCGCCTGGTCGGCGTCCTCGCCGCCCCCGACGGCGACGACCAGGTCGCCGTGCGCCCCTCCGGAGTCCTCGCGCGCCGCGTCGTCCGCCATCCCGGTGCCGACCTGCCCCGCGAGGACGGCCTCACCGCGTCCGGCACCGTGCTGATCACCGGCGGCACCGGCGGACTCGGCGCCGAGACCGCCCGGCTGCTCGCCCGGGCCGGCGCCCGGCACCTGATCCTCACCGGCCGCCGTGGCCCCGACGCCCCCGGCGCCGCCGAACTCGCCGCCGAACTGGAGGGGTCCGGGGCCCGCGTCACCCTCGCCGCCTGCGACAGCGCCGACCGGGAGGCCCTGGCCGCCGTGCTCGCCGCCGTTCCCGACGACGCCCCGCTCACCGGTGTGGTGCACGCCGCGGGCGTCGGCCAGGCCACCGCGCTGACCGACACCCCGCCGGCCGACGCCGCCGCCACCATGGCCGCCAAGACGCTGGGCGCCGCCCACCTCGACGCCCTGCTCGACGGCCACGACCTCGACTTCTTCCTGCTGTTCTCGTCCGTCGCCGGCGTGTGGGGCAGCGCGGGCCAGAGCGCCTACGCCGCCGCCAACGCCTACCTCGACGCCCTGGCCGCACACCGCCGCGCCCGGGGCCTGGCCGCCACCTCCGTCGCCTGGGGCCCCTGGGCCGAGGTCGGCATGGCCCACGCCCACCACTTCGTCTCCGACACCCTGGAACGCGGCGGACTGCGCCTGCTGGCCCCCGACACCGCCGTGGCGGAACTGCGCCGGGCCCTCGTCCAGCGGGACACCGCGGTCGTCGTCGCCGACGTCGACTGGGACCGGTACCACCCGGTCTTCACCGCCGTACGCGCCAGCCGCCTGTTCGACGAGATCGACACCGTACGGGCCCTCACCGCCCCGGCGGACACCGCGGCGACGGTCTCCGAACTGGCCGGGCGGCTGCGCGGACTGACCGGCGACGAGCGGGAGCGGCTGCTGCTGGACCTGGTGCGCTCCGAGGCCGCGGTCGTCCTCGGCCACACCTCCGCCGACGGCGTCCCCGCCAAGCGGGCCTTCCGCGACGCCGGGTTCGACTCGCTGACCGCCGTCGAACTGCGCAAGCGCCTCGCCGCGCTCACCGGCCTCGCCCTGCCCACCACCCTCGTCTTCGACTACCCCAGCCCCACCGCGCTCGCCCGCCACCTCCAGGACGAACTGCTGGGCACGGGCGAGGAATCCGCCGCCGCGCCCACCGGGTCCGCGGCCACCGACGAACCCATCGCCATCATCGGCATGAGCTGCCGCTTCCCCGGCGGCGCCCGCTCCGCCGACGCGTTCTGGCGCCTGGTGGCCGAGGGCACCGACACCATCTCCGACTTCCCCACCGGCCGCGGCTGGGACGCCGACGCGCTCTACGACCCGGACCCCGACCGGCCCGGCACCACCTACTCCACCCAGGGCGGCTTCCTCCACGACGCGGGCGAGTTCGACCCCGGCTTCTTCGGCATCTCGCCCCGCGAGGCCGTCTCCATGGACCCCCAGCAGCGGCTGCTCCTGGAGACCACCTGGGAGGCGTTCGAGCACGCCGGCATCGACCCCGCGTCCGTCCACTCCACCCCCACCGGCACCTTCATCGGCTCCACCTACCAGGACTACGGCGTCGCCATGGACGACGGCTCCGCGGGCCACGCCGTCACCGGCTCCAGCCCCAGCGTCCTGTCCGGCCGGCTCGCCTACACCTTCGGCCTGGAGGGCCCGGCCGTCACCGTCGACACCGCCTGCTCCTCCTCGCTGGTCGCGCTGCACCTGGCCTGCCAGTCGCTGCGCAACGGCGAGAGCGGCCTCGCCCTGGCCGGCGGCGCCACCGTCATGACCAACCCCATGCCGTTCATCGCGTTCAGCCGCCAGCGGGCGCTGGCCAAGGACGGCCGCTGCAAGGCCTTCTCCGACGACGCCGACGGCATGACCCTCGCCGAGGGCATCGGCGTCCTCGTCCTCGAACGCCTCTCCGACGCGCGGCGCAACGGCCACGAGGTCCTCGCCGTCGTCCGCGGCTCCGCCGTCAACCAGGACGGCGCCAGCAACGGCCTCACCGCCCCCAACGGGCCCTCCCAGGTCCGCGTCATCCGCCAGGCGCTGACCGCGGCCGGCCTCACCACCGCCGACATCGACGCCGTCGAGGCGCACGGCACCGGCACCGCGCTCGGCGACCCCATCGAGGCGCAGGCCCTGCTCAGCACCTACGGCCAGGGCCGCGAGGCCGAACGGCCGCTGCTGCTGGGCTCGGTGAAGTCCAACATCGGCCACACCCAGTCCGCCGCCGGCGTCGCCGGGGTCATCAAGATGGTCATGGCGATGCGCCACGGCGTCCTGCCGCGCACCCTGCACGCCGACCGGCCCTCCACCCACGTCGACTGGTCCGGCGGCGCGGTCCGCCTGGTCACCGAGACCACCGACTGGCACCGCGAGGACGCCCCCCTGCGCTGCGCCGTGTCCTCCTTCGGCATCAGCGGCACCAACGCGCACGCCATCCTCGAACAGCCGCCCACCGAGACCGCGCACGACCCGCGCCCCGAGCCCGCCCTCCCGGCCGGCGCCACCCTGCCCTGGATCCTGTCCGCCGCCGCCCCCGCCGCCCTGCGCGACCAGGCCGGAAACCTCGCCGCCCACGTCACCGCCGCCGCACCCCACCCGGCCGACGTCGGCCACACCCTGATCACCGCCCGCTCCGTCCTCGAACACCGCGCCGTCGCCCTCGGCACCGGAACGGACGAACTGACCGCCGCCCTCACCGCGTTCGCCGAGGGGCAGTCCACCTCGCGCGTCGTCCACGGCACCGCCGACACCGACGGCCGCACCGTCTTCGTCTTTCCCGGCCAAGGCTCCCAGTGGGCCGGCATGGGCGCCGAACTCCTCGACACCTCGCCGGTGTTCGCCGAGCGGCTGCACGAGTGCGCCGCCGCCCTCGCCCCGTTCACCGACTGGTCCCTGGTGGACGTCGTCCGCGGCGCCGACGGCGCGCCCGGCTTCGACCGCGTCGACGTCGTCCAGCCCGCCACCTGGGCCGTCATGGTGTCCCTGGTCGAGCTGTGGCGCGCCCACGGCGTCACCCCCGACGCCGTCGTCGGCCACTCCCAGGGCGAGATCGCCGCCGCCGTCGTCTCCGGCGCCCTCACCCTGGAGGACGGCGCCCGCGTCGTCGCCCTGCGCAGCCGGGCCATCGGCCGCGTCCTGGCCGGCTCCGGCGGCATGATGTCCGTGCAACTGCCCGCGGACGAGACCGAGGAGTTCCTCACCGCCCACGCCGGTGACGTGTGCGTCGCCGCCGTCAACGGACCCCGGTCCGTGGTCCTCGCCGGCACCCCCGAGGCCCTCGACGCGCTGCACGCCGAGTTCACCGCCCGCGACGTGCGGGCCCGGCGCGTCGCCGTGGACTACGCCTCCCACTCCCCGCAGGTCGAGCGGCTGCGCGACGAACTCCTCGACCTCCTCGCCCCCGTCACGCCCCGCGAGTCCCGCGTCCCCTTCCGCTCCACCGTCACCGGCGAAACCCTCGACACCACCGGCCTCGACGCCGCCTACTGGTACCGCAACCTGCGGCAGACCGTCCGCTTCGACGACGCCGTACAGTCCCTGATCGGCACCGGCCACTCGGTGTTCGTCGAGATCAGCCCGCACCCCGTGCTCACCATGGCGGTGCAGGCGAGCGCCGAGGAGAGCGGCGCCCCGGTCGCCGTCGCCGGCACCCTGCGCCGCGATCAGGGCGGCACCGACCGCTTCCTGGCCTCCCTCGCCGAGCAGTGGGTGCGCGGCGGACGCGCCGGCTGGCACACCGTCTACGCGGACACCGGCGCCCGCAGGACACCCCTGCCCACCTACGCCTTCCAGCGCGAGCACCTGTGGACCGTCGCCGCCCGCCCGCCGGGCGCCGGTGACGGCGACCCCGCCGACCAGGAGTTCTGGGCCGAGGTCGAGCAGGAGGACGTGGACTCCCTCGCCTCCCGGCTCCACCTGGACCGCGACCGTCTCGCCCCCGTCCTGCCCGCCCTGTCCACCTGGCGCAAGCAGCGCCGCGACCGCTCCACCCTCGGCTCCTGGCGGTACCGCGCCACCTGGAAGCCACTGGGCACCCTGCCCTCCGCCACCCTCGAAGGCACCTGGCTGCTGGTCACCGCCGACGGCGCCGACCCCGACGGCGCCACCGCCGTCCACGACGCGCTCACCGCCCACGGCGCCGACGTGCGCACGCTGACGCTGAACGCCGCCGACACCGACCGCGACGCCCTAGCGGCCCGCCTGCGCGAGCTGCCCGCGACGGCCGCACCGTCCGGCGTCGTCTCCCTGCTGGCCGCCGCCGAGGACACCGGCACCGCCCACCCGGTGCTCCCCACCGGCCTCGCCCTCAGCGTCGTCCTGATCCAGGCCCTCGGCGACGCCGGTCTCGACGCCCCGCTGTGGGCCCTGACCCGCGGCGCCGTCTCCACCGGCCGAGCCGACCGGCTCACCCGCCCCGCCCAGGCCCTCGTGCAGGGCCTCGGCTGGACCGCCGCCCTCGAACACCCGCAGCGCTGGGGCGGCACCGTCGACCTGCCCGAGACCCTGGACCATCGCGCCGCCCAACGGCTCGCCGCCGTCCTGTCCGGCACCACCGGCGAGGACCAGGTCGCCGTCCGCGCCTCCGGCGTCCTCGCCCGCCGCGTCACCCCGGCCCCCGCCCCCTCGGGCGGCACCGACTGGACGCCGCGCGGCACCGTCCTGGTCACCGGCGGCACCGGCACCCTCGGCCCCCACCTGGCCCGCTGGCTCGCCGACCAGGGCGCCCGCGACCTGGTGCTCACCAGCCGACGCGGCGACAGCGCCCCCGGCGCGGCCGGACTCGTCGCCGAACTCGCCGACCGCGGCTGCACCGCCACCGTCGCCGCCTGCGACGTCACCGACCGGGACGCGGTCGCCGCCCTGCTGGACCGGCTCACCGCCGAGGGCCGCACCGTACGCTCCGTCTTCCACACCGCCGCCGTCATCGAACTCCAGTCGATCGAGGAGACCGGCCTCGACGCCTTCGCCAAGGTCGTGCACGCCAAGACCGCCGGCGCCGCCCACCTCGACGCACTCCTCGACGACGACCAGCTCGACGCGTTCGTCCTGTACTCCTCCACGGCCGGCATGTGGGGCAGCGGCCGGCACGCCGCCTACGTCGCCGCCAACGCCCACCTCAACGCCCTCGCCGAACACCGTCGCGCCCGCGGCGCCCGCGCCACCTCCCTCTCGTGGGGCATCTGGGCCGACGACATGAAACTCGGCCGCGTCGACCCCACCCAGATCCGCCGCAGCGGCCTCGTCTTCATGAACCCGGAACTGGCCCTGGCGGGACTGCGCCAGGCCCTCGACGGCGACGAGGGCGTCCTCGCCGTCGCCGACGTCGACTGGGACCGCTACCACCCGGTGTTCACCTCCGCCCGGCCGACCGCCCTGTTCGAGGACGTGCCCGACGTACGGCGGCTCACCGAGGAGTCCGCCGGCCTCGCCGCCGAGGGCGGCGAGTTCACCGCCCGGCTGCGGTCGCTGCCCGGCGGCGAACAGGACCGGCTCCTGCTCGACCTGGTCCGCTCCGAGGCCGCCACCGTCCTCGGCCACGCCTCCCCGGACGTGCTCTCCGAACGGCGCGCCTTCCGCGATGTCGGCTTCGACTCCCTCACCGCCGTCGACCTGCGCAACCGGCTGGCCGCCGTCACCGGCCTCAGCCTGCCCAGCACCCTGGTCTTCGACTACCCGGACCCGCTCTCCCTCGTGGCCCACCTGCGCGGCCTCGTCGGCGGCCCCGGCACCGAGGACGGTGCCGCCTTCCGCGCCACCGTCGCGGCCGACGACGAGCCGATCGCCGTCGTCGCCATGAGCTGCCGCTACCCCGGCGGCATCGGCTCGCCCGAGGACCTGTGGGACCTCGTCGCCTCCGGCGGCGACGCCATCACCGGCTTCCCCGCCGACCGCGGCTGGGACGCCGAGGCCCTGTACGACCCGGACCCCGACCGCCCCGGCACCACCTACTCCACCCAGGGCGGCTTCCTCCACGACGTCGCCGACTTCGACGCCGCCTTCTTCGGCATCTCGCCGCGCGAGGCGCTCGCCATGGACCCGCAGCAGCGGCTCCTGCTGGAGACCGGCTGGGAGGTCCTGGAACGCGCCGGCATCGACCCGGCCACCCTGCGCGGCAGCTCCACCGGCACCTTCATCGGCGCCAGCTACCAGGACTACACGGCGGGCGGAGCCGCCACCGAGGGCGCCGAGGGCCACCTCATCACCGGCACCATCTCCAGCGTGATGTCCGGCCGCCTCGCCTACACCTTCGGCCTGGAGGGCCCGGCCGTCACCCTGGACACCGCCTGCTCCTCCTCGCTGGTCGCGCTGCACCTGGCCTGCCAGTCGCTGCGCAACGGCGAGAGCAGCCTCGCCCTGGCCGGCGGCGTCAGCGTCATGGCCACCCCCAGCGCCTTCACCGGCTTCAGCCGGCAGCGCGCCATGGCCCCCGACGGCCGCTGCAAGGCGTACGCGGAGGGCGCCGACGGCATGAGCCTGGCCGAAGGCGTCGGACTGGTCCTCGTCGAGCGGCTCTCCGACGCCCGCCGCAACGGCCACCCCGTCCTCGCCGTCATCCGCGGCTCCGCCGTCAACCAGGACGGCGCCTCCAACGGCCTCACCGCCCCCAACGGCCCCTCCCAGGCCCGCGTCATCCGCCAGGCCCTCGCCAACGCCGGTCTGACGCCGGGCGAGGTCGACGTGGTCGAGGGACACGGCACCGGCACCGCGCTCGGCGACCCCCTCGAGGCCCAGGCCCTGCTCGCCACCTACGGACAGGACCGCCCCGCCGAACGGCCGCTGCTGCTCGGCTCGGTGAAGTCCAACATCGGCCACACCCAGATGGCCTCGGGCATCGCGGGCGTCATGAAGATGGTCCTGGCCATGCGCCACGGCACCGTCCCGCGCACCCTGCACGTGGACACCCCGTCCACCCACGTCGACTGGGCGTCCGGCGCCATCGACCTGGCCACCGACACCGTGCCCTGGCCCGACACGGGCCGCCCCCGCCGCGCCGCCGTCTCCTCCTTCGGCCTCAGCGGCACCAACGTGCACACCGTCGTCGAGCAGGCCCCGGCTCACGGAACTCCGGCGCCCGTCGCCGACGTACCGCGGACCGCGCCGACTTCCGCCACCGACGCCCAGCCCCCGGCCCCCGCCGTCGACGCGCCGCAGGCCGCCGCCGGCCCCGACACGCTCCCGGCCGGCGCCCCCCTCGTCCTGTCCGCCCGTACCGCGCCCGCCCTGCGCGCCCAGGCCGGACGCCTCCTCGAACACACCGGGGCGCACCCTGAGCAGCCGCTGCCCGACCTGGCCCACTCGCTGGCCACCACCCGGGCCACCCTGGAGCACCGGGCGGTCCTCCTGGCCGCGGACCGCGACGGCGTGCTCCGCGCCCTGACCGCCCTGCGCGACGGCACCCCCGACGGTGCCCTGGTCACCGGCGCCGCCGCCCGCGGCCGGCTCGCGTTCCTCTTCACCGGCCAGGGCAGCCAGCGCGCCGCCATGGGCCGCGCCCTGTACGCCCGTTACCCGGTGTTCGCCGACGCGCTGGACGCCGTACTGGCCCGCTTCGACCGGGAACTCGACCAGCCGTTGCGCGAGGTGCTGTTCGCCGACGAGGGCACCGACGCCGCGGCCCGCCTGGACGACACCGCCTGCACCCAGCCCGCCCTGTTCGCGCTCGAAGTCGCCCTGTACCGGCTGGTGGAGTCCTGGGGCGCCGTCCCCGACACCGTCGCCGGCCACTCCGTCGGCGAACTCGCCGCCGCCCACGTGGCGGGTGTCCTCTCCCTGGACGACGCCTGCACCCTGGTCGCCGCCCGGGGCCGCCTGATGGCCGCCCTCCCGGCCGGCGGCGCCATGGCCGCCGTGGAGGCAGGCGAGGACGAGGTCCTGCCCCTGCTGGACGACACGGCCGGCCGCGTCGCCCTCGCCGCCGTCAACGGACCCCGCTCGGTGGTGGTCTCCGGTGACGAGGACGCCGTCGCCCGGGTCGCCGCACGCCTCGCCGAGCAGGGCCGCAGGACCCGCGCCCTCAAGGTCAGCCACGCCTTCCACTCACCGCGCATGGACGCCATGCTCGACGCGTTCGCCCGCACCGCCCGCGGCCTCACCTACCACCCGCCGGCCATCCCGCTGGTGTCCACCGTGACCGGCGAACTGGCCACCGCGGACGAACTGACCGACCCCGGCCACTGGGTGAACCAGGTCCGCGCCACCGTCCGGTTCGCCGACGCCGTCCGCACCCTGGACCGGCAGGGCGTCACCGCCTTCCTGGAGATCGGCCCGGACGGGACGCTCGCCGCCGCGGCCCGCGACACCCTCGACGAGCGGGACACCGACGGCGCCGCACCGAAGGCCGTGGCGGCGGCCCTGCGCCGGGACCGCGACGAGGTCCCCGCCCTCACCGCCGCCCTCGCCCGCCTCCACGTCCACGGCACCGCCGTCGACTGGTCCGCGCCGCTGAAGGGCACCGGCGCCCGCCGCGTCGACCTGCCCACCTACGCCTTCCAGCGCAGCCGCTACTGGCCAGACACCACCCAGGCGCCGCCGTCCGCCACGACCGCCGGCGACGGCCAGGACACCGCCTTCTGGGCCGCCGTGGAACGGGCCGACCTGCCCGCCCTCGGCGCCGACCTGGGGCTGGACGACGACACCCTCGCCACCCTGGTGCCCGCCCTCTCCGCCTGGCGCCGGCGCCGCGGCGAGCGGGCCGCCGCCGACGCCCGCCGGCACCGCGCCGTGTGGAAGCCGCTCGACGGCGCCGCCACCGCCCGTCCCACCGGCACCTGGCTCGTCCTGCGGCCCACGGACCCGGTGGACCCGGTGGACCCGGTGGACCCGGTGGATCCGGTGGATCCGGTGGATCCGGTGAACCCGGTGGACCCGGTGGCGGACATGCTCCCGGACGTCCTCGGACCGGACGCCGTCCACCTGGCCACCGACGGCCGGGACCGGACCGCGCTGGCCGACGCCCTGCGGGAACTGCGGCCCGCGGAGGGCGGCTTCGCGGGCGTCCTGTCCCTGCTCGCCCTCACCGCGACCACCCCCGAGGACGCCGACGACCCGGCGGACCCCGCCGGCGTCGCCGGCACCCGGGCCGGCCTCACCGCCCTCCAGGCTCTCGGGGACGCCGGCATCACGGCACCGCTGTGGCTCCTCACCCGCCAGGCCGTCGCCACCGGCCGCGCCGACCACCTCGCCCACCCGGGGCAGGCCGCCCTGTGGGGCCTGGGCCGCGTCGCCGCCCTCGAACACCCCGAACGCCGCATCGGCCTCGTGGACCTGCCCGCCCACCTCGACGAACGGACCGCACGACGGCTCGCCCACGTCCTCGCCACCCCCGGCGACGACACCCAGCTCGCCGTCCGCCCCTCCGCCGTCCACGCCCGGCGCATCGCCCCCCACCCCGCACCGGAGGGACCCGCTCCCCGGGCCTTCGCGCCCGAGGGCACCGTCCTGATCACGGGCGGCACCGGCGCACTCGGCGCCCACGTCGCCCGCCGCCTCGCCGAACGCGGCACCCCCCACCTGCTCCTCACCTCCCGCCGGGGCCCCGACGCCCCCGGCGCCACCGAACTCGCCGACGAGCTGCGCGCCCTGGGCGCGGCCGTGACCGTCGCCGCCTGCGACACCGCCGACCGGGGCGCCCTCGCCGGGCTCCTGGCGGGCATCGACCCGCGACACCCGCTGACGGCCGTCGTGCACGCGGCGGGCGTCCTCGAAGACGGCGTCCTCGACACCCTCACCCCCGAACGCTTCGACGCCGTCCTGCGGTCCAAGGCCGCATCCGCCGCCCACCTGCACGCGCTCACCCGCGACCTCCCGCTCACCGACTTCGTCCTGTTCTCCTCCACCGCGGGCAGCCTGGGCTCGGCCGGACAGGCCAACTACGCCGCCGCCAACGCCTACCTGGACGCCCTCGCCGAGCACCGCCGCGCGCGGGGCCTGCCCGCCACCTCGATCGCCTGGGGCCCCTGGGCCGGCACCGGCATGGCCGGCGCCGGCACCGGCGTCGAGGACCGTGTCCGCCGCGGCGGCTTCACGCCGATGACCCCCGACGACGCGCTCGCCGCCCTCGACACCGCCGTCGGACACGGCGACACCACCCTCACCGTCGCCGACATCGACTGGGAGCGGTACGCCGCCGTCCTCCCGGCCCAGCGGCCCCTCCTGCGCGACCTGCCCGCCCTGCGCGCCACCGGCGGCCCCGGCGGCAGCCCCGACACCGAGCCCGTGCTCGCCCGGCACGTCGCCGCCCTCACCGGCGCGGCCCGCGAGCGGTACGTCCTCGACTTCGTCCGCGCCCAGGTCGCCGCCGTCCTCGGCCACCCCGGCCCCGAAGCCGTCGAACCCGACCAGGCCTTCACCGACATCGGCTTCGACTCGCTGACCACCGTCGAACTGCGCAACACCCTCAACGCCACCACCGGGCTGCGCCTGCCCGCCACCCTCGTCTACGACCACCCGACCACCCGCGACCTGGCCGCCCACCTCCTCACCGAGATCCCCGGCACCCTGCCCGAACCGGCCGACGGCCGCGCCACCGGGAGCGGCCACACCCGCCCCGCCGACGACGACCCGGTCGTCATCGTCGGCATGGGCTGCCGCTTCCCGGGCGGCGTCGAGTCCCCGGACGACCTGTGGACACTGCTGCACGACGGACGCGACGCCGTCTCCGGCTTCCCCACCGACCGCGGCTGGGACCTGGACACCCTCGCCCGCGGCGGCTCCGCCACCCTGGAGGGGGGCTTCCTCGACGGCGCGGGCCTCTTCGACGCACCCTTCTTCGGCATCTCGCCGCGCGAGGCCCTCGCCATGGACCCGCAGCAGCGGCTCCTGCTGGAAACCTCCTGGGAGGCCCTCGAACGCGCCGGGATCGACCCCCGGCGCCTGCGCGGCAGCGCCACCGGCGTCTACGTCGGCACCAACGGCCAGGACTACGCCACGATGCTGCGCCGCGGCACCACCGACGTCCAGGGCCACGCCGCCACCGGCACCACCGCCAGCGTGATGTCCGGCCGCCTGTCCTACACCCTGGGCCTTCAGGGCCCGGCGGTCACCGTCGACACCGCCTGCTCCTCGGCCCTGGTCGCCCTGCACATGGCCGCGGGCGCGCTGCGCTCCGGCGAGTGCTCCCTCGTCCTCGCCGGCGGCGTGTCCGTCATGTCCAGCCCCGACGCCTTCGTCGAGTTCACCGCCCAGGGCGGCCTCGCGACGGACGGCCGCTGCAAGGCGTTCTCCGAGTCCGCCGACGGCACCGCCTGGTCCGAGGGCGCCGGCGTCCTCGTCCTGGAGCGCCTGTCCGACGCCCGCCGCAACGGCCACCCGGTCCTCGCGGTGGTACGCGGCGCCGCCGTCAACCAGGACGGCGCCTCCAACGGCCTCACCGCCCCCAACGGCCGCGCCCAGCAGCGCGTCATCCGCGCCGCCCTCGCCGACGCCCGGCTCGCCCCGGCCGACGTGGACGCGGTGGAGGCCCACGGCACCGGAACGGCCCTCGGCGACCCGATCGAGGCGCAGGCCCTGATCGCCGCCTACGGTGAGGGCCGCGACCCCGGGCGGCCGCTGCTGCTCGGCACGGTCAAGTCCAACCTCGGCCACACCCAGGCCGCCGCGGGCGCGGCCGGCGTCATCAAGACGGTCCTCGCGCTGCGGCACGGGGAACTGCCCCGGACCCTGCACGTGGACGCACCGTCCACGCACGTGGACTGGTCCGCCGGCACGGTCTCCCTGCTCCGCGAGCCCCGCGCCTGGCCGGATCGCGGACGGCCGCGCCGCGCCGGTGTCTCCGCCTTCGGCGTCAGCGGCACCAACGCCCACGTCATCCTGGAACAGCCCGACCCGGCGGCCGCGGAGTCCATGTCGGACGGCTCCCCGGAGGTCACCGCGACCGTGGCGCCCTGGCCCCTCTCCGGCCGCACCTCCCGGTCACTGGCCGCCCAGACCGAGCGGCTGACCGCGTTCACCGCGGCACGCCCGCACGTGCCCGCCCTCGACACCGGGTACAGCCTCGCCTCGGGCCGGTCGGTGTTCGAGCACCGGGCGGTGCTGCTGGCGGACGCGGACGGCCGGCTGTCCGAGGTGGCGCGGGGGATTGCCGTCGAGCGCACCCTCGCGGTGCTGTTCTCGGGGCAGGGTTCGCAGCGTGCGGGGACGGGGCGGGAGTTGTACGCCCGGTTCCCTGAGTTCGCGCGGGCGCTGGACGCCGTACTGGCGCGACTGGACGGGGAGCTGGAACAGCCACTGCGGGAGGTGATGTTCGAGGACGCGTCCTACCTCCTCGATGACACCGCGTACACGCAGCCCGCGTTGTTCGCGCTGGAGGTCGCGCTCTACCGGCTGGTCGAGTCGTGGGGCGTGACCCCCCGGTTCGTGGCCGGTCACTCCCTCGGTGAGATCACGGCCGCGCATGTGGCGGGTGTGCTGTCTCTCGAGGACGCCTGCACGCTGGTGGCGGCTCGAGCCCGGCTGATGGGGGAGCTGCCCGCCGGCGGCGCGATGGTCGCCGTACAGGCCGCGGAGGCGGAGATCAGCCCGCTGCTGACGCAGGGCGTGTCCCTCGCCGCCGTGAACGGTCCCGACGCCGTGGTGATCGCCGGTGCGGAGGACGAAGTCCAGGCTCTGGCGGAGCGGTTCGCGGGGGAGGGGCGCAAGACCCGGCGCCTGTCGGTCAGTCACGCCTTCCACTCGCCGCTGATGGAGCCGATGCTCGCCGGGTTCCGCCGCGTCGCCGAGGGACTGACCTATCACGAGCCTTCCGTGCCGGTCGTCTCGAACCTGACCGGCGCCGTCGCCGGACCGGACCTGCTGTGTTCGGCGGAGTACTGGGTACGGCACGTCCGCGAGACCGTCCGTTTCGGCGACGGTGTGCGCGCCCTCGCCGGCGCCGGAGCCGACGCGTTCCTGGAGCTGGGCCCGGACGGGATCCTGACCGGCATGGCGGCCCAGGTGCTCGACGCCGCCACCGCCGACACGGCCGCCGACACCGCCGCCGACGGCGCCACGACGGTGGTGTCCGTACCGGCGCTGCGCAAGGACCGCGACGAGGAGACCGCGCTACTCACCGCGCTCGCCCGGCTCCACGTGTCCGGCACCACCGTGGACTGGACGCCGTGGTTCGACGGCACCGGAGCCCGCCGCACCGAACTGCCCACCTACGCCTTCCAGCGCGAGCACTACTGGCCCGAGCCCGCCGGCCGTACCGCGGCGGGCGCGCAGGACCCGGCGGACGCCGCCTTCTGGTCGGCCGTCGAACGCGGTGACCTGGAGTCCCTCGCCGCCACGCTCGATCTCGACGACGACGTCCTGTCGGACGTGCTGCCCGCCCTGTCGTCCTGGCGCCGCCAGATCTCCGAGCGGTCCCTCGCGGACGGCTACCGGTACCGGGTGACATGGCGCCCCCTGCGCACCGCCGCGACCGCGCCCGAGCCGTCCGGCCCCTGGCTGGTCGTGCTCCCCGCCGCCCTCGACGGCGACCCGTGGGCCGACGCCCTCGCCGCCGCGCTCGGAACCGGCACGGTACGGGTGGTACACGACGGCGACGGCCGCGCGGGCCTGGACGCGCGCCTCGCCGAGTCCGCCGACGGCACGGAGTACGCCGGCGTGCTCTGCCTCGCGGCGGCCACCGGCGGCGACGGGGCGCCTTCCGCCGCGCTCCGTCCCGACGCGCTGCTGCGCGCCCTGGACGCCGCCGGCGTCACCGGCCGCCTGTGGACCGTCACCCGGGGCGCGGTCCGCGTCGGCCGCTCCGACGCCGTCGCGGACCCGGCCCAGGCCGCCGTCTGGGGCCGGGGCCGGGTACTCGCCCTGGAACACCCGGAGCGCTGGGGCGGGCTCGTGGACGTCGGCGACGTCCTGGACGACCGCTCCGCCGGCCGGCTCCGCGCCGCCCTGAGCGCCACCGGACCGGACGCCGAGGACCAGCTCGCCCTGCGCCCCTCCGGCCTCTTCGGCCGACGGCTGGTACGCGCCGCCGCGCAGCGCCCGGACGCCGTCTGGCGGCCCACCGGAACCGTGCTGGTCACCGGCGGACCGGACGGCTTCGGCGGCCACGTCGCCCGCCGGCTCGCCGCCGACGGCGCCGCGGGCATCCTGCTGGCCATGCGCACCGCACCCGACGCCGGGACGCTCGACGCCCTGCGCGCCGACCTCGCGGCAGCGGGCACGGTGCTCGACACCGTCGTCCAGGGCCCGGACGCGGGCGACTCCCGCGGGCCCGAGGCGGTCGGTGTCGTCGGCTCGGGCGGGGGTGAGTTCCGTGGCTCCGACGTGGCCGGTGCTCCCGGCTCGGGCGCCGGCGTTCCGCCCGGGCCCGAGGCGGTCGGTGTCGTTGGTCCGGACGCGGACGACATCCACGGCCCGGACGTGGCCGACGCCCTCCGCCGGGCCGTCGACGCCCTGCCCGAGGACCGTCCCCTCAGGGCCGTCGTCCACACCGGTGACGACGGCGCGCCCGCCGGACCGGACGCCGCCCGCGCGCGGTTCGCGGCGCTCGTCGCCGCGGCCGGGGACCGGACGCTGGACGCGTTCGTCGTCTTCGGCTCCATCTCCGGCGTCTGGGGCGTCAGCGGCCAGGGCGACGGCGCCGCCGCGAGCGCCTGCCTGGAGGCCGCCGCCCTGGAGCACCGGGCCCAGGGCACCAACACCGTCAGCGTCTCCTGGGGTGCCTGGGCCGGCACCGGACCGGACGGACTCACCGCCCACCTGCGCGCCAACGGCCTGCCGCCCATGGACCCCGACCGGGCCCTGACCGTGCTCGCCGCCATCGTCGGCGAGGCCGCCGCCGACCCGTCCGCACCCGCCTCGGTGACCGTCGCCGACGTGGCGTGGGACCGGTTCGCGCCCGCGTTCAGCCGCACCCGTCCCGGCCGCCTGTTCACCGAGCTGCCCGAGGTGCGGCGCGTACCCGGCACGGCCGACGACGGTGACCGCGCCGGCACGGGCACGGCCGCGACCCTGCGGGCCCGGCTACTGCCCCTGGAGGAGCACGACCGCCTGCGGGAGGTCCTCGACGTCGTCCGTACGGGCGCAGCCCTCGTCCTCGGCCACCCGGGCGCCGACGCGGTCGCGGCCGAACAGGCCTTCAAGGACCTCGGATTCGACTCCCTGACCGCCGTCGACCTGCGCAACCAGCTCGCCGCCGCCACCGGACTCACCCTGCCCGCGACCCTGGTCTTCGACTACCCGACGCCCACCGCGCTCGCCCGGCACCTGCTGACCGAACTGGTCGGCGAGGAGACCGGCCCGGCGGCGGCCGCGCCCGCCGCCGGTTCCGCCACGGCCGACGACCCGATCGTCATCGTCGGCATGAGCTGCCGCTACCCCGGCGACGTACGCTCGCCCGAGGACCTGTGGCGGCTCACCCTCGCGGAGACCGACGCGATCGGCGGCTTCCCCACCGACCGCGGCTGGGACCTGGACCGGCTCCTGACCGGGGACCGGGACGGCCGGGGCCGCAGCGTCACCCGCAACGGCGGATTCCTCTACGACGTCGCCGACTTCGACCCCGACTTCTTCGGCATCTCGCCCCGCGAGGCCCTGGTCATCGACCCCCAGCAGCGCATCGTGCTGGAGACCGCCTGGGAGGCCCTGGAACGGGCCGGCATCGACCCGGCCGGCCTGCGCGGCGGCGACACCGGCGTCTTCGTCGGCGGCGGCAGCGGCGACTACCGCCCCGCGATCGGCCAGTCGGGCCACGTGGAGACCGCCCAGTCGGCGAGCCTCCTCTCCGGCCGCCTCTCCTACACCCTCGGCCTGGAGGGCCCGTCGGTCAGCGTCGACACCGCCTGCTCGTCCTCCCTGGTCGCCCTGCACCTCGCCGCGCAGGCCCTGCGCTCCGGCGAGTGCTCCATCGCCCTGGCCGGCGGCGTCACCGTGATGTCCACCCCGGTCGGCTTCGTCGAGTTCGGCGAGATGGGCGCCCTGTCCCCGGACGGCCGCTGCAAGGCGTTCTCCGAATCCGCCGACGGCACCGCCTGGTCCGAGGGCGTGGGCATGCTCGTCGTGGAACGGCTCTCCGACGCCCGCCGGCGCGGACACCGCGTCCTGGCCGTCCTGCGCGGCTCCGCCGTCAACCAGGACGGCGCCTCCAACGGGCTCACCGCCCCCAACGGCCCCGCCCAGCAGCGTGTCATCCGCAAGGCGCTCGCCGCGGCCGGTCTCGCCGCCCGCGACGTGGACGCCGTCGAGGCGCACGGCACGGGCACGACCCTGGGCGACCCGATCGAGGCGCAGGCCCTGCTCGCCACCTACGGGCGGGACCGCGAGCCCGGACGCCCGCTGCTGCTCGGCTCCGTGAAGTCCAACATCGGGCACGCGCAGGCCGCCTCCGGCGTCGCGGGTGTCATCAAGATGGTGCAGGCCATGCACCACGGCACGCTGCCGAGGACCCTGCACGTCGACACTCCCTCCTCGCACGTCGCCTGGGACCCGGACGCGGTGCGCCTGCTGACCGGGACGACCGACTGGCCGGAGACCGGCCGTGCCCGCCGGGCGGCCGTGTCCTCCTTCGGTGCCAGCGGCACCAACGCCCACGTGGTCCTGGAACAGCCCCCGGCCGACGCCACGCCCTCCTCCGCCGACACCACGCGCACCTGCGACGGCGACCGGGACACCGCTCCCGGCACCGGCACGGAGGAGACGGCCGGCGCGACGGGCCCGCTGCCCGTGATGCTCTCCGCCGTCACCTCCGACGCCCTGGCCGGCCAGGCCGCCCGGCTGCACGCCCACCTCACCGCGGGGGACGGCACGGACCCCGCGCACACCGGTCCGTCCGTCGCCGACCTGGCGCTCTCCCTGGGCACCACCCGCTCGCCGTTCGAGCACCGCGCCGTCCTCGTCGCCGCCGACCGGGCCGAACTCCTCACCGGGCTCGCCGCCCTCGCCGGGGACCGCACCCTGCCCGGCGTGCTGCGCGGCCGCGCGGCCCCCGGCGGGCGCACCGCGTTCCTCTTCCCCGGCCAGGGCTCCCAGCGCCCCGGAGCGGGACGTGCCCTGTACGCCCGGTACCCGGTGTTCGCCGAGGCCCTGGACGCCGTACTCGCCTGCTTCGACCCGGAGCTGGACCGTCCGCTGCGCGAGGTGATGTTCGCCGCGGAGGGCAGCCCCGAGGCCGCCCTGCTGGACACCACCGGCTACACCCAGCCCGCGCTGTTCGCGCTCGGCGTCGCCCTGTACCGGCTCGTCGAGTCCTGGGGCGTCCGCCCGGACCTCGTCGCCGGGCACTCCGTCGGCGAGATCGCCGCGGCCCACGTCGCCGGGGTGTTCACCCTGGAGGACGCCTGCGCCGTCGTCGCCGCCCGCGCCCGCCTCATGCAGGACCTGCCGGCCGGGGGCGCCATGACCGCCGTACGCGCCACCGAGGAGGAGGTCACCGCGCGCCTCGGCGACCGGGTGTCCGTCGCCGCCGTCAACGGGCCCGAGGCGGTCGTCGTCTCCGGGGACGAGGACGCGGTCACCGCGCTGGCCGCCGAGTTCGAGGCACTCGGGCGGAAGACTAGGCGTTTGCGGGTGAGCCATGCGTTTCACTCCCTGCACATGGACGCCATGCTGCACGACTTCGCCCGGGTCACCCGGAGCGTGTCGTACGCCGCGCCGACGCTGCCCCTGGTGTCGAACGTCACCGGCGAACCGGCCACCGAAGCGCAGGTGTGCGACCCGGCCTACTGGGTCGAACACGTCCGCCGCGCGGTGCGGTTCGGCGACGGCGTACGCACCCTCGCCGCCCGCGGCGCCACCCGCTACCTGGAACTCGGCGCCGACGGCGTGCTGTGCTCCCTCGCGCAGGACACCCTCGACACCGTCACCGACGCCAACCGGCCCGCCCCGGTCGCCGTCCCCGCGCTGCGCACCGGGCGCGACGAGGAGCGGTCCCTGACCGGCGCGGTCGCCCGGCTGCACGCGGCGGGCCAGCCCCTGGACTGGCCCGCCCTCCTCGACGGCACCGGCGCCACCCGCGTCGACCTGCCGACGTACGCCTTCCGCCGCCGCCGGTTCTGGCCGGACGCGGCACCGACGGGCTCCACCGCCCCGGACGCGCCGGGCACCGAAGCCGGTGACGGTGCCTTCTGGGCCGCCGTGCGGGACGGGGACTTCGACGCGCTCGCCGGTGACCTCGGCGTCGACGGCGACTCCCTCTCCCGCGTCCTGCCCGCCCTGCGGGACTGGCGCCGCAAGCAGGGCGACCAGGCCACCGTGGACGGCTGGCGCCGGCGCATCGCCTGGCGGCCCCTCAAGCGCGCCACCACCGGGACGCCGTCCGGCACCTGGCTCGCCGTGGTGCCCGCCGGACACGCCGACGACCCGTGGGCCGGCCGCGTCCTGGACGTCCTCGGCCAAGACGCCGTCCGCCTGGACGTGGCGAGCGCGGATCGCGCCGACCTCGCCGCCCGGCTGCGGGAACGCCTCGCCGCCGACGGCCCGTTCGCCGGGGTGGTTTCCCTGCTCGCCCTGGCCGACCAGTCCGCACCGGCTGCCGGCCTCGCACCGGCTGCCAACGTCGCGTCGGGCGTCGGCGTTGCGCCGGGTGAGGGCGTCATATCGGCTGCCGGCCCCGCTCCGGCCGCCGCGGACGTGTCGTCGGCCGCAGGCGCTCCGGCAACCGCGGACATGCCGACTGCGGCGGACGCACCGGTCGTCGAGGACGCACCGGTCGTTGGCGACGCACTGGCGGCCGTGCACATGCCGACCGCCGCGGGCGCACCCGCTGCCGCGGTCACCGTGCCGGTCGACGCGAAGGCCACCGCGGCCCCCGAGGGCACCGTCCTGACGGCCACCCTGCTCCAGGCGCTCGGCGACGCGGGCATCGACGCCCCGCTGTGGTGCCTCACCCACGGCGCGGTGGCCGTCGCGCCGGGCGAGAGCGTGCCCGCCCCGCACCGGGCCGCCGTGCACGGGCTCGGCCGGGTCGCCGCCCTTGAGTACCCGCAGCGCTGGGGCGGCACCGTCGACCTGCCCGCCCCCCTCGACGACCGGTCCGCCGAACGCCTCGCGGCCGTCCTCGCCGACCCCGAGGGCGAGGACCAGCTCGCCGTCCGGCCGGGCGCCGTCTTCGGCCGCCGCCTCGCCGCGGTGACGCCGGGCACCCCGGGCGACTGGCGGCCCACCGGCACCGTGCTCGTCACCGGCGGCACCGGCGCCCTCGGTTCCCACGTCGCCCGGCGGCTGGCCGGCGCCGGCGCCCGCCACCTGCTGCTGCTCAGCCGCAGCGGCCCAGAAGCGCCCGGCGCGGGCAAGCTCCGCGCCGAACTCGCCGAACTCGGCGCCGATGTCACCATCACCGCCTGCGACGTCGCCGACCGCGCCGCCCTCACCGCCGCCCTGGCCGCCGTCCCCGACGACGCGCCGCTCACCGGCGTCGTCCACACCGCGGGTGTCCTCGACGACGGCGTCATCGACAGCCTGACCCCCGAGCGGTTCGCGGCCGTGTTCCGCGCCAAGGTCACCTCCGCGCTGCTCCTGGACGAGCTGACCCGCGGCCCGGACCTGGAGGCGTTCGCGCTCTTCTCCTCCGCGTCCGCCGCCGTCGGCAACCCCGGCCAGGGCAACTACGCCGCCGCCAACGCGGTCCTGGACGCCCTCGCCGAACGGCGCCGCGCCGAAGGACTGCCCGCCACCTCGATCGCCTACGGCGCCTGGGGCGGCGACGGCATGGCCGGCGACGACCGGGCCGCCGCCCTCGCCCGGCGCACCGGCATCCGGCCGCTCGACCCCGACCTGGCGGTCCTGGCCCTACGCCAGGCCGTCACCGGCGGCGATCCGGTCGCGGTCGTCGCCGACGTGGACGCCGAGCGGTTCGTACGGGCCTTCACCACCGTCCGGCCCAGCAGCCTGCTGGCCGAGATGCCCGCGTACGCCGCCCAGGCCGCCGCGGCCACCACCGCCGGACACGACGCCGAACGCACCGGGTCCGCCCTGCGCGAGCGGCTGTCCCGGCTCCCCGGCAACCGGCGCGCCCAGACCGTGCTCACCCTGGTGCGGGAACGCGCCGCCGAAGTCCTCGGCCACACCGGAACCGACCTCGTCGGACCCGACCGGGCCTTCCGCGACCTCGGATTCGACTCCCTCGGCGCCGTCGAACTGCGCAACCAGCTCGGCGCCGCCACCGGACTCACCCTGTCCGCCACCCTCGTCTTCGACCACCCCACACCCGCCGACCTCGCCGGCCACATCCTCGGCCAACTCCTCCCCGAGGACGGCCGAAACGGCCACGACGGCCAGGACACCGACGAGAACGCCCTGCGCGCCCTCCTCGCCTCGGTGTCCGTCGCCCGACTGCGGGAGATCGGCGTCCTGGAACCGCTGCTGAAACTCGCCGGGACCACCCCGGCCGACAGCGGAGCACCACCGCGGGGCACCGGCGCCGAGGGCGCGTCCGACGCGTCCATCGACGCCATGGAGGTCGACGACCTGGTGCAGGCGGCACTCAACGGCAACCTTGACGAACAGCGGGACTGACGGAGAGATCATGACCACGCCCAGCGAAAAAGTCGTCGAAGCTCTCCGGGCCTCCCTCAAGGAGACCGAGCGCCTGCGCAGGCAGAACCGGGAACTGACCGAGGCTGCCACCGAACCCGTCGCCATCGTCGCCATGGGCTGCCGCTACCCCGGCGGCGTCGGCTCCCCGGAAGACCTGTGGCAGCTCGTCGCCTCCGGCACCGACGCCATCGGCGGCTTCCCCACCGACCGCGGCTGGGACCTGGACGCCCTGCGCGACGCCGGCGTCGACGCCCGCGGCCACGCCGTCAGCCAGCAGGGCGGATTCCTCGACGGGGCCGCCGACTTCGACGCCGCCTTCTTCGGCATCTCGCCCCGTGAGGCCGTGTCGATGGACCCCCAGCAGCGACTGCTCCTGGAAACCTCCTGGGAGACCCTGGAACGCGCCGGCATCGACCCGCGCAGCCTGCGCGGCAGCTCCACCGGCGTCTACGTCGGCACCAACGGCCAGGACTACGCCTACCTGCTGGTGCGTTCCCTGTCCGACGCCACCGGCGACATCGGCACCGGCATCGCGGCCAGCGCCACCTCCGGCCGCCTGTCCTACACCCTCGGCCTGGAGGGGCCCGCGGTCACCGTCGACACCGCCTGCTCCTCCTCCCTCGTCGCCCTGCACACGGCCGCCCACGCCCTGCGCGCCGGGGAGTGCACCCTCGCCCTGGCCGGCGGCGTCAACGTGATGTCCGCACCCGGCTCCCTCATGGAGTTCAGCCGGCAGGGCGGCCTGGCCGGCGACGGCCGCTGCAAGGCCTTCTCCGACGACGCCGACGGCACCGGCTGGTCCGAGGGCGTCGGCATGCTGCTGCTGGAGCGCCTGTCCGACGCCCGCCGCAACGGCCACCCCGTCCTCGCCGTCATCCGCGGCTCCGCCGTCAACCAGGACGGCGCCTCCAACGGCTTCACCGCCCCCAACGGCCCCTCCCAGCGGCGCGTCATCCAGCGCGCCCTGGACACCGCCGGGCTGACCCCCGCCGACGTCGACACCGTCGAGGCCCACGGCACCGGCACCCCCCTCGGCGACCCCATCGAGGCCCAGGCCATCCTCGCCACCTACGGCCGGGACCGCGACCCCGGACAGCCGCTGATGCTCGGCTCCGTCAAGTCGAACATCGGGCACGCGCAGGCCGCCGCCGGAGTCGCGGGCGTCATCAAGACGGTCATGGCCATGCGCCACGGCGAGCTGCCCCGCACCCTGCACGCCGACCGGCCCTCGCGCCACGTCGACTGGACCTCCGGGGCCGTCCGCCTCCTCACCGAGCCCACCCTGTGGCCGGAGACCGGCCGCCCGCGCCGCGCCGGCGTCTCCTCCTTCGGGATCAGCGGCACCAACGCCCACGTCGTGCTGGAGGAGGCCCGCCCGGTGCCCGAGGACACCACCGGACCCGGCGCCCCCGAAGCCGCCCCGGCCGTCGTGCCGTGGCCGGTCGCGGGCAGGTCCGAGGAGGCGCTGGCGGAACAGCTCTCCCGGATCACCCGGCTGACGGACGCCCCGGCCCTGGACGTGGGCTTCTCCCTCGCGTCGGGCCGCTCCGTGTTCGAGCACCGGGCGGTGCTCCTGGCGGGTGTGGACGGGGTGCCGTCCGAGGTCGCACGCGGCCGTGCCGTCGAGCGCACGCTCGCCGTGCTGTTCTCGGGCCAGGGCTCGCAGCGCCCCGGCATGGGCCGGGAGCTCTACGCCCGGTTCCCCGTTTTCGCCCGGGCCCTGGACGCCGTACTGGAACGGCTCGACGGCGAGCTCGAACACCCGCTGCGGGACGTCGTCTTCGCCGGCCGCCGCACGCCCGAGGCCGAACTCCTCGACACCACCGGCTACACCCAGCCCGCCCTGTTCGCGCTGGAGGTCGCCCTGTACCGGCTCGTCGAGTCGTGGGGCGTGCACCCGGAGTTCGTGGCCGGTCACTCGGTCGGCGAGATCACGGCCGCGCACGTGGCGGGCGTCCTCTCCCTCGACGACGCCTGCACGCTGGTCGCGGCCCGCGCCCGGCTGATGCGCGAACTGCCCGCCGGCGGCGCGATGGTCGCCGTGCGGGCGACGGAGGACGAGGTCACCCCGCTGCTGACGGAGGGCGTGTCCCTCGCCGCCGTCAACGGCCCGGACGCGGTCGTCCTCGCCGGCCCCGAGACCGAAGTGCTCGCCCTCGCCCGTCGTTTCGGCGACACCGGCCGCAAGACCCAGCGCCTGGCCGTCAGCCACGCCTTCCACTCACCGCTGATGGACCCCATGCTCGCGGAGTTCCGCCGCGTCGCCGAAGCGCTGACCTACCACGAGCCCGTCGTCCCCGTGGTCTCCAACGTGACCGGCGCCGTCGCCGAGCCGGAGCTGCTGTGCTCGGCCGAGTACTGGGTACGGCACGTGCGCGAGACCGTCCGCTTCGCCGACGGCGTGCACGCCCTCGCCGACGCCGGAGCCGACGCCTTCCTGGAGCTCGGCCCCGACGGCACCCTGACCGCCCTGGCGGCCCGCACCCTGGACGGCACCGCCGGCTTCGTCGCCGTACCGGCGCTGCGCAAGGACCGCGCCGAGGAACGCGCCCTGCTCACCGCGCTCGCCCGCCTCCACGTGGCCGGCGCCACCGTCGACTGGACGCCGCTCTTCGACGGCACCGGCGCCCGCCGCACCGACCTGCCCACCTACGCCTGGCAGCACGAGCGCTACTGGCCGGTGCTGATGGCCGCCGCCGGCGACGTGAGTGCCGCCGGACTCGTCTCCGCCGAACACCCGCTGCTCGGCGCCGCCGTCTCCCTGGCCGGACTCGACGGCGTCCTGTTCACCGGACGGCTCTCCGCCCAGACCCACCCCTGGCTCCTGGACCACACGGTGGGCGGCATGGTGGCCTTCCCCGCCACCGGCTTCCTCGAACTCGCCGTACGCGCCGGCGACCAGGTCGGCTGCGACCGCGTCGACGAACTCACCCTCGCCAAGCCCCTCGTCCTCAGCGAGAACTCCGCAGCCCTCGTCCAGGTGTGGGTCGGCGCACCCGACGAGAACGGCGCCCGCAAGGTCACCGTCTACTCGCAGAGTGTGGACGACCCCGAGCAGCGCTGGACCGAGCACGCGGGCGGCGTCCTCACCGGGGGCGAGCGCGTCGCCGCCTTCGACGCGAGCGTCTGGCCGCCCCGCAACGCCGTCGCCGCCGACCTGGAGGGCTTCTACGAGCGCACCGAGTACGGCCCCGTCTTCCAGGGCCTGCGCTCCGTCTGGCGCCGCGGCGACGAGGCGTACGTCGAGGTCGCCCTGCCCGCCCAGGTCGACGACGCCGAGTACTACGGCATGCACCCGGCCCTGCTGGACGCGGCCGTCCAGGCGGTCGGCTTCGCGGGACTGGGCGACGGCAAGCAACTCGTGCCGTTCTCCTGGTCCGGGGTGTCGCTGCACGCCGGCGGCGCCTCCGTGGTCCGCGTCCGCGTCACCCGCACCGGCGAGGACTCCGTCGCCATCGCCGCCGTCGACGTCGAGGGCGCGCCCGTGCTCTCCGCCGAGTCCCTGATCCTCCGCGTCCCCTCCGCCATCCAGGCGCCCGCCCCGCGCACCGGCGAACAGGACGGCCTCCTGCGGCTCCGGTGGACACCCGCGCCCGAAACCGCCACCACCCCCGCCGTCCGCTGCACCACCCTCGACGGCGGCCCCTCCGCCCCCGGCGCGGCCCACCACCCCACGCTCGCCGCGTGCGTGAGCGCCTCACCGGCGCCCGAACTGGTCCTCGTACCGCTGGACGGCACGGCGGGCGGCGACGGCGCGGAGGCCTGCCCGCCGTCCGCCGTCCACGCGCTCGCCGCACGCGCCCTGGACCTCGTGCAGCAGTGGCTGGAGCTGAACCCCGCCGCCCCGTCCCGCCTGGTGTTCGTCACCCGCCGAGCCGTCGCCGCCGACTTCGGGGAGCCGGTGCGCGACCTCGCCGCCGCCGCCGTCTGGGGCCTGGTGCGCAGCGCGGACGCCGAGAACCCCGGCCGCTTCGCCCTGCTCGACCTCGATCAGGACACGGACCTCGCGGCGGCGACCGCGCAGTTGCCCGGCCTGCTGGCCGGCGGGGACGCCCAGTTCGTCGTCCGCGACGACACCGTCCGCGTCGCCCGGCTCGCCCGTCTGACCGGCGGAGCGGGTCTCCTCCCCGTCGCCGGCCTGCCCTGGCGCCTCGACAGCGAGGACCGGGGCAACCTCGACGGCCTCGCCCTCGTACCGTCCCCGGACCTGCTGGAGAGCCCGCAGGGGCGTCAGGTGCGGGTGGAGGTGCGGGCCGCGGGCCTGAACTTCCGCGACGTGCTCAACGCACTGGACATGTATCCCGGCGAGGCCGGGCTCCTCGGCTCCGAGGCCGCCGGTGTGGTCACCGCGACCGGGCCCGGCGTCACCGGCCTGCGGACCGGCGACCGCGTCATGGGCATGGTCCCCGGCGGACTCGCCGACACCGCCCTCATCGACGAGCGCTACCTCGTCCGGGTGCCGGAGGGGTGGTCGGACGTGGAGGCGGCGTCGGTGCCGCTGGTGTTCCTGACGGCTCTGTACGCGTTCCGTGATCTGGCGGGTTTGCGTAAGGGTGAGTCGGTGCTGGTGCATGCCGGTGCCGGTGGCGTCGGCATGGCGGCGGTGGGGCTGGCGCGTCATCTGGGGGCGGAGGTGTTCGCGACCGCGAGTGAGGGCAAGTGGGATGTCCTGCGGTCGATGGGGTTGGACGACGATCACATCGCGTCGTCGCGTGATCTCGGATTCGAGGAGAAGTTCCGGGGGGTGACGGGTGGCCGGGGTGTCGATGTGGTGCTGAACGCTCTGGCGGGTGAGTTCGTGGACGCGTCGCTGCGGCTGACGGCCGCGGGCGGCCGGTTCCTGGAGATGGGCAAGACCGACGTCCGTGACCCGGGGACGGTCGGCGGGGACGTCACCTACCGCGCCTTCGACCTCGGCGAAGCGGCACCGGAACGCATCCAGGCGATGCTGCGCGAGCTCCTGGAACTCTTCGACGCGGGTGCGTTGGAGTCGTTGCCGGTGCGGACGTGGGATGTGCGGCGGGCGCGTGAGGCGTTCCGGTTCATGAGCCGTGCTGAGCACGTGGGGAAGATCGTGCTGACGATGCCGCGGCGGTGGGATCCCGAGGGCACGGTGCTGGTCACGGGTGGGACCGGTGGTCTGGCGCGGGAGCTGGCGCGGCATCTGGTGGGGGAGCGGGGTGTTCGGCATCTGCTGCTGACCTCGCGTCGGGGTCTGGACGCTCCTGGTGCTGAGGATCTGCGTGAGGAGTTGGCGGCTGCTGGTGCGTCGGTGTCGGTGGTGGCGTGTGATGTGGCTGACCGTGAGGCGTTGGCGGGGGTGTTGGCGGGGGTCGATCCTGCGCGTCCGTTGACGGCGGTGGTGCATACGGCGGGTGTGCTGGACGACGGTGTGGTGTCGTCGTTGTCGGCGGAGCGGGTGTCGGGGGTGCTGCGTCCGAAGGTGGACGGGGCGTGGCATCTGCACGAGTTGACGCGGGACGCCGATCTGGCGGCGTTCGTGTTGTTCTCGTCGGTGTCGGGTGTGATGGGCAGTGCGGGGCAGGGCAATTACGCGGCGGCGAATGTCTTCCTGGACGCGCTGGCGCAGTCGCGTGCGGCGTCGGGGCTGCCGGCGTTGTCGCTGGCGTGGGGTGCCTGGGCCCAGGACAGCGGCATGACCGGCACCCTCACCGAAGCCGACATGCAGCGCATCGCCGCCTCCGGCGCCGCACCCATCCCCGTCGAACGCGGCCTCGCCCTCTTCGACGCCGCCACCCTCTGCGACGAGCCCCTGGTCGTGCCCATCGGCGCATCCACCGGAGACATGCGCATCCCCGGCGAGGTGCCGCCGCTGCTGCGCGACCTGGTCCGCGGCACCCGGCGCTCCGCCGCCACCGCCGTGGGCGGCGCGAGCACCGCCGCCGACCTCACCCGCCGGCTCCTCGACCTC
Source organism: Streptomyces pactum (assembly GCF_002005225.1). Lineage (NCBI taxonomy): Bacteria > Bacillati > Actinomycetota > Actinomycetes > Kitasatosporales > Streptomycetaceae > Streptomyces > Streptomyces pactum. The sequence continues at coordinate 7,954,422 of NZ_CP019724.1, forward strand.
CCCGCGGACGAGCGCGTCCGCTTCGCGGTCGAGCTGGTGCGCGTCGAGGCCGCCGCGGTACTGGGCCACGCCTCACCCAAGTCCGTCGACTCCGGCCGGGAGTTCCGCGAGCTGGGCTTCGACTCCCTCACCGCCGTCGAACTCCGCAACCGTCTGACCACCGTCACCGGCCTGCGGCTCCCGGCCACCCTCGTCTTCGACTACCCGACCCCCGACGGCCTCGCCACCCACCTCGTCGCCGAACTCCTCGACGAACACGGCGACCAGCCCCTCCCCGTCGTCACCGCCGACGTGGCCGACGACCCCGTGGCCATCGTCGGCATGGCATGCCGGATGCCGGGCGGCGTCACCACCCCCGACGACCTGTGGCGCATGCTCGCCGACGGCGAAGACGGCATCACCGCCTTCCCGACCGACCGAGGCTGGGACCTCGACACCCTCTTCGGCGGCGGCCACGACGCCCGGGGCGTCAGCGCCACCCGCCGCGGCGGCTTCCTGCACGACGTCGGCGGATTCGACGCCGCCTTCTTCGGGATCTCGCCGCGCGAGGCACTGGCCATGGACCCGCAGCAGCGGCTCCTGCTGGAGACCTCCTGGGAGGCGTTCGAACGCGCCGGCATCGACCCCGCCGACCTGCGCGGCAGCGCCACCGGCATCTTCGTCGGCACCACCGGCCAGGACTACGCCACGCTGGTCATGAACTCCCGCGAGGACGTCGAGGGCCACGCCAGCACCGGCCTCGCCACCAGTGTCATCTCCGGACGAGTCTCGTACACCTTCGGCCTGGAGGGCCCGGCGGTCACCGTCGACACCGCCTGCTCCTCCTCCCTGGTCGCCCTCCACCTCGCCGCCCAGTCCCTGCGGAGCGGGGAGAGCTCCCTCGCCCTCGCGGGCGGCGTCACCGTGCTGTCGACCCCGATGAACTTCTCCGGCTTCACCCGGCAGGGCGGGCTGGCCGGCGACGGCCTGTGCAAGGCGTTCGCCGACGCGGCCGACGGCACCGGCTGGTCCGAGGGCGTCGGCATGCTGGTCCTGGAGCGGCTGTCCGACGCGCGGCGCAACGGGCACGAGGTGCTGGCCGTGGTCCGCGGCTCGGCGATCAACCAGGACGGCGCGTCCAACGGCCTCACCGCGCCCAACGGCCCCTCCCAGCAGCGGGTCATCCGCCAGGCCCTGGCGAGCGCGGGCCTCACCCCGGCCGACGTGGACGCCGTGGAGGCGCACGGCACGGGCACGACGCTCGGTGACCCGATCGAGGCGCAGGCCCTCCTCGCCACCTACGGGCGTGACCGGGACGCGGAGCGTCCGCTGCTGCTGGGCTCCGTCAAGTCGAACATCGGGCACACGCAGGCCGCCGCCGGTGTCGCGGGCGTCATGAAGATGGTCCTGGCGATGCGGCACCGCGAGCTGCCCCGCACCCTGCACGTGGACCGGCCCTCCACGCACGTCGACTGGGCGGCGGGCGCGGTGCGCCTGCTGACCGAGCCGGCTCCGTGGCCGGACACGGACCGTCCGTGGCGCGCGGGTGTCTCGTCCTTCGGCCTCAGCGGGACCAACGCCCACGTCATCCTGGAATGCCCCGAGCCGATCGGCGCACCGGACACGGCGGCACCCGCCGACGCTCCGGAAGCCGCCTTGGCGGCGAAGCCCGCCGTCGTGCCCGCGGTGGTGCCGTGGGTGGTGTCGGCGCGGACGGAGGAGGCGCTGCCGGGTCAGGTGGAGCGGGTGCGGTCGCTGGAGGCCGTGTCCGCGCTGGATGTGGGGTATTCGCTGGCTTCGGGTCGTTCGGTGTTCGAGCATCGGGCGGTGTTGCTGGCGGGTGTGGACGGCGGGTTGTCGGAGGTGGCGCGGGGGCGTGCGGGGGAGCGGTCGCTCGCGGTGCTGTTCTCGGGTCAGGGTTCGCAGCGTGCGGGGATGGGGCGGGAGTTGTATGCCCGGTTCCCGGTGTTCGCGGAGGCGCTGGACGCCGTACTGGCGCACTTGGACCGGGAGTCGTCGCTGCGGGAGGTGATGTTCGGGGAGTCCGACCTTCTCGATGACACGGGTTACACGCAGCCGGCGTTGTTCGCGCTGGAGGTGGCCCTGTATCGGCTGGTGGAGTCGTGGGGTGTGCGGCCGGAGTTCGTGGCCGGTCATTCCATCGGTGAGGTCACGGCCGCGCATGTGGCGGGTGTGCTGTCGCTGGAGGACGCGTGCACGCTGGTGGCGGCCCGTGCCCGGCTGATGGGGGAGCTGCCCGCGGGCGGTGCGATGGTCGCCGTCCAGGCCGCCGAGGTGGAGGTCCGTCCGCTGCTGACGGAGGGTGTGTCCCTGGCCGCGGTCAACGGTCCCGACGCGGTGGTCGTCGCCGGTGTGGAGGGTGAGGTCCTGGGCCTGGCGGAGGCGTTCGACGGTCGTAAGACCCGGCGGCTGTCGGTGAGCCATGCGTTCCATTCGCCGTTGATGGAGCCGATGCTCGACGCGTTCCGTGAGGTCGCCGAGGGGCTGACCTACCACGAGCCGTCCCTTCCCGTCGTCTCGAACGTGACGGGCGCCCTCGCCGACGCCGGCCTGCTGTGCTCGGCGGAGTACTGGGTGCGGCACGTCCGGGAGACCGTGCGTTTCGCGGACGGGGTCCGTACCCTGACCGGGGCCGGGGTGAACGCCTTCCTGGAGCTCGGCCCCGACGGCGTCCTCACCTCCATGGCGGCCGGCACCCTGGACACGGCCGACGACGCCACGGTGGCCGTTCCGGCGCTGCGCAAGGACCGCGACGAGGAGACCGCGCTGCTCACCGCGCTCGCGCGGCTCCACGTGTCCGGCGTGACCGTCGACTGGACGCCGTGCTTCGAGGGGACCGGTGCGCACGGGGTCGCGCTGCCCACGTACGCCTTCCACCACGAGCGGTACTGGCCGCGCCCCGCCGCCCACACCGGGGACGTCACGGGCGCCGGTCTGCGGCCCGCCGAGCATCCGCTGCTCGGCGCCGCCACCGCGCTCGCCCATTCCGAGGGCGTCCTGTTCACCGGACGCCTGTCACTCACCACGCACCCGTGGCTCGCGGACCACACCGTGGGCGGCGGCATGGTGCTGTTCCCGGCCACCGGCTTCCTCGAACTGGCCGTCCGCGCCGGTGACGAGGTCGGCTGCGACCGCGTGGAGGAGTTCACCCTCGCCACCCCGCTGCTGCTGCCCGCGGACGCCGCGGCCGTCGTACAGGTGTGGGTCGGCGCGCCCGACGAGTCCGGCGGCCGCAAGGTCAGTCTCTACTCCCGGCCGGCCGGTGCGCCGGAGGAGACCTGGACGGAGCACGCGTCGGGTCTGCTCGGCACCGGTGCGCGCGCCGTCGGCTTCGACGCGAGCGTCTGGCCGCCCCGCAGCGCCGTCGCCGTGGACCTCGACGGCTTCTACGACCGCACCGAGTACGGCCCCGTCTTCCGGACCATCCGGGCCGTGTGGAAGCGCGGCGACGAGGCGTTCGTCGAGGCCGCCCTCCCCGCCCAGGTGGACGACGCCGGCTACTACGGCATGCACCCGGCGCTCCTGGACGCGGCCGTCCAGTCCGTCGGCTTCGCCGGGCTCGACGACGAACACCAACTGCTGCCCTTCCTGTGGGCGGGCGTGTCCCTCCACGCGGGCGGCGCCGCCGTCGTGCGCTTCCGCGTGGCCCGCACGGGCGACGACTCCGTCTCCATCGAAGCCGTCGACCTCGAGGGAGCCCCTGTCCTGTCGGCGGACTCCCTGGTGCTGCGGGTCCCCGCCGCAATCCAGGCGCCCACGAGCCGCCGGCCGGAACTGGACTCCCTGCTCCGCCTGGACTGGACGCCCGCCCCCGAGACGACCGAGACGACCGAGACGGGCCCCGGACCCCGTCACGCCGTCGTGACCCTCGGCGGAGCGGACGGCTCCGCCGAGGCCCTGTCCGGCCTCACGGGCGACGAGAGCATCGTCGTCGTACCGCTGTCCGGCGGCGACCACGGCGACGACGTGCCGCAGGCCACGCACACGCTGACCGCAAGTGCGCTCGCCCTCGTGCAGACGTGGCTGGCCCAGGACCGGTTCGCGTCGGCGCGGCTGGTGTTCGTCACCCGCCGCGCGGTCGGGGCCGCCGGGGGCGAGGGGGTCGAAGACCTCGCCGGGGCGGCCGTGTGGGGCCTGGTGCGTGCGGCGCACTCCGAGAACCCCACCCGCTTCGCCTTGGTCGACCTGGACGAGCGCGCCCGGATCGAGGCGGTCCTTCCACGCCTTTCCCCGCTCCTCGCGGCCGGGGACGCACAGTTCGCCGTGCGGGAGGACACCGTGCTGCTGGGCCGGCTGGACCGGGTCGTGGCCGGTCCCGGCCTGCTGCCCCCGAACCAGGGTCCGTGGCGGGTGGACAGCACGGCCAAGGGCAACCTCGACGCCCTCACCCTCGTGCCCTGCCCCGACCTGCTGGAGAGCCCGCAGGGGCGTCAGGTGCGGGTGGAGGTGCGGGCCGCGGGCCTGAACTTCCGCGACGTGCTGAACGCGCTGGACATGTACCCCGGCGAGGCGGGGCTGCTCGGTGCCGAGGCCGCCGGTGTGGTCACCGCGACCGGGCCCGGCGTCACCGGTCTGCGGACCGGCGACCGCGTCATGGGCATGGTCCCCGGCGGACTCGCCACCGAGGCGTTGATCGACGAACGGTTCCTGGTCCGGGTCCCCGACGGCTGGACCGATGATCAGGCGGCGTCGGTGCCACTGGTGTTCCTGACCGCCTACTACGGACTCGTCGACCTCGCGGGGTTGTGTGCGGGTGAGTCGGTGCTGGTGCATGCGGGCGCCGGTGGTGTGGGGATGGCGGCGGTGGGGTTGGCGCGTCATCTGGGGGCGGAGGTGTTCGCGACCGCGAGTGAGGGCAAGTGGGATGTCCTGCGGTCGATGGGTCTGGACGACGATCACATCGCGTCGTCGCGTGACACGGGCTTCGAGGAGAAGTTCGGGGGGGTGACGGGTGGCCGGGGTGTCGATGTGGTGCTGAACGCTCTGGCGGGTGAGTTCGTGGACGCGTCGTTGCGGCTGACGGCCGCGGGCGGCCGGTTCCTGGAGATGGGCAAGACCGATGTCCGTGACCCGGGAGCGGTCGGCGGGGACGTCACCTACCGCGCCTTCGACCTCGGCGAAGCCGGCCCCGACCGGACGCACGACATGCTGGAGGAACTGCTCGCCCTCTTCGACGCGGGTGCGTTGGAGTCGTTGCCGGTGCGGACGTGGGATGTGCGGCGGGCGCGTGAGGCGTTCCGGTTCATGAGCCGTGCTGAGCACGTGGGGAAGATCGTGCTGACGATGCCGCGGCGGTGGGATCCCGAGGGCACGGTGCTGGTCACGGGTGGGACGGGTGGTCTGGCGCGGGAGCTGGCGCGGCATCTGGTGGGGGAGCGGGGTGTTCGGCATCTGCTGCTGACCTCGCGTCGGGGTCTGGACGCTCCTGGTGCTGAGGATCTGCGTGAGGAGTTGGCGGCTGCTGGTGCGTCGGTGTCGGTGGTGGCGTGTGATGTGGCTGACCGTGAGGCGTTGGCGGGGGTGTTGGCGGGGGTCGATCCTGCGCGTCCGTTGACGGCGGTGGTGCATACGGCGGGTGTGCTGGACGACGGTGTGGTGTCGTCGTTGTCGGCGGAGCGGGTGTCGGGGGTGCTGCGTCCGAAGGTGGACGGGGCGTGGCATCTGCACGAGTTGACGCGGGACGCCGATCTGGCGGCGTTCGTGTTGTTCTCGTCGGTGTCGGGTGTGATGGGCAGTGCGGGGCAGGGCAATTACGCGGCGGCGAATGTCTTCCTGGACGCGCTGGCGCAGTCGCGTGCGGCGTCGGGGCTGCCGGCGTTGTCGCTGGCGTGGGGTGCCTGGGCCCAGGACAGCGGCATGACCGGCACCCTCACCGAAGCCGAGAAGCGCAGAATGGCGGCCTCGGCCGCGCCGCCTCTCACCGTCGACCAGGGCCTCGCCCTGTGGGACGCCGCCACGGTGTCCGACGAGCCGTACCTCGTGCCCATCGGCGCCTCCTCCGGAAACAGCCGGATGCCCGGCGAAGTGCCGCCGCTGCTGCGCAACCTGGTCCGCGGCACCCGGCGCTCCGCCGCCACCGCCGCCGGAGGCGCGCACACCGCCGCCGACCTCACCCAGCGCCTCCTGGGCCTGCGGGAGGAGGAGCGGGTGCGCCACGTCGTCAACCTGATCCGTGCCGAAGCCGCCCCCGTCCTCGGTCACACCTCGCCGAAGGCCATCGACGCCCAACGCGACTTCCACGACGCCGGTTTCGACTCCCTCACCGCCGTCGAACTCCGCAACCGCCTGACCACCGTCACCGGCCTGCGGCTCCCGGCCACCCTCGTCTTCGACCATCCGACGCCCACCGTGCTCGCCGAACACCTGGTCGCCGCCCTGCTGGACGAGGAGCGGACCGCCGGCGCCGAAGCGGTCCCCACCGCCCCGGCCACGGCGGACGACCCGGTGGTCATCGTCGGCATGGCCTGCCGCATGCCCGGCGGCGTCAGCTCCCCGGAAGAACTCTGGCAACTCGTCCTGGACGGACGCGAAGGCATCTCCGCCTTCCCGACCGACCGCGGCTGGGACCTCGACACCCTCATGCGCGGCGGACGGGGCGGCCACGGCCGCAGTGCCACCGCCGAGGGCGGCTTCCTCTACGACGTGGCCGACTTCGACGCCGGGTTCTTCGGGATCTCGCCGCGCGAGGCGCTGGCCATGGACCCGCAGCAGCGGCTGCTGCTGGAGACCTCCTGGGAGGCGTTCGAACGCGCCGGGATCGACCCGGCCACCGTGCGCGGCAGCCAGACCGGCGTCTTCGTCGGCACCAGCGGCCAGGACTACACCACCCTCGTCATGAACTCCAGTGAGGACGCCGAGGGCCACGCCCCCACCGGTCTCGCCACGAGTGTCATCTCCGGCCGCCTGTCCTACACCTTCGGGCTCGAGGGCCCGGCCGTCACCATCGACACGGCCTGTTCCTCCTCCCTGGTCGCCCTCCACTGGGCGGCCCACGCCCTGCGCTCCGGCGAGTGCGGCCTCGCCCTGGCCGGCGGCGTCACCGTGATGTCGACCGCCATGGGCTACGCCGGCTTCACCCGGCAGGGCGGCCTCGCTCCCGACGGCCGCTGCAAGGCGTTCGCCGACGCGGCCGACGGCACCGGCTGGTCCGAGGGCGTCGGCATGCTGGTCGTGGAGCGCCTCTCCGACGCCCGCCGCAACGGGCATCCGGTGCTCGCCGTGATCCGAGGGTCGGCCGTCAACCAGGACGGCGCCTCGAACGGTCTCACCGCTCCGAACGGTCCCTCCCAGCAGCGGGTCATCCGCCAGGCCCTGGCGGGCGCCGGTCTCTCCCCGGCCGACGTGGACGCGGTGGAGGCGCACGGCACGGGCACGACCCTGGGCGACCCGATCGAGGCGCAGGCCCTCCTCGCCACCTACGGCCAGGACCGGCCCGCCGACCGGCCGCTGCTCCTCGGCTCCATCAAGTCGAACATCGGCCACGCGCAGGCCGCCGCCGGCGTCGCGGGCGTCATCAAGACGGTCATGGCGATCCGGCACGGAATGCTTCCCAAGTCCCTGCACATCGACGAGCCCTCGACGCACGTGGACTGGACCGAGGGCGAGGTGCGCCTCCTCACCGAGACGGCCGCCTGGCCGGAGACCGGCCGCCCGCGTCGCGCGGGTGTGTCCTCGTTCGGCATCAGCGGCACCAACGCGCACACCATCGTCGAGCAGGCGCCCGACGCCCCGGACGACGCCAAACACTCCGAGGCTCCCGCCGTCGTGCCCGCGGTGGTGCCGTGGGTGGTGTCGGCGCGGACGGAGGAGGCGCTGCCGGGTCAGGTGGAGCGGGTGCGGTCGCTGGAGGCCGTGTCCGCGCTGGATGTGGGGTATTCGCTGGCTTCGGGTCGTTCGGTGTTCGAGCATCGGGCGGTGTTGCTGGCGGGTGTGGACGGCGGGTTGTCGGAGGTGGCGCGGGGGCGTGCGGGGGAGCGGTCGCTCGCGGTGCTGTTCTCGGGTCAGGGTTCGCAGCGTGCGGGGATGGGGCGGGAGTTGTATGCCCGGTTCCCGGTGTTCGCGGAGGCGCTGGACGCCGTACTGGCGCACTTGGACCGGGAGTCGTCGCTGCGGGAGGTGATGTTCGGGGAGTCCGACCTTCTCGATGACACGGGTTACACGCAGCCGGCGTTGTTCGCGCTGGAGGTGGCCCTGTATCGGCTGGTGGAGTCGTGGGGTGTGCGGCCGGAGTTCGTGGCCGGTCATTCCATCGGTGAGGTCACGGCCGCGCATGTGGCGGGTGTGCTGTCGCTGGAGGACGCGTGCACGCTGGTGGCGGCCCGTGCCCGGCTGATGGGGGAGCTGCCCGCGGGCGGTGCGATGGTCGCCGTCCAGGCCGCCGAGGAGGAGGTCCGTCCGCTGCTGACGGAGGGTGTGTCCCTGGCCGCGGTCAACGGTCCCGACGCGGTGGTCGTCGCCGGTGTGGAGGGTGAGGTCCTGGGCCTGGCGGAGGCGTTCGACGGTCGTAAGACCCGGCGGCTGTCGGTGAGCCATGCGTTCCATTCGCCGTTGATGGAGCCGATGCTCGACGCGTTCCGTGAGGTCGCCGAGGGGCTGACCTACCACGAGCCGTCCCTTCCCGTCGTCTCGAACGTGACGGGCGCCCTCGCCGACGCCGGCCTGCTGTGCTCGGCGGAGTACTGGGTGCGGCACGTCCGGGAGACCGTGCGTTTCGCGGACGGGGTCGGCGTCCTCACCGAGGCCGGAGCCGATGCCTTCCTGGAGCTCGGCCCCGACGGCGTCCTCACCGCGCTGACCCGGCGGATCCACGAGGCGGACGCCGGTCTGGTGGCCGAGGCCGCCCAGCGTGCCCGGCAGGGCGAGGAGAGCGCGCTGCTCACCGCAATCGCGCGGCTCCACGTGTCCGGCGTGACCGTCGACTGGTCGGCCTGGTTCGACGGCACCGGAGCCCGCCGCACGGAGCTGCCCACCTACGCGTTCCAGCGGTCCCGCTACTGGCCCGACGCCCAGCGCTCCACCACGCCCGCGACGGGAGCGGACCCGCTGGACGCCGCGTTCTGGACGGCGGTCGAGGGCGAGGACCTGGGCGCTCTCGCCGCCGACCTCTCCGTGGACACCGACACCCTGGGTGCCGTGCTTCCCGCGCTGTCCTCCTGGCGGCGCAGGCAGCGCGACCAGGCGATGGTCGACGCGATCCGCCACCACGAGGCGTGGAAGCCGCTGTCGCCGCCGGCCTCGTCCCCGGCCCCGGCCGGCACCTGGCTGGCCGTCGTACCCGAAGGCCTCGCGGACGACCCGTGGGCGGCCTCGGTGCTGGAGGCCGTCGGAACCGGCGTCGTACCGTTCCTCGTCGGCACCGACAGCCGGGAGACGCTGGCCGTCCGGCTGCGTGACCTGAAGGCCGACGGCACCACCCTCTCCGGTGTGCTGTCCCTGACGGCGCCCACCGAGCCCGCACCGGTGACGCCCGGCGACCACGGCGTGCCGGCCGTGGCGACCGCCGTACTGTTCCAGGCGCTGCTCGACGCCGAAGTCACCGCACCCCTGTGGTGCGTGACCCGGGGAGCGGTCGCCGTGGCCGCCTCCGAACCGCTCACCGACCCCGCCCAGGCGGCCGTGTGGGGCCTCGGACGGGTCGCCGCCCTCGAACACCCCACTCGATGGGGAGGGCTGATCGACCTGCCCGGGACCCTCGACGACCGGGTCGCGCGGCGCTTCGCCGCCGTCCTCGCCGGGCACGACGGCGAGGACCAGGTCGCCGTACGGGACACCGCGGTCTTCGGCCGCCGTCTGGTCCCCGCCGCGCAGGCCGCGCCCGACGCGGGCTGGCAGCCCGGCGGCACCGTCCTGATCACCGGCGGAACGGGAGGCCGGGGCGCCCACGTGGCGCGCTGGCTGGCCGCCGCCGGTGCCGCCCGCCTCGTCCTCGTCGGCCGACGAGGCCCCGACGCGCCCGGCGCCGCGGAGCTCGCCGCCGAACTGCGCGCTCTCGGCGCCGAAGTCACCCTCCACGCCTGCGACGCCGCCGACCGGGACGCGCTCGCCGCCGTCCTGGCGGACATCCCCGGCGACACTCCGCTCACCGCCGTCGTGCACGCCGCGGGTATCGTCGACGACGGAGTCCTGGACGACCTGACCCCCGAGCGGTTCGCCGCGCTGCACCGGGCCAGGACCGCACCCGCCGTCCACCTGGACGAACTGACCCGCGACCTGGACCTGACGGCGTTCGTGCTCTGCTCCTCGATCGCCGGCACGGTCGGCACCGCCGGCCGGGCCGGCCTCGCCGCCGCCACGGCCGTCCTCGACGCGCTGGCCCGCCGCCGCCGAGGCGAGGGGCTGCCCGCGACCTCCGTCGCCTGGGGAGCGTGGAGCGAGGAGGGCCCGGACGACGCCACCGCGGCCACCACCGTCGCCGTCCCCGGCACGAGGGAAGCCCGCCCGGCGGACGACGGAACCGCCGCCGCCCGCCCCCACCGTGCCGTCGGCCACCCCGCCGTCCACCCGGACCTGGCCCTCGCCGCCCTGCGGCAGGCCGTCACCCGGCCGGAGCCGGCGCCCGTCGTGTTCGACCCGCGTCAGCCGCAGGTCCTCGACACCCTCATCGGCATCCGCGGCAGCGCCCTGCTGCGCGACCTGCCGGACGCCCGGCAGGCCCTCGCGGACGCCGAGGCCGCCCGCCAGGAGACCGAGACGGCCGCGTCGGGCCTCGCGCAGCGCCTGCGGGGGCTGCCCGCCGCCGAGCGCACCGGCCTCGTCACCGACCTGGTCCGCACCCACGCGGCGGCCGTCCTCGGCCACCCCGGCCCGCAGGCGGTGGCACCCGACCGCAACTTCCGCGACCTCGGCTTCGACTCGCTGACCGCGATCGAACTGCCCAACCGGCTCGCCCTCGCCACCGGCCTGCGCCTGCCGGCCACCACCGTCTACGACTACCCGACCGCCCAGGCACTCGCCGAACACCTGGTCGCCGAACTGCTCGGCGAGCAGGACACCACCGGTGCGGACGCGGTGACCGCCGCCGGACTCACCGACGACCCGGTCGTGATCGTCGGCATGGCCTGCCGCCTGCCCGGCGGCGTCCGTTCCCCGCAGGACCTGTGGCGGATGCTCAGCGAGGGACGGGACGGCATCGAGCCCTTCCCCGAGGACCGCGGCTGGGACCTCGCCACCCTCACCACCGGGGGAGCGGACGGCCGGGGCCGCAGCGCCACCCTCAAGGGCGGCTTCCTCGACGGAGCCGCCGACTTCGACGCCGCGTTCTTCGGGATCTCGCCGCGCGAGGCGCTGGCCATGGACCCGCAGCAGCGGCTCCTGCTGGAGACCACCTGGGAGGCCTTCGAACGCGCCGGTATCGACGCCGAAGGTCTGCGCGGCAGTCGTACCGGCGTCTTCGTCGGTACCAACGGGCAGGACTACTCCACCCTCGTCATGAACTCCCGGGAGGACCTGGAGGGCCACGCCGGCACCGGCCTCGCCGCCAGCGTCGTCTCCGGCCGCCTCGCCTACACCTTCGGCCTGGAGGGCCCGGCGGTCACCGTCGACACCGCCTGCTCCTCGTCCCTGGTCGCCCTGCACTGGGCCATGCAGGCCCTGCGCGCCGGGGAGTGCGACCTCGCCGTCGCGGGCGGCGTCACCCTGATGAGCACGCCTTCCAGCTTCTCGGGATTCACGCTCCAGAACGGCCTGTCCACCGACGGCCGCTGCAAGGCCTACGCGGACGCCGCCGACGGCACCGGCTGGTCCGAGGGCGTCGGTCTGATCGTCGTCGAGCGGCTGTCCGACGCGCGTCGCCACGGGCACGAGGTGCTGGCCGTGGTCCGCGGCTCGGCGATCAACCAGGACGGCGCGTCCAACGGCCTCACCGCGCCCAACGGCCCGTCCCAGCAGCGGGTCATCCGCCAGGCGCTGGCCAGTGCGGGCCTCACCCCGGCCGACGTGGACGCCGTGGAGGGGCACGGCACCGGTACCCCGCTCGGCGACCCGATCGAGGCGCAGGCGCTGCTCGCCACGTACGGACGCGACCGGGATGCGGAGCGTCCGCTGCTGCTGGGCTCCATCAAGTCGAACATCGGCCACACCCAGGCCGCCGCAGGCGTCGCCGGCATCATCAAGACCGTCATGGCGATGCGCCACCGCGAACTGCCCCGCACCCTGCACGTGGACCGTCCGACCACGCACGTCGACTGGGCGGCGGGCTCGGTGCGCCTGCTCACCGAGCCGGCCCCGTGGCCGGAGACGGACCGCCCGTGGCGCGCGGGCATCTCGTCCTTCGGCATCAGCGGAACCAACGCGCACACCATCATCGAGCAGGCACCCGAGCCCGAGGAGGACACCTCGCGGCCGACCGCACCCGCCGCACGTGCGACCGGGACCGCGGCACCCGCGACCGGACCCGCCGTCCGCGCGAACGCGGTCCCGTGGCCCGTCTCCGCCAAGTCGGAAACGGCCCTCGACGCCCAGGTCGCCGACGTCCTCGGCCTGGCCGACTCCTCCCCGCTGGACGTCGGTTACTCCCTGGCCACCGGCCGCTCGCTCCTCGACCACCGTGCCGTGCTCCTCACCGCGCCCGGCGCCGCACCGGTCGAGGTCGCCCGTGGCCGGGCCGCCCACCGTGGCTGCGCCGTCCTCTTCTCGGGGCAGGGTTCGCAGCGTGCGGGGACGGGGCGGGAGCTGTATGCCCGGTTCCCGGTGTTCGCGGAGGCGCTGGACGCCGTACTGGCGCGGCTGGACGGGGGGCTGGAACAGCCGCTGCGGGAGGTGATGTTCGGGCAGTCCGAGCTCCTCGACGACACCGGATACACGCAGCCGGCGCTGTTCGCCCTGGAGGTCGCCCTCTACCGGCTCGTGGAGTCGCTGGGTGTCCGGCCGGAGTTCGTGGCCGGTCACTCGGTGGGCGAGATCACGGCCGCGCACGTGGCGGGTGTGCTGTCGCTCGAGGACGCGTGCACGCTGGTCGCGGCCCGTGCCCGGCTGATGCGGGAACTGCCCGCCGGCGGTGCGATGGTCGCCGTACAGGCCACCGAGGACGAGCTCCGCCCGTTGCTGACGGAGGGCGTCTGCCTCGCCGCCGTCAACGCCGCCGACTCCGTCGTCGTGGCCGGCACCGAGGACGAGGTCCTGGCGGTCGCCGCCCGCTTCGAGGCCGACGGCCGCAGGACCCGGCGCCTGTCCGTCAGCCACGCCTTCCACTCACCGCTCATGGAGCCCATGCTCGACGCGTTCCGCGAGGTCGCCGAGGGACTGACGTACGCCGAGCCGCGCATCCCGGTCGTCTCCAACGTGACCGGCGCGCTCGCCGAACCGGGGCTGCTCCGCTCGGCCGAGTACTGGGTGCGGCACGTGCGCGGCACCGTCCGGTTCGCGGACGGCATCGACGCCCTGACCGGCGCCGGAGCCAACGCCTTCCTCGAAGTCGGCCCGGGCGGGGTGCTCACCGCCCTGGCACAGCGCGGCCTCGACACCGACCTGGACGCCGTCGCCGTACCGGCCCTGCGCAAGGACCGCGACGAGCAGAGCGCGCTGCTCACCGCGCTCGCGCGGCTGCACGTCTCCGGCGTCCGGGTCGACTGGGCCGCCTGGTTCGACGGCACCGGAGCCCGCCGCACCGAACTGCCCACCTACCCCTTCCAGCGCGAGCGGTACTGGCCGCGCCCCGCCGCCCTCACCGGCGACGTCACCTCGGCCGGCCTGATCCCGGCCGACCACCCGCTGCTCGGCGCCGCCGTCCCGCTCGCCGACTCCGAGGGCGCCCTGTTCACCAGCCAGATCTCGATGCAGGTCCACCCCTGGCTGCTGGACCACAAGGTCGGCGGCACGGTCGTCATGCCCGGCACCGGCTATCTGGAGATGGCCGTCCGCGCCGCCGACCAGGTCGGCTGCGCCCGCGTCGAGGAACTCGTCCTCGCCACTGCGATGATCCTCGACGAGAAGGTGCCCACCGCGCTGCAGGTCGTGCTCGGCGCCCCCGGCGAGGACGGCTCCCGCAGCATCGCCTTCCACTCCCGCCCCGGCGACGCCACCGACGGCCCGTGGACCCTGCACGCCACCGGCCTGCTCGCCGCCGAGGAACACACCACGGAGTTCGACGTGCCCGAGTGGCCGCCCGCCGGCGCCGTGTCCGCGGGCTTCGACGGCAGCTACGAACGCACCGAGTACGGACCCGCCTTCCAGGGCCTGCGCCAGGTGTGGCTCCGCGGCGACGAGGCGTACGTCGAGGTCGCCCTGCCGGACGACGTCGCCGGTGACGCCCAGTACTTCGGGATGCACCCGGCGCTGCTCGACGCCGTCCAGCACGCCAACGGGTACCTCGGCGTCGGCAGCGAGGACAACCCGCTGCTGCCCTTCGCCTGGAACGGCGTCTCGCTCCACGCGGCGGGCGCCACCACACTGCGGGTGCGCACCGTCCGGCTCGACGACGAGTCCGTCTCGCTCACGGCGGTCGACCCCGAGGGCACCCCGGTGCTCTCCGCCCGCTCCCTGGTCCTGCGCGCCCCCAGCGTGCCGCGCGCCCCGGTCACCGGCGGCGGCCAGGAACCGGTGTTCCGCCTCGACTGGGTGACCGCGCCCGAGACCAAGCCCCTCGAAGGACTGCGGGCCGCCACGCTCGGCGCCGACGTCTTCGGCACCGGCACCGCCCTGGACTCCCTCGCCGACCTCACCGAGGACCCCGCCGGCGCACCCGACTTCGTCCTCGTCCCGCTCCAGGGCGAGTACGGCGGCGAGGCCGAAGGCGGACCGGCCGACGGCGGACCGGCCGACGGCGGACCGGACGGCGCCGGCCCGGACGTGCCCGCCGCGGTCCACGCCCTCACCACCCGCACCCTCGCGCTGGTACAGGAATGGCTGGCGCACGACCGGCTCGACCACACCCGTCTCGTCTTCGTCACCCGCGGCGCGCTCGCCGTCGGCGACGGCGACGGCGTGCGGGATCTGGCGGCCGCCGCCGCCCTGGGCCTGCTGCGCTCGGCCCAGTCGGAGAACCCCGACCGGTTCGTCCTGGCCGACCTCGACACGCCGGACGGCGCCGCGACCCTCCTGCCGTACCTGCCGGGGCTGCTCGCCGCGGGGGACGACCGGTTCGCCGTCCGCGAGGGCACCGTCCGGGTCGGCCGGCTGGACCGGCCGGCCACCGGCGCGGGCCTGCTGCCGCCCGCCGGGGTGCCGTGGCGGCTCGACACCGCGGGCAAGGGCACCCTGGACAACCTGGTCCTCGCCCCCTGCCCGGAGGTACTGGAACCGCTCGGCCGGCACCAGGTCCGGATGAGCGTGACCGCCGCCGGACTCAACTTCCGCGACGTGCTCAACGCCCTCGGCATGTACCCGGGCGAGTCCGGCCCGATGGGCACCGAGGCCGTCGGCATCGTCACCGAGACCGGACCCGGCGTCACCGCTCTGCGGCCGGGCGACCGCGTCTTCGGCACCGTCCCGGGCGGCTTCGGCCCCGTCGTCGTCGCAGACCAGCACTACCTGGCCCGGGCGCCGGAGGGGTGGTCGGACGTGGAGGCGGCATCGGTGCCGCTGGTGTTCCTGACGGCTCTGTACGCGTTCCGTGATCTGGCGGGTTTGCGTAAGGGTGAGTCGGTGCTGGTGCATGCCGGTGCCGGTGGCGTCGGCATGGCGGCGGTGGGGCTGGCGCGTCATCTGGGGGCGGAGGTGTTCGCCACTGCCAGTGAGGGCAAGTGGGATGTCCTGCGGTCGATGGGTCTGGACGACGATCACATCGCGTCGTCGCGTGATCTCGGATTCGAGGAGAAGTTCCGGGAGGTGACGGGCGGCCGGGGTGTCGACGTGGTGCTGAACGCTCTGGCGGGTGAGTTCGTGGACGCGTCGCTGCGGCTGACGGCCGCGGGCGGTCGCTTCCTGGAGATGGGCAAGACCGACGTCCGTGACCCGGGAGCGGTCGGCGGGGACGTCACCTACCGCGCCTTCGACCTCGGCGAGGCCGGCCCCGAACGCAACCGGCAACTCCTCACCGAACTCCTCGAACTCTTCGACACGGGCGCCCTGAAGCCCCTGCCCACGAAGACCTGGGACGTGCGGCGGGCACGCGATGCCTTCCGGTACATGAGCCAGGCCAAGCACACCGGCAAGATCGTGCTGACCCTGCCGCGGCGCTGGAACCCGGACGGCACCGTCCTCATCACCGGCGGCACCGGCGCCCTCGGCGGACACCTCGCCCGCCGCCTCGCCGGCGAGGGCATGCGCCACCTGCTGCTCACCTCCCGGCGGGGCCCCGACGCCCCCGGCGCCACCGAACTCGCCGACGAACTGCGCGCCCTGGGCGCCGCCGTCACCGTCGCCGCCTGCGACACCACCGACCGCGACGCGGTCGCCGAGCTGCTGGCGGACATCGACCCGGCACACCCGCTGACGGCCGTCGTGCACACCGCCGGCATCCTCGACGACGGCGTCACCGCCTCCCTCACCCCCGAGCGGCTCGCGGCCGTCCTGCGGCCCAAGGTCGACGCCGCCTGGCACCTGCACGAACTCACCCGCGACCTGGACCTCGCCGCGTTCCTGCCCTTCTCGTCCATCGCGGGCGTCATGGGCAGCCCCGGCCAGGGCAACTACGCCGCCGCCAACTCCTTCCTCGACGCGCTCACCGCTCACCGCGCCTCACTGGGACTGGCCGGCACCTCGCTGGCCTGGGGCCCCTGGGCCCACGACGGCGGCATGACCAGCACCCTGTCCGACACGGACATGCGCCGCATGCAGTCGGGCGGGCTGCCGCCCCTCGCCGTGGAACAGGGGCTCGGGCTCTTCGACATCGCCCGCGGCTCCGACGAGTCCTTCCTCTTCCTGGTCGGACTCGCCCCCGGCGCCATGCGCGGGGCGGCCCCGGAGGACCTGCCGCCGCTCTTCCGCGGCCTGGTCAAAAACGCCCGCCGCACGGCCGCGGCCACCGACGCCGCCGGGGCCTCGGCCGCCCTCGGCGCCAAGCTCGCCGGGCTCGGCGCGGACGAACGCGTCCGCCACCTCACCGACCTGGTACGCGAACAGGCCGCCCGCGTCCTGGGCCACGCCACGCCGAAGGCCGTCGACGTCACCCAGGAGTTCCGCGAACTCGGCCTCGACTCCCTGACCGCCCTGGAACTGCGCAACCACCTTTCCACGGCGACCGGACTGCGCCTCCCGGCCACCCTCGTCTTCGACTACCCCACCCCCACCGCACTCGCCGAACACTTCGTCACCGAACTCGTCGGCGACGACGAGGCACCGCAGGGTCCCTCGCTCCTCACCGAACTCGACCGGCTCGAAGCGCTGCTCGCGGCCGGCGACCCCGACGAGATCACCCGCGCGGGACTCGCCCTCCGGCTCAGCCAGATGCTCGACACGGTGCGCGGCTCCGCCCCGGCAGCGGCCGCCGACACCGCGGACGACGGCTTCGAATCGGCCAGCGCGGACGAAGTGCTCGCCTTCATCGACAACGAGCTCGGCCGCCTGGGCGACCACTGAGACGAGCCAGGATCCACCACAGGAAGGTTTCCCCCGTCATGCCCGATGACAAAAAGCTCGTCGACTACCTCAAGTGGGTCACGGCCGATCTCCACAAGACGCGCCGGCGGCTGGAGGAGGCCGAGGCGAGCCGCCACGAGCCGATCGCGGTCGTCGGCATGGCCTGCCGGCTGCCCGGCGGCGTCGCGTCCCCGGAGGACTTCTGGCGTCTGCTGGACGAGGGCCGCGACGGCATCACGCCGTTCCCCACCGACCGGGGATGGGACCTCGAAGCCCTCGGCGGTGACGGCGCCGGCAGCAGCGCCGCCGCGGAGGGCGGCTTCGTGGACGCCGCCGCCTTCGACGCCGGGTTCTTCGGGATCTCCCCCCGCGAGGCCGTCGCCATGGACCCCCAGCAGCGGCTCCTGCTGGAGACCACCTGGGAGGCCGTCGAACGGGCCGGCATCGACCCGCGGTCCCTGCGCGGCTCACGCACCGGTGTCTTCGTCGGCACCGCCGGCGTCGACTACGTCGGCGTGGTGATGAACTCCCGCGAGGACGCCGAGGGCCACGCCACCACCGGCCTCACCGCGAGCGTCGTCTCCGGGCGCATCGCCTACGCCTTCGACCTCGCCGGCCCGGCCGTCACCGTGGACACCGCCTGCTCCTCCTCCCTGGTCGCCCTCCACCTCGCCGCGCAGTCCCTGCGCAACGGGGAGTGCGGCCTCGCTCTGGCCGGCGGCGTCACCGTCATGTCCACCCCCATGGGCTTCTCCGGCTTCACGCGCCAGGGCGGCATCTCCACCAGCGGCCGCTGCAAGGCCTTCGCCGACGCGGCCGACGGCACCGGCTGGTCCGAGGGCAGCGGCGTCCTCGTCCTGGAACGCCTCTCCGACGCCCGCCGCAACGGCCACCAGGTCCTCGCCGTCATCCGCGGCTCCGCCGTCAACCAGGACGGCGCCTCGAACGGCCTCACCGCTCCGAACGGTCCCTCCCAGCAGCGGGTCATCCGCCAGGCCCTGGCGGGCGCCGGTCTCTCCCCGGCCGACGTGGACGCCGTCGAGGCACACGGCACCGGCACCCCGCTCGGCGACCCCATCGAGGCGCAGGCCCTCCTCGCCACCTACGGCCAGGACCGGCCCGCCGACCGGCCGCTGCTCCTCGGCTCCGTGAAGTCGAACATCGGCCACTCCCAGGCCGCCGCCGGTGTCGCGGGCGTCATCAAGACCGTCCTGGCCCTGCGCCACGGCCTGCTGCCGAAGACCCTCCACGTCGACGCGCCGTCCAGCCACGTGGACTGGACCGCCGGACACGTCCGCCTCCTCACCGAACCGACCCCCTGGCCCGAGACCGGTCGGCCCCGCCGCGTGGGCGTGTCCTCCTTCGGCATCAGCGGCACCAACGCCCACCTCGTCGTCGAGCAGGCACCCGAACCGGAGGAGCCCGACGCGCCCGCCGAGCCGGCGGCACGGCCGACGCTCGTCCCATGGCCGGTCGCCGCCCGGACGAAGGCCGCTCTCGCCGCCCGGATCGACCACGTGCAGGCCCTGACGACCGGTGCCTCCGCGCTGGATGTGGGGTATTCGCTGGCTTCGGGTCGTTCGGTGTTCGAGCATCGGGCGGTGTTGCTGGCGGGTGTGGACGGCGGGTTGTCGGAGGTGGCGCGGGGGCGTGCGGGGGAGCGGTCGCTCACGGTGCTGTTCTCGGGTCAGGGTTCGCAGCGTGCGGGGATGGGGCGGGAGTTGTATGCCCGGTTCCCGGTGTTCGCGGAGGCGCTGGACGCCGTACTGGCGCACTTGGACCGGGAGTCGTCGCTGCGGGAGGTGATGTTCGGGGAGTCCGACCTCCTCGATGACACGGGTTACACGCAGCCGGCGTTGTTCGCGCTGGAGGTGGCCCTGTATCGGCTGGTGGAGTCGTGGGGTGTGCGGCCGGAGTTCGTGGCCGGTCATTCCATCGGTGAGGTCACGGCCGCGCATGTGGCGGGTGTGCTGTCGCTGGAGGACGCGTGCACGCTGGTGGCGGCCCGTGCCCGGCTGATGGGGGAGCTGCCCGCGGGCGGTGCGATGGTCGCCGTCCAGGCCGCCGAGGAGGAGGTCCGTCCGCTGCTGACGGAGGGTGTGTCCCTGGCCGCGGTCAACGGTCCCGACGCGGTGGTCGTCGCCGGTGTGGAGGGTGAGGTCCTGGCCCTGGCGGAGGCGTTCGACGGTCGTAAGACCCGGCGGCTGTCGGTGAGCCATGCGTTCCATTCGCCGTTGATGGAGCCGATGCTCGACGCGTTCCGTGAGGTCGCCGAGGGGCTGACCTACCACGAGCCGTCCCTTCCCGTCGTCTCGAACGTGACGGGCGCCCTCGCCGACGCCGGCCTGCTGTGCTCGGCGGAGTACTGGGTGCGGCACGTCCGGGAGACCGTGCGTTTCGCGGACGGGGTCCGTACCCTGACCGGGGCCGGGGTGAACGCCTTCCTGGAGCTCGGCCCCGACGGCGTCCTCACCGCGCTGACCCGGCGGATCCACGAGGCGGACGCCGGTCTGGTGGCCGAGGCCGCCCAGCGTGCCCGGCAGGGCGAGGAGAGCGCGCTGCTCACCGCAATCGCGCGGCTCCACGTGTCCGGCGTGACCGTCGACTGGTCGGCCTGGTTCGACGGCACCGGAGCCCGCCGCACCGACGTTCCCACGTACCCGTGGCAGCACCGGGCCTACTGGCCGCGCCCGCTCGCCCACGCCGCGGACCTGGCCGGGGCCGGACTCGTCCCGGCCGAACACCCGCTGCTGGGCGCGGCCGTGTCGCTGGCCGGCTCGGAGGGCGTCCTGCTCACCGGGCGCCTGTCGCTGCGCACCCACCCCTGGCTGGCCGACCACATCATGGGCGGCATGGTCCTCTTCCCCGCGACCGGATTCCTGGAACTGGCCGTCCGCGCCGGGGACCAGGTCGGTTGCGGACGCGTACAGGACCTCGCCCTCACCACCCCGCTGGTCCTCGACGAGCGCGGTGCCGTCGTCGTACAGGTGCGCGTCGGCGCCCCCGACGAATCCGGCGTCCGGGAGCTGGGCATCCACTCCCGCCCCGCCGACGCCGACGACGCGCCCTGGACCCGGCACGCCGTCGGCGCCCTGGTCCCCGGCGAACGCGGCATCGACTTCGACGCGGCCGCATGGCCGCCGCGCGACGCCGAGCCCGTCGATCTCACGGGCTTCTACGAGCGCACCGAGTACGGCCCCCTGTTCCAAGGGCTGCGCGCCGCCTGGACGAGGGACGACGCGGTCCTCGCCGAACTGGAACTGCCCGGCCGAGGCGACGACGCGGCGCTCTTCGCCCTGCACCCGGCGCTGCTGACCGCCGCGCTGCACGCCGTGGAGTTCGTCCGGCTGAAGGACGCGGACCAGGGACTCCTGCCCTTCTCCTGGTCCGGGGTCTGCCTGCACGCCTCCGGCGCCGCGCGGCTGCGCGTCCGGCTCACCAAGGTCGGCGAGGACTCCGTGTCCATCGCCGCCGCCGACCCCACGGGCCGGCCCGTCCTCTCGGTCGAGTCGCTGGCCCTGCGCCCCTCGTCCGCCGCCCGGCTGCTCGGTCCGGCCCCCGCCCCCGCAGCCGCGGCGAGCGCGCAGACCGCAGACGTGTCGCCCGGGACGGGGCAGGCGGGCCGCGCGCCGCGGGCCGCGGCTGCTTCCACCGCTGCCCCCCTCACCGCCCCGGCCTCCTTCCGGGAGCGCCTGGACACCCTTGGCGCCGGCGAACGCGAGCAGGCGCTGCGCGACCTCGTCGTCGCCCACACCGCGGAACTCCTCGGCCACGCCGACCCGTCCGAGGTCGACCCGGAGCGGGACTTCCTCGAGCTCGGCTTCGATTCGCTCATCGGTATCGAACTGCGCCGCAAGCTCGGTGAAGCCACCGGAATCCCGCTGCCGGCCAGCATCGTCTACGACAGCGGTTCGCCCGGGGGACTCACCACCTGGCTGGCCACCGAACTGTCCGCGCAGGGCGGCGGCCCGGCCGCCCGTGGCGGTGCCGCGGCAGGCAGCCCGGCCGAGAACGACTCACTGGAGCGGCTGTTCCTCGACGGCCTCGCCCGCGGCAGGATCCGGGAGGCCCAGCGCATGCTGGCCACCGTCGCCGCGCTGCGGCCCACCTTCGAGGCGACGGCCGAACTGGAGGACTTGCCCTGGCCGGTGACGCTCGCCGAGGGACCGGCGCCGTCGCGACTCGTCTGCGTCAGCGCGCCCACCGCCAACGGCGGCGTCCACCAGTACGCGACACTGGCCGGCCACTTCCGGGGCCGGCGGCACGTCGCCGCGCTGCCCCTGGTCGGGTTCGCCACCGGGGAATCCCTGCCCGCCGGCCCCGAGCAGGCGGCCCGGGTGATCGCCGAAAGCGCGCTCCAGGCGGCGGACGGCCACCCGTTCGTCCTGGTCGGACACTCGTCCGGCGGTTCCCTCGCCTACGCCGCGGCCGGCGTGCTGGAAAGCACCTGGGGCATCCGCCCGCAAGCCGTGGTCCTGCTGGACACCTTGAGCATTCGGCACGAGAGCGACGAGGGCGTCGACTACTCCGGCATGATGAAGTTCAACTTCACGCAGGTCGACGACTCCCCGGTGCGGCTCACCAACTCGCGCCTGTCCGCCATGGGCCGCTGGATGGTGCTGCTGAACGCCCTCGACGTACAGCCCACGACCGCTCCCGTGCTGGAGATCAAGTGCACGCGCGCCCTGATCGAGGGGGTGCCCGCACCCGACCCGGAGCGTCTGCACGAGCCGGTGGTGCCGTCGGCGGCCGTCCGGCCGGTGGACGCCGACCACCTCTCCCTCATCCGTGAGGACTCGGGGGAGGCCGCGAACCTGATGGAGGAATGGCTGACCGCGCGGGAAACCGGCGAACCGGTCACCACCGCAACCGCCGACGCCACCAGTGATGTCGACGAGACGGCCGGAGCGCTCTGACCGGACCTCATCGGGGAAACCCCCAGACCTCTGCCGTCCTCGCCCCCGGGCCGGGGGCGAGTGGTGCCCGCCACCCGCCCCCGGCCCGCTCGTCCCGAGTGGTGCCCGCCACCCACGCCCGGCCTGCTCGTCCCGCCAGGCTCTCCAGGCTTTAGGGAAACCCGCAGTCCATGACGGCCAGACTGGCCACGGACCGGGTCGCGCCCCTGCCGCCCGGTCCGGAGCACCGGCCGGGCCGAGTCCATTCGGCCCCGGCCGGCCTGCGAACAGGGTCGTGGCGTGGATTCCGGGAATCGCCGCTCTCCGCGTTCCCGGAATCTCAGTGAGAGGTGGGCACCTGATGTCGAACGAGGACAAGCTCCGCGTGTACCTCAAGCGGGCGATCGCCGACCTGCAGGAGGCCCGGCAGCAGCTCAGCGAGGCGGAGAACCGGGACCGCGAGCCCGTCGCCGTCGTCGCCATGGCCTGCCGCTACCCCGGTGGCGTCCGCTCACCCGAGGAACTGTGGGAGCTGGCCCGGGACGGAGTGGACGCCATATCGGCGTTCCCCGGCAACCGGGGCTGGGACCTCGACCGGCTCTTCCACCCCGACCCCGAACACCACGGCACCACCTACGCCCGCGAGGGCGGATTCCTGCACGAGGCCGGCGAGTTCGACCCGGCGTTCTTCGGGATCTCCCCGCGCGAGGCCCTCGCCATGGACCCGCAGCAGCGCCTGCTGCTGGAGACCTCCTGGGAGGCCCTGGAACGCGCCGGCATCGTCCCCGACACCCTCACCGGCAGCCCCACCGGCATCTTCGTCGGCACCGGCCACGGAGACTACGACGGTGCCGCCCGCGGCCGGCACGAAGAGGTCGCCGGACACCTCCTCACCGGCAACACCGTCGCCGTCGCCTCCGGCCGCCTCTCCTACACGTACGGCTTCGAGGGCCCGGCGGTCACCGTCGACACCGCCTGCTCCTCCTCCCTGGTCGCCCTCCACCTGGCCGTGCGCTCCCTGCGCCAGGGGGAGTGCTCCCTCGCCCTGGCCGGCGGCGCCACGGTCATGTCGACGCCGAAGATGTTCACCGAGTTCGCCCGCCAGCGGGGTCTGGCCGCCGACGGCCGCTGCAAGGCGTTCGCCGCCGGCGCCGACGGCACCGCCTGGTCCGAGGGCGTCGGCCTGATCGTGCTGGAGCGCCTGTCGGACGCCCGCCGCAACGGGCATCCCGTGCTCGCGGTGGTCCGCGGCTCCGCCATCAACCAGGACGGCGCATCCAACGGACTCACCGCCCCCAACGGCCCCTCCCAGCAGCGTCTGATCCGCCAGGCCCTCATCGACGCCGGGATCGGCGCCGCCGACATCGACGTGGTCGAGGCGCACGGCACCGGCACCACCCTGGGTGACCCGATCGAGGCGCAGGCCCTGCTCGCCACCTACGGCCAGGACCGTCCGGCCGACCGGCCGCTGCTGCTGGGCTCACTGAAGTCCAACATCGGCCACACCCAGGCCGCCTCGGGAGTCGGTGGCGTCATCAAGATGGTGCAGGCCATGCGGCACGGCACCCTGCCCAAGAGCCTCCACATCGACGCACCCACCCCCCACGCCGACTGGGCCGACGGTGCCGTCGACCTGCTCACCGAGCACACCGCCTGGCCCGAGACCGGCCGCCCGCGCCGCGCCGCCGTCTCCTCCTTCGGCGTCAGCGGCACCAACGCCCACCTCGTACTGGAGCAGGCGCCGGCCGAGGAAACCGGGGCCGACACCGACACCGACACCGAGGCCGACACCGAGGCCGAGGCCGGGGCTGGGGCTGGGACGGGGGCCGCCCAGGCCCCCGTGTGGCTGCCGTGGGTGGTGTCGGGCAAGTCGCGTGAGGCGGTGCGGGAGCAGGCGGCGCGGCTGGCGGCGTCCGTGCGCGGGACCGGCGCCGAAGCGCTGGACGTGGCACATGCGCTGGCGTCGACCCGGGTCGCCATGGACCACCGTGCGGTGGTCGTCGGCCAGGGCGCCGACGACCTCCTGGCCGGCCTCGACGCGCTCACCGCCGGACGGTCCCGCCCGAACGTCGTCGAGGGCGCGTCCGCCGACGGCGGCGCCGTGTTCGTGTTCCCGGGCCAGGGATCGCAGTGGGCCGGTATGGCCGTCGAGCTCCTCGACACCTCACCCGTCTTCGCGGCCCGCATGGCCGCCTGCGCCGATGCGCTCGCTCCCCACGTGGAGTGGTCGTTGCTGGATGTGGTGCGGGGGGTGGAGGGTGCTCCTTCGTTGGAGCGGGTGGATGTGGTGCAGCCGGTGTTGTGGGCTGTGATGGTGTCGTTGGCGGAGGTGTGGCGGTCGTGTGGTGTGCGGCCGGCTGCTGTGGTGGGTCATTCGCAGGGTGAGATCGCGGCGGCGTGTGTGGCGGGTGCGTTGTCGTTGGAGGATGCGGCGCTGGTGGTGGCGTTGCGGTCGCGTGCGTTGCGTGCGTTGTCGGGTGCGGGTGGCATGGTGTCGGTGTCCCGTGGTGTGTCGGTGGTGCGTGAGCTGGTCGGCCGGTGGGAGGGCCGGGTGTCGGTGGCTGCGGTGAACGGGCCGTCGTCGGTGGTGGTCTCGGGTGACGCGGACGCGTTGGACGAGCTGCTGGTGGTGTGTGAGGCGGAGGGGGTGCGGGCCCGTCGGGTGGCGGTGGACTACGCGTCGCATTCGGCTCATGTGGAGCGTATCGAGGGTGAGTTGGCGGAGTTGCTGGCTCCGGTGGTGCCGCGTTCGTGTGAGGTGCCGTTCTATTCGACGGTGTCGGGTGGTGTGATCGACACCGCCGGGCTGGATGCGGGGTACTGGTATCGGAATCTGCGGGGGACGGTGGAGTTCGAGGCGGCGACGCGTGCGCTGCTGGCGGATGGTTTCCGGGTGCTGGTGGAGGTGAGTGCGCATCCGGTGGTGGCGACGGGGGTGCGGGAGACCGTCGAGGACGCGGGTGTGCCGGCGGGTGTGGTGGGCACGTTGCGGCGGGACGAGGGGGGCTGGGAGCGGTTCACGTTGTCGTTGGGTGAGGCGTGGGCGTACGGGGCGGACGTCGACTGGGCCGCCTTCTACGCGGGCACCCGCCCCCGGCGCGTCGACCTCCCCACCTACCCCTTCCAGCACGAGTGGTACTGGCTCACCCCCGGCGAGAACGACCGGCCGGCGGGCGCCGGAACCGACCCCGCCGACGGCGAGTTCTGGGCGGCCGTCGAGAGCGAGGACGTCACCCGGCTGTCCACCGTCCTCGACATCACCGGCGACGACACCGAGGCCTTCAGCAGCCTGCTGCCCGCCCTCGCCTCCTGGCGGCGACGCCGCACCCTGCGCACCACCCTCGACGCCTGGCGCCACCGCGTCCACTGGACCCCGCTGACCGGCGCCGCCGGACCCGTCCCCGACGGCCGCTGGGCCGCGCTCGTCCCGGCCGGGCACGCCGACGACGCCTGGGTCACCGACGTCCTGGCCGCCCTCTCCGCCCGCGGACTGCGGGTCGACCGCCACGACCTGACCGGCGACGAGGACACCGCCGCCCTCACCGCCCTGCTCACCACCCCCGACGGCCCGGAACCCGCCGGAGTGCTGTCGCTGCTCGCCCTCGACGAGCGGCCCCACCCCGACCACCCCGCCGTACCCCGCGGCCTCGCCGCCACCAAGGAGCTGACGCACGCCCTCGCCGGCACGGGCGCCCGCCTGTGGGCGCTCACCAGGGGCGCCGTCTCCGTGGACGGCAGGGACCCGCTGACCGCACCCGTCCAGGCGCAGACCTGGGGCTTCGGCCGCGCCGTCGCCTTCGAACTCCCCGACACCTGGGGCGGACTCGTCGACCTGCCGCCAGTCTCCGACCCGCGCGCCCTCGACCGCCTGCCCGCACTGCTCGGCGGCCCCGAGGACCAGCTCGCCGTACGCGCCTCCGGCTCCTACGCCCGCCGGCTCGCCCGGATGCCGCTGCCCGAGCCCACGCGCGGCACCGACCCGGCCGGTACCAACACCACCGGCACGGACCCCGGCACCACCGGCACCGACCCGGCCGGTACCGGCACCGACGCCACCGGTACCGGCATCACCGGCACCGACCCCGCCGACACCTGGGGCACGCACGACACCGTCCTGATCACCGGCGGCACCGGCGCCCTCGGCGCGCACGTCGCCCGCTCCCTGGCCGCCGCCGGCACCCGGCACCTGGTCCTCACCAGCCGCCGCGGCCCCGACGCCCCCAAAGTCGCCGACCTCACCGCCGAACTCACCGCCCACGGTGCCCGCGTCACCGTCGCCGACTGCGACGTCGCCGACCGCGACCAGCTCGCCGCGCTCCTCGGCTCCCTCCCCGCCGACCTGCCGCTCACCGGCGTCGTCCACGCCGCGGGCGTCCTCGACGACGGCGTCCTCGACGCCCTCACCCTGGACCGCTTCGACGCCGTCCTGCGCCCGAAGACCCTCGGCACCGCCAACCTGCACGAACTCACCCGCGACCACGACCTGTCGATGTTCGTGCTGTTCTCCTCCGTCGTCGGCGTCCTCGGCAACGCCGGACAGGCCAACTACGCCGCCGCCAACGCCCACCTCGACGCCGTCGCCGAGCAGCGCCGCGCCGCCGGCCTGCCCGTCACCTCCGTCGCCTGGGGCCCCTGGGCCGACGCCGGCATGGCCACCGCCGACGTCCTCGCCGACCGGATGCGCCACGACGGACTCACCCCGATGCCGCCCGACACCGCCGTCGCCGCCCTGCGCGCCGCCGTCGGCGAGGGCGTCCCGCACGCCACCGTCCTCGACGTCGACTGGCCCTCGTACGCCACCGCCCTGACCGCGGCCCGGCCCAGTCCCCTCCTCGCGGACCTGCCCGAGGTCCGCCGTGCCCTGGAGGCGGCGAAGGCCACCGCACCTGACACCCACGCCCTGCGCGACCGGCTGCGCGGCCTCGCTCCCACCGAACAGGACCGTCTGCTCACCGACCTGGTCCGCGCCGAGGTCGCCACCGCCCTGCGGTACGCCTCGCCCGAGGCGGTCGACGTGCACCGCGCCTTCAAGGACCTCGGCTTCGACTCGCTCACCGCCGTCGAGGTGCGCAACCGCATCACCGCCGCCACCGACGTCAAGCTGCCCACGACGCTCCTGTTCGACCACCCCAACACCGCCGCCGTCGTCGACCACCTGAGGGACCGGCTGCTCGGCGGAGAGCGGCCCGCCGCCGCACCCGTGGCCGTCGCGGCCGGTGTCACGGACGAGCCGATGGCCGTGGTCGCCATGGCCTGCCGCTTCCCCGGCGGGGTCACCACCCCCGAGGAACTGTGGGACCTGATGGCCGCCGAGGTCGACGCGGTGTCCACGCCGCCCGCCGACCGGGGCTGGGACCTCGACTCGATGTACGACCCCGACTCCGAACGCCAAGGCACCACCTACAGCCGTGAGGGCGGCTTCATCCAGGACGTCGCCGGATTCGACCCGGCGTTCTTCGGTATCTCCCCGCGCGAGGCCCTCGCCATGGACCCGCAGCAGCGCCTGCTGCTGGAGACCTCCTGGGAGACGTTCGAACGCGCCGGCATCGACCCGGAGAGCCTGCGCGCCACGGCCACCGGCGTCTTCGTCGGCACCATCAACACCGACTACCAGGTCCGCCTCGGCGGTGCCGCCGCCCAGGAGCAGCTCGCCGGCCACCTCATGACGGGCAACGCCTCCAGCATCGCGTCGGGCCGCCTGTCCTACACGTACGGCTTCGAGGGCCCCGCCGTCACCATGGACACCGGCTGCTCCTCCTCCATGGTCGCCCTGCACCTGGCCCTGCAGTCGCTGCGCACCGGCGAGTGCACCATGGCCCTGGCCGGCGGCGTCACCATCATGTCCACCCCCGAGCCCTACGTGGAGTTCTCCCGGCAGCGGGGCCTCGCCCCCGACGGCCGCTGCAAGGCGTTCGCCGAGGGCGCCGACGGCATGGGCTTCGCCGAGGGCGTCGGCCTGGTCCTGCTGGAGCGGCTGTCCGACGCCCGCCGCAACGGCCACCCCGTGCTCGCCGTGGTCCGGGGCTCCGCCCTCAACCAGGACGGCGCCTCCAACGGCCTCACCGCCCCCAACGGCCCGTCCCAGCAGCGCGTCATCCGCCAGGCCCTCGCCAACGCCGGGCTCGTCCCCACCGAGGTCGACGTGGTCGAGGCGCACGGTACCGGCACCCCGCTCGGCGACCCCATCGAGGCCCAGGCCATCCTCGCCACCTACGGCCAGGACCGTCCGGCCGACCGGCCGCTGCTGCTGGGCTCGCTGAAGTCGAACATCGGCCACACCCAGGCCGCCGCGGGAGTCGGCGGCATGATGAAGATGGTGCTCGCGATGCGGCACGGCACGGTGCCCAGAAGCCTGCACATCACCGCACCCACTTCGGTCGTCGACTGGTCCGGCGGTGCCGTCCGCCTGGTCACGGAGGCCACCCCCTGGCCGGACGCCGGCCATCCCCGCCGCGCCGGCATCTCCTCTTTCGGCATCAGCGGCACCAACGGCCACCTCATCCTCGAACAGGCCCCGGAACCCGAGCCCGCCGACGGGACCGGCGGCCCGGCCGCGGAGACGGACGGCGTCCTCACCGAAGCGGGCCAGGCCCCGGCGTGGCTGCCGTGGGCGGTGTCGGCGAAGTCGCGTGAGGCGGTGCGGGAGCAGGCCGCGCGGCTGGCCGCGTCCGTGCGCGACAGCGGTGCGGGTGCGCTGGACGTGGCGCACTCGCTGGTCTCGACCCGCGTCGCCATGGACCACCGCGCGGTCGTCGTCGGCAGCGACCTCGACGGCCTCCTCTCCGGCCTCGACGCGCTCGCCGCCGCCGAGCCGTCCGCCCGCGTCGTGGACGGCGTCGCCGAGACCGGACCCGGCGCCGTGTTCGTCTTCCCGGGCCAGGGCTCCCAGTGGGCCGGCATGGCCGTTGAACTCCTGGACACGTCCCCGGTGTTCGCCGCTCGCATGGCGGAGTGCGCGGCCGCCCTGTCACCGCACGTGGAGTGGTCGTTGCTGGACGTGGTGCGGGGTGTGGAGGGTGCTCCTTCGTTGGAGCGGGTGGATGTGGTGCAGCCGGTGTTGTGGGCGGTGATGGTGTCGTTGGCGGAGGTGTGGCGGTCGTGCGGTGTGCGGCCGGGTGCGGTGGTGGGTCATTCGCAGGGTGAGATCGCGGCCGCGTGTGTGGCGGGTGCGTTGTCGTTGGAGGATGCGGCGCTGGTGGTGGCGTTGCGGTCGCGTGCGTTGCGTGCGTTGTCGGGTGCGGGTGGCATGGTGTCGGTGTCCCGTGGTGTGTCGGTGGTGCGTGAGCTGGTCGGCCGGTGGGAGGGCCGGGTGTCGGTGGCTGCGGTGAACGGGCCGTCGTCGGTGGTGGTCTCGGGTGACGCGGACGCGTTGGACGAGCTGCTGGTGGTGTGTGAGGCGGAGGGGGTGCGGGCCCGTCGGGTGGCGGTGGACTACGCGTCGCACTCGGCTCATGTGGAGCGTATCGAGGACGAGTTGGCGGAGCTGCTGGCTCCGGTGGTGCCGCGCTCGTGCGAGGTGCCGTTCTACTCGACGGTCTCCGGTGGTGTGTACGACACCGCCGGGCTGGATGCGGGGTACTGGTATCGGAATCTGCGGGGGACGGTGGAGTTCGAGGCGGCGACGCGTGCGCTGCTGGCGGACGGTTTCCGGGTGCTGGTGGAGGTGAGTGCGCATCCGGTCGTGGCGACGAGTGTGCGCGAGACGGTCGAGGACGCGGGTGTGCCGGCCGGTGTGGTGGGGACGCTGCGTCGTGACGAGGGGGGCTGGGAGCGGTTCACGCTGTCGCTCGGTGAGGCATGGGCGTACGGGGCGGACGTCGACTGGGCCGCCTTCTACGCGGGCACCCGCCCCCGGCGCGTCGACCTCCCCACCTACCCCTTCCAACGGCAGCCCTACTGGCCCCGTTTCGCCGACTCCGCCGGCGACGTCACCTCCGCCGGACTGGAGTCACCCGACCACCCGCTGCTCGGCGCCTCGGTCGAACTCGCCGGCGGTGACGGACTCGTCGCCACCGCCCGCTGGTCCCTGCGCGGCCAGCCCTGGCTCGCCGACCACGCCGTGTCCGGCACCGTCATCGTGCCCGGCACCGCACTCGTCGAGTCCGTCATCCGCGCCGGCGACGTCCTCGGCGTCGGCGGCATCGACGAACTGACCCTCCAGGCACCCGTCGTCCTCCAGGAACGCGGCGAGGTCCAGGTCCAGATCGGCATCGGTGACGCCGACGACACCGGCCGCCGCCCGGTCACCGTCCACACCCGGTCCACCGGCCCCGACGGCGACACCGAGGACCAGTGGACCCCGCGCGCCCAGGGCACCCTCGTCGAACCGGGCGCCCCCGCCGTGGCCCGGCCCGAGGACTTCACCGCCTGGCCGCCGCCCGGCGCCACCGCCCTGGCCGCCGACGGCTTCTACGACCTGCTCGCCGGCCGCGGCTACGAGTACGGCCCCGTCTTCCAGGGCGTCCGCGCCACCTGGCGGCGCGGCGACGACGTGTTCGCGGAGGTCGTCCTGCCCGACCAGGTGCGCGGCGACGCCGCCCGGTTCGGCATCCACCCCGCCCTGCTCGACGCCGCCCTGCACGCCGCCGGTCTCGCCCCCGGCGGCGACGACCGCACCGTCGTGCCCTTCGCCTGGTCCGGCGTCTCCCTGTACGCCACCGGTGCCACCGCACTGCGCGTACGGATCTCCCCGGCGGGCGAGGACACCGTCACCGTCCACCTCACCGACCCCAGCGGCGCGCCCGTCGCCGTCATCGACGCGCTGGCCGTGCGCGAGGTGGCCGCCGAGACCCTCGACCCGTCCGCACGGGCCGCCCGCGACTGGCTGTTCCACCTCGACTGGACCTCCCTCACGCCCGCCGACACGCCCTTCGACGCATCCGGCTGGGCCGTGCTCCGAGGCACCCCGGACAGCCCCGTCACCGCCCCGGACGGCACCGGCGCCCCGCTGCCCGCCCTCGCCGACCTCTCGGTGCTCGACGGATCCGCCGGCCGACTTCCCACCGCGGTACTGCTGTTCGCCGGGCAGGGCCCCACGGCCGCACACGCTGACGACGCGTCGGCCGCCGCGCGCCCCGGTGAGGACGCGCAGGCCGCCGCACGTCGCGGCGGCGACACCCCGGCCGTCCCGGACGCCGTCCTCGGCGGCGACACCCCGGCCGCCCCGGGCGCAGTCCTCGGCGACGGCACCCCGGCCGCCCCGGGCGCAGTCCTCGGCGACGGCACCCCGGCTGCACCGGACGCTGTCCTCGACCGCGACACCCCGGCCGTCCCGGACGCTGTCCTCGGTGACGTCCTGACCACCGTCAACGACTGGCTCGCCGACGACCGCACCGCCGGCATCCCCCTCGTCGTCGTCACCCGGGGCGCCGTCGCCACCGGACCCGGCGACCCCGCCCACGATCTGCCCGGTGCCGCGGTCTGGGGCCTGGTGCGCTCCGCCCAGTCCCAGCACCCCGGCCGGCTCGTCCTCGCCGACCTCGACGTCCACGAGGACTCCTGGCGGGCCCTGCCCGCCGCGCTCGCCACCGGCGAACCGCAGCTCGCCCTGCGCCAGGGCACCGCCCACGCGCCCCGGCTGACCCGCGCCCGCACCGCCGACACCCTCACCGCACCCGACGGCGCCACCGCATGGCGCCTCGACATCCCGGTGAAGGGCTCCGTGGACCAGTTGGAACTGGTGCCCTGCCCCGAGACCACCGACGAGTCCGCGCCCGGACACGTCCTCGTCGAGGTGCGTGCCGCCGGACTCAACTTCCGCGACGTCCTCAACACCCTCGGCATGTACCCCGGACCCGCCGTGCTCCTCGGCGCCGAGGCCGCCGGCGTCGTCACCGCCACCGGGCCCGGCGTCACCGGCTTCGCGCCCGGCGACCGCGTCATGGGCCTGGTCACCGGCGGTTTCGCCACCCACGCCGTCGCCGACGCCCGCATGCTCGCGCCCATGCCCGACGGCTGGACCTTCACCCAGGCCGCGTCCGTGCCCGTCGCCTTCCTCACCGCCTACTACGGCCTGCGCGACCTCGCCGGCCTCACCGCGGGCGAGTCCGTCCTCGTCCACGCCGCCGCGGGCGGTGTCGGCATGGCCGCGGCCCAGCTCGCCCGCCACTGGGGCGCCGAGGTCTACGGCACCGCCGGTGACCACAAGCGCCGGCTGCTGCGCGCCGAAGGCTGGGCCGACGACCACCTGGCCTCCTCCCGCACCCTCGACTTCGAGGACCGGTTCCGGGCCACCAGCGGCGGACGCGGCGTGGACGTCGTACTGAACTCGCTGGCCGGCGACTTCGTCGACGCCTCCCTGCGCCTCCTCGCCCCCGGCGGACGGCTCGTCGAAATGGGCAAGACGGACGTCCGCGACCCCGACGAGGTCTCCCGCGCACACCCCGGCGTCGCCCGCTACCAGGCGTACGAGCTGCGCGAGGCCGGCGAGGACCGCATCCGGGAGATGTTCGCCGACCTCACCCGCCTGTTCGCGACCGGCGCCCTGCGTCCGCTGCCCACCGTCACCTGGGACGTCCACCAGGCCCGCGACGCCTTCCGCCACATGGCGCAGGCCAAGCACTACGGCAAGATCGTCCTCACCGTGCCGCGCGCCTGGGACCCCGGGGGCACCGTCCTGATCACCGGCGGCACCGGCACCATCGGCGGCATCCTCGCCCGCCACCTCGTCACCCGCCACGGCATGCGGCACCTGCTGCTCACCGGCCGCCGCGGCCCCGACGCCCCCGGCGCCACCGCCCTGCGCGACGAACTCACCGCCCTCGGCGCCGAGGTGACCGTCACCGCCTGCGACGTCGCCGACGCCGACCAGCTCGCCGCGGCCCTCGCCGCCGTCCCCGCCGCACACCCCCTGACCGCCGTGGTGCACGCGGCCGGTGTCCTGGACGACGGAACCCTCGAACACCTCACCGCCGAGCGGCTGCGCACCGTCCTGGCCCCCAAGGCCGACGCCGCCCGCCACCTGCACCGCCTCACCCGCGACCTCGACCTCGCCGACCTGGTGCTCTTCTCCGCCGGCGCGGGCGTCTTCGGCAACGCCGGACAGGCCAACTACGCCGCCGCCAACACCTACCTCGACGCCCTCGCCCACCGCCGCCGCGCCGACGGCCTGCCCACCACCTCCCTGTCCTGGGGCCTGTGGGCCGACGCCAGCGCCATGACCGGCCACCTCGACGACACCGACCTCGCGCGCGTCCGCCGCTCCGGCGTCCTGCCGCTGTCCGCCGCCGACGGCATGGCCCTGTTCGACGCCGCGCTCACCGCGCAGCGCCCGCACCTGGTCCCCGTACGCCTCGACACCGGCCGCCTGCGCGCCGGCGACGGCGAGGTCCCGCACCTGCTGCGCGCCCTGCACCGGGGCCCGGTCCGCCGCACCGCCGAGGCTCGGTCCGCAGGCGGCACCGACGCCCTGCGGCTGCGCCTGGCCGGCCTGCCCGCCGACGACCGGCTCACCGTCCTGCGCGACCTCGTCGCCACCCACGCCGCCGCCGTCCTCGGCCACACCGACCCCGGCCGGCTGCACGGCGGGCGCGCCTTCCGCGACCTCGGCTTCGACTCGCTGACCGCCGTGGAACTGCGCAACCGGCTCAACGCCGCCACCTCCCTGCGGCTGCCCGCCACCCTGGTCTTCGACCACCCGACCCTCGCCGAACTCGCCGCCCACCTCGACGGCCGACTGGGCGGCGGCGCCCCCGCACCCGCGGCCGCCTTCCCCGCGCGGCCGGCCACCGCCCCCGGCACGGACGAGACCTTCGCCATCGTCGGCATGGCCTGCCACCTCCCCGG
This sequence comes from Streptomyces pactum, assembly GCF_002005225.1. Classification (NCBI taxonomy): domain Bacteria; kingdom Bacillati; phylum Actinomycetota; class Actinomycetes; order Kitasatosporales; family Streptomycetaceae; genus Streptomyces; species Streptomyces pactum. Next base: position 7,988,555 of record NZ_CP019724.1, read on the forward strand.
CGCGGTGCGCTCCCCGGAGGACCTGTGGCGGCTCCTCACCGACGGCACCGACGCCATCGCCGAGGTGCCCGGCGACCGCGGCTGGGACCTCGACGGCCTCTACGACGCCCTGCCCGGCGACCAGGTCACCTCCCGCACCCGAGAAGGCGGCTTCCTGCACGACGCCGCCCACTTCGACGCCGACTTCTTCGGCATCTCCCCGCGCGAAGCGCTCGCCATGGACCCGCAGCAGCGGCTGCTCCTGGAGACCGCCTGGGAGACCTTCGAACGCGCCGGCATTGATCCCCGCTCGGTCCGCGGCACCCGCACCGGCGTCTTCGCCGGACTGTCCTCCAGCGACTACCTCAAGCGCGTCACCCGCGTCCCCGACGACATCGCCGGGTACGTCAACAACGGCAACGCCAACAGCGTGCTCTCCGGCCGCGTCGCCTACACCCTCGGCCTGGAGGGCCCGGCCGTCACCGTCGACACCGCCTGCTCCTCCTCCCTGGTCGCCCTGCACATGGCGGTCCAGTCCCTGCGTCGCGGCGAGTGCACCATGGCCCTGGCCGGCGGCGTCACCGTCATGTGCTCACCCGAGATCATCGTCGACTTCTCCCGCCAGCGCGGTCTGGCCGCCGACGGCCGCTGCAAGCCGTTCGCCGCCGCCGCCGACGGCACCGGCTTCTCCGAGGGCGTCGGCCTCGTCCTCGTCGAGCGGCTGTCCGACGCCCGCCGCAACGGCCACCAGGTCCTCGCCCTCGTCCGAGGCTCCGCCGTCAACCAGGACGGCGCCTCAAACGGCCTCACCGCGCCCAACGGGCCCGCCCAGCAGCGCGTCATCCGCCAGGCCCTCGCCGACGCCGGTGTCGCCGCCACCGAGGTGGACGCCGTGGAGGCGCACGGCACCGGCACCCGCCTCGGCGACCCCATCGAGGCCCAGGCCCTCCTCGCCACCTACGGCCAGGACCGCGACCCCGAACGTCCCCTGCTGCTCGGCTCCGTCAAGTCCAACCTGGGTCACACCCAGGCCGCCGCCGGTGTCGCCGGCGTCATGAAGATGGTCCTCGCCCTGCGCCACGGACTGCTGCCCCGCAGCCTGCACATCGACGCGCCCACCCCGCACGTCGACTGGTCCGCCGGTGCCGTCGCCCTCCTCGCCGACCCCGCCGAGTGGCCCGCACCGGCCACGCCCCGGCCCCGCCGGGCCGCCGTCTCCTCCTTCGGCATCAGCGGCACCAACGCCCACGTCATCCTCGAGCAGGCGCCGGCGGACACCACGCTCCACGGCACCGGCGCCCCGTCTCTGCCGGCCGGCACCGAGCACCCCGCGGCCCACGGCACCGACCACGCACACCAGGCCCCGGCCGCCCCGGCGCACGCCGACGAGGCGGCCGACGACGCCGACCACACGCCGGGGACCCGCGCCGACCGCCCGCTGCCCTGGCTCCTGTCCGCCCGCAGCGACGCCGCCCTGCGCGGCCAGGCCCGCGCCCTCCTCGCCCACCTCGACGCGCATCCCGGAACCGCACCCGCCGACATCGCCCTGACCCTCGCCACCCGCCGGGCCACCCTGGACAAGCGCGCCGTCGTCGTCGCCGGCACCCCGGACGACTTCCGCGCCGGCCTGGCCGCCCTCGCCGAGGGCACCCCCTCACTCGCCGTGACCAGCGGCGGCCGGGGCGCCGGACGCGACCGCAGAGCCGTCCTGGTCTTCCCCGGCCAGGGCTCCCAGTGGGCCGGCATGGGCGCCGGACTCCTGGACTCCAGCCCGGTGTTCGCCGAGCGGATCGCCGCCTGCGCCGACGCCCTCGCCCCGCACGTCGACTGGTCCCTGACCGACGTACTGCGCGGCACCGACGACGCCCCCGGCCTCGACCGGGTCGACGTCGCCCAGCCCGCCCTGTGGGCGGTGATGGTCGCGCTCGCCGAGGTGTGGCGTGCCCACGGCCTCAGGCCCGCCGCGGTCCTCGGCCACTCCCAGGGCGAGATCGCCGCCGCCGCCGTCAGCGGCGCCCTCTCCCTCGCCGACGCCGCCCGCGTAGTCGCCGTACGCAGCCTCGCCATCGCCCGCGAACTCTCCGGCCACGGCGGCATGGCCGCCGTCACCGCACCCCACGACGACGTCACCGCCCTCGTCGCCGACCTGCCCGGAGTCTCGGTCGCCGCCGTCAACGGCCCCTCCTCCGTGGTCGTCTCCGGCGACACCGACGGCCTCGAAACGCTCCTCGCCACCTGCGAGGAACAGGGCGTACGCGCCCGCCGCATCCCCGTCGACTACGCCTCCCACTCCGCGGACGTCGACCGGCTCGCCGAGAGCCTGCCCGCCGCACTGGCCGGCATCGAGCCCCGCGCCGGCGACATCCCGTTCTTCTCCACCGTCAACGCCGACTGGCAGCCCGGCACCGCCCTGGACGCCCCCTACTGGCACCGCAACCTGCGCGGCACCGTCCGCCTGGAGGAGTCCCTGCGCGCGCTCCTCGACCAGGGCCACGACGTCTTCGTGGAGTGCAGCCCCCACCCGGTCCTCACCGTCGGCATCGAGGACACCGTCACCGCGGCCGGAGCCGACGCGGTCGCCCTCGGCTCACTGCGCCGCGACGACGGCGGCACCGACCGGATGCTCACCGCACTCGCCGCCGCCCACGTCGCCGGTGTCCCCGTCGACTGGCGGCCCGCCGTCGCCCACGGCCGCCCCGTGGACCTGCCCACCTACGCCTTCCAGCGCGAGCGGTACTGGCTGGAGGCGACCGGCGCCCAGGCCGAACCGGCCGGCCTCGACACCGTCGTCCGCCTCGCCGACGGCGGCGCCGTTCTCACCGGCGGCCTCTCCCTCGCCGGCCAGCCCTGGCTGGACGCCCACCGCGTGCACGGCACCGCCGTCGTCCCCGCGACCGCCCTGCTGGACTGGGCGGTACGGGCCGGCGACGAGACCGGCTGCCCGGTCGTCACCACCCTCGACGAACACACCCCGGTCGCCGTCCCCGGACACGGCCGCGTCGACATCCAGCTCACCGTCTCCCCGCCCGCCGCCCCCGCATCCGCCGCCACCGACGGGGCCCCGCCCCGGCGGACCCTCACCATCCACTCGCGCGTCCCCGACCCGGACGGCGCCGACACCCCCTGGACCCTCAACGCCGACGGCACTCTCACCACCGCCGACTCCGACCGCGATCCCGACCCCGAGCCCGCACCGTCCGGTCCCGGCACCCGGCCGCCCGCCGGCGCCCGCCCGGCCGACCCGGGCCAGGCGCAGGACCGCCTCGACGGCAGCGGACTCGACACCGGCAACCCCTTCCGCACCGTGCGCGCACTGTGGCGGCACGGCACCGGCCTCCTCGCCGACGTGGACCTCCCCGAGGACGCCCGCGCCGACGCCACCGCCTTCCGCCTCCACCCGGCACTGCTCCAGACGGCCCTGGCCCTGGCCGCCACCCCGGAACACGCCGACGCGCCCCACCTGCCGTACGGCTGGCGGGACGTCACCACCCACGCCACCGGCGCCACCCGGCTGCGTCTGCGGCTGACCGGTGACGCCGGCACCTGGACGGTCCACGCCCACGACGGCACCGGCGCCCCCGTCCTCACCGCGACGGCCGTCACCCGCCCGGCCACCCCCGACCGGCTCCCGGCCACGACGGCCCCCGACGCACTGCACCGCGTCGAATGGACCCCGTGGGCCGGCGACACCGAGCCCGCCGACCTCACCGGCGGCTGGGCCGTCATCGGCGGCCACGGACGGCTCACCACCGCACTCGAGCGCGCCGGAGCCACCGTCGGCGTCCACGCCACCCTCGCCGACCTCGACGCCGCGCTGGACAGTGGCGACGCCGCACAGCCGGCCGTGGTCGTCGTCCCCCACACCCATGACAACGGCACCACCACGGCCACCGGCCAGGAGATGCCGGGCGCCGCCCACACCTCCGCCCAGCGGGCCCTGCGCCTGGCCACCACCTGGCTCGGCGACCCGCGCCACACGGGCACCCGGCTCCTCGTGGTGACCGAAGGAGCCCTCGCCACCGGTCCGGACGACAGCGTCCCCGCCCTCGCCGACGCCACCGTCTGGGGCCTGCTGCGCTCGGCCCAGACCGAACACCCCGGCCGCTTCCTCCTCGCCGACCTCGACCCCGCGACGGCGACCGACCTCGCGACCACGACGGACGACGGGACCACGACGGACGACGGGACCGAGACTGACCCCGCGGCCATGACCGCCTCCGCGGCGACGACCGACCTGGCGACGACCGACCTTGCGGCGACGACCGGCCCCGCGACCACGACGGATGGCGGGACCACGACGGACGACGGGACCGAGACTGACCCCGCGGCCATGACCGCCTCCGCGGCGATGACCGACCACGCGGCCGGTGAGCTCACGGACGCGGACCTCTCGGCCGCCGCCCTGATCACCGCCGTGGCCACAGCCGTGGCCGGCCGCACCGACGAGCACCAGTTCGCCGTACGCTCCGGCACCGTCACCGTGCCCCGCCTGGTCCGTGCCGACCGGGAAGGCACCGTCCCCGCGGCCCCCACCCCGTGGGGCGACGACACCGCGGCCGGAACCGTCCTCGTCACCGGCGGCACCGGCGTCCTCGGCCGTCTTGTCGCCCGCCACCTCGTCACCCGCCACGGCGTACGCCACCTGCTACTCACCGGCCGCCGCGGTCCCGACGCCCCCGGCGCCACCGCCCTACGCGACGAACTCACCGCCCTCGGCGCCCACGTCACCGTCGCCGCCTGCGATGCCGCCGACGCCGACCAGCTCGCCACGACCCTCGCCGCCGTCCCCGCCGCACACCCCCTGACCGCCGTGGTGCACGCGGCCGGCGTCCTCGACGACGGCCTCCTCGACACCCTCACCCCCGAACGCCTCGACCGCGTCCTGCGACCCAAGGCCGACGCCGCGTGGAACCTGCACGAACTCACCCGCGCCACCAAACTCACCGCGTTCGTGCTGTTCTCCTCCTACGCGGGTCTCGCCGGCGGCCCCGGACAGGCCAACTACGCCGCCGCCAACGCCTTCCTCGACGCCCTTGCCCAGCACCGGCGCGCCCGCGGCCTCTCCGCCGTCTCCCTCGCCTGGGGCCTCTGGGAGGACCGCAGCGACCTCACCGGCACCCTCGACGGGGCCGACCTCGCCCGGCTCGACCGGGCCGGCATCCGCCCCCTCACCTCCGGCCAGGGCCTCGGCCTGCTCGACACGGCCACCACCCTGGACACGGCCCACCTGGTCCCCGTACGGCTCGACCCGCGCGCCCTGCGCACCGGCCAGGTGCCCCCGCTGCTGCGCGCCCTCGCCCGGCCGGCCGCCCGCCGCACCGCGGACGCCGGGACCACGGGCGGACCGCAGGGACCGCGGGACTTCCGCCGCAGGCTCACCGCGCTCACCGCCCCCCAGCAGCGGGCGCTGCTGCACCGCACCGTCCTCGGCCACGTCGCCGCCGTCCTCGGCCACGCCTCCGCCGAGGCCCTGGACTCCGGACGCGGCTTCCTCGACCTCGGCATGTCCTCGCTGACCGCGGTGGAACTCCGCAACCGCCTCAACGCGGAGACGGGCCTGGCCCTGCCCACCACCCTCACCTTCGACCACCCGGACCCGGCCGCCCTCGTCCACCACCTGATGGACGAACTCGGCACCGCGACCGGCGACGCGGACCAGCCCGTCTTCGACGAACTCGCCGGGCTCGAGGCCGCCGTGAGCGGCACCGAACTCGACGAACAGGACCGGGCCCGCCTGGCCAAACGACTCCAGGCCCTCCAGTGGCAGCTCGACGCCGCCGCGGAGACCACCGGCCGACGTGACGACTCCGACCTCGACACCACCACGGACGACGAGATGTTCGACCTGATCGACAACGAACTCGGCCTCGCCTGACACCCATCCCGCCCGGCCCGGCCACCGCGTCCTTCCAGAACCAGAGGATCCCACCCCCATGGCAAGCTCCGAAGACAAGCTCCGCGACTACCTCAAGAAGGTCACCGCAGACCTGCGTCGCACCCGTCAGCGGCTGGAGTCTGTCGAGGCCGGCCAGAGCGAGCCGATCGCCGTCATCGGCATGGCCTGCCGCTTCCCCGGCGGCGTCCGCTCCCCGGAAGACCTCTGGCGGCTGGTGGCCGACGGAACCGACGCCGTCGGCCCGCTGCCCGAGGACCGCGGCTGGGACCTCGCCTCCCTCTACGACCCCGACCCCGGCACCCCCGGCAAGAGCTACGTCCGCGAGGGCGGCTTCCTCGACGGCGCCGCCGACTTCGACGCCGACCTCTTCGGCATCGCCCCCCGCGAAGCCCTCGCCATGGACCCCCAGCAGCGGCTCCTGCTGGAAACCGCCTGGGAGGCCGTGGAACGCGCCCGGATCAGCCCCGCCTCCCTCCGCGCCACCGACACCGGCGTCTTCGTCGGCGGCGCCGACACCAACTACGGCTCCCTCGCCCGCACCACCGAGGAGACCGAGGGCCACAACCTCACCGGCGGCGCGATGAGCGTGCTGTCCGGCCGCATCTCCTACACCCTCGGCCTGGAGGGCCCGGCCGTCACCGTCGACACCGCCTGCTCCTCCTCCCTCGTCGCCCTCCACCTCGCCACCCGCGCCCTGCGTGCCGGCGAGTGCTCCCTCGCCCTCACCGGCGGCGTCGCCATGATGCCGACCACCGAACTCTTCACCGAGTTCTCCCGGCAGCGGGGCCTCGCCCCCGACGGCCGCTGCAAGCCCTTCGCCGAAGCCGCCGACGGCACCGCCTGGGGCGAGGGCGTCGGCGTCCTCCTCGTCGAGCGCCTCTCCGACGCCCGCCGCAACGGCCACCGGGTCCTCGCCGTCATCCGCGGCACGGCCGTCAACCAGGACGGCGCCAGCAGCCGACTCACCGCCCCCAACGGTCCCTCCCAGCGCCGCGTCATCGAGGCGGCCCTCGCCGACGCCCGCCTCACCCCCGACCAGATCGACGCCGTCGAGGCGCACGGCACCGGCACCACCCTCGGTGACCCCATCGAGGCGCAGGCCCTCCTCGCCACCTACGGCCGAAACCGGCCCGCCGACCGGCCGCTGCACCTCGGCGCCGTCAAGTCGAACATCGGCCACGCACAGGCCGCAGCCGGTGTCGCGGGCGTCATCAAGATGGTCATGGCCATGCGCCACGGTGTGCTGCCCGCGATCCTGCACGTCGACACGCCCACTCCCCACGTCGACTGGACCACCGGCGCCGTCGAACTCCTCACCGAGGCCACCGACTGGCCCGCCGCCGACCACCCTCGCCGCGCCGGCGTCTCCTCCTTCGGCATCAGCGGTACCAACGCCCACGTCCTGCTGGAACAGGCACCCCTCCCCGAGGAAGAGGAAGCGGAGACCCCCGATGGCACGGGTACGCAGGCCCCGGCCGTCGACCCCGCCGTGACCCCCTGGCTGCTGTCCGCCCGCTCCGAGGCCGCACTGCGCGCCCAGGCCGAACGCCTCGTCGCCCACGTCGAGGCTTCGGCCGCCCGCCCCCGGCACGCTGACATCGCCCTGTCCCTCGCGGTCGGCCGCGCCCCGCTCCCGCACCGCGCGGTGGTCCTCGCCACCGACCCCCGGGCCACCGCCCAGGCCCTCACCGCCCTCGCCGCCGCCGAACCCCACCCCGCCGTCGAGGAGGGCACCGCCCAGGGCGGCTCCACCGCCTTCCTGTTCTCGGGTCAGGGTTCGCAGCGGCTCGGTACGGGCCGGGAGTTGTACGGGCGTTTCCCGGTGTTCGCGGAGGCGTTCGACGCGGTGTGTGCCGGTCTGGACGGGCATCTGGAGCGGCCGTTGCGTGAGGTCGTGTGGGGTGACGACGAGGACCCGCTGAACGGGACGGCGTATGCCCAGGCCGGGTTGTTCGCGGTCGAGGTGGCGTTGTTCCGGTTGGTGGAGTCGTGGGGGGTGCGGCCGGAGTTCGTGGCCGGTCATTCGATCGGTGAGGTGGCGGCCGCGCATGTCGCCGGTGTCTTCTCGCTCGCGGATGCGTGTGCGTTGGTGGCCGCGCGTGGCCGCCTGATGCAGGCGTTGCCGGCCGGTGGTGCGATGGTGGCGGTCGAGGCGACGGAGGCGGAGGTCCTCCCGTACCTGACCGACGAGGTGTCGGTGGCGGCCGTGAACGGGCCGTCGTCGGTGGTGGTGTCGGGTGTCGAGGCCGCGGTGGAGGCGGTGGCGGAGGTGTTCCGCGGGCTGGGGCGTCGCACGTCCCGGTTGCGGGTGTCGCACGCCTTCCACTCGCCGCTGATGGAACCCATGCTGGACGAGTTCCGGGCGGTCGCCGAGGGACTCACCTACGCCGAGCCGGGGTTGCCCGTCGTCTCCAACGTGAGCGGCGCCCTGGCGGAGCCCGGCCAGATGGCCTCGGCCGCGTACTGGGTGACCCATGTCCGTGCGGCCGTGCGCTTCGACGACGGGATCCGCGCGCTGGCCGGGCAGGGCGTCACCCGCTTCCTGGAGCTGGGTCCGGACGGTGTGCTCAGCGGCATGGCGCGCGCGAGCGCCGGCGACGACGCTGTGCTCGTCGCGATGCTGCGCAAGGACCGCGACGAGGAGACCACGGCCCTCACCGCTCTCGCCCGGCTGGCGGCACACGGCCTGACGGTGGACTGGACCGCGTACCTCGCCGGAACCGGAGCCCGCCTCACCGACCTGCCGACATACGCCTTCCAGCATCAGCGCTACTGGCCCACGCCCGACGCGTCCTCCGGGGACGTCGAGTCCGCCGGCCTGCGCACCGCGGACCACCCCCTGATCGGCGCGGCCGTCGAACTCTCCGACTCCGACGGTCTCCTCCTCACCACGCGGCTCTCCCTGCACACCCACCCCTGGCTGGGCGAACACGTCGTGATGGGCAACGTACTGCTGCCCGGCACCGCGTTCGTCGAACTCGCCGTACGGGCCGGCGACGAGGTGGACTGCGACCGCGTCGAGGAACTCACCCTGGCCGCCCCCCTCGTCCTCCCCGAGCGGGGCGGCGTCCAACTGCACCTCCAGGTCGGCCCGGCCGACTCCGCCGGCCGCCGGAGCCTCACCGCCCGTTCCCGGCCCGAGGGCGCGGACGACCTGCCGTGGACCGAGCACGCCACGGGCATCCTCGCCCCGGGGACGGCTCCCGCCTCCGACACCACCACCTCCGACGCCACGGTCTTCGACACCGCCGCCTGGCCGCCCGCCGACGCCGAGCCCATCGACCTGACGGGCATCTACGAGCGCATGGCCGAGGGCGGATACGAGTACGGCCCCCTCTTCCAGGGGCTGCGCGCCGCCTGGCGGCAGGGCGACGACGTGTACGCCGAGGTCGCGCTCCCCGAATCCGCGGCGCGCGACGCCGCAGGCTTCGGACTGCACCCGGCGCTGCTCGACGCGTCCGTGCAGATCTCCGCCCTCGGTGGACTCGCGCGGGGCGTCGTCCCGTTCTCCTGGGAAGGCGTGACGCTGCACGCCACCGGCGCCCGGGCCCTCCGCGTCCGCCTGACCCGTACCGGCGACGAGTCCGCCACCGTAGCCGTGGCCGACCCCGCCGGCGCACCGGTCGCCACCGTCGAGAACCTGCTGCTGCGCGCCGTCGCCTCCGACGGCGCCGTCGACACCACGACGCGGGACGCCCTGTTCCACCTCGCCTGGACGCCCGTCGCCGCCCCAGCGCCGGACGGTGGTGCCGAGGACGCCCCTTCCACGGCCGTCCTCGGGACCACCGACGACCACCTTGCCGCCCTGCCCGGCCCTCGTCATGCCGACATCGACGCGCTGGTGCACCACGGTGCGCTGCCGGCGACGGTGTTCGCCGTCGTAGCGCCGACCGCTGAACAGGGGACCGGTGTCGTCGACTCCGTGCACGAAGCAGCCGCCTGGGCGTTGGAGTCGGTGCGGTCGTGGGTGGCGGAGGAGCGGTGTGCGGGCTCGCGTCTGGTGTTCGTCACGCGTGGTGTCGTAGCGGGTGAGGACCTGGCCGGGTCTGCGGTGTGGGGTCTGGTGAGGTCGGCGGTCTCGGAGCATCCGGGGCGGTTCGGTCTGTTGGATGTCGAGCCGGGTGCGGTGCTGTCGGCCGAGTCGCTGAAGGTGGCGTTGGCCGTGGGTGAGGCCGAGGCCGAGGTGGCGGTGCGTGGTGGTGAGGTGTTGGTGCCTCGTCTGGCGCGGGTGGTGTCCGGGTCCGGCGCGGATGATTCCGGCTGGGGTGTGGCCGGGGTTGAGGGCACGGTTTTGGTGACGGGTGGTACGGGTGGTCTGGGGCGTGTGGTGGCCCGTCATCTGGTGGCCGAGCATGGTGTGCGGGACCTGTTGTTGGTGAGTCGTCGTGGTGCGGCCGGCGAGGGTGCGGATGCTTTGGTGGCCGAGCTGTCCGGGCTGGGTGCCCGGGTGGTGGTGGAGGCCTGTGATGTGGCTGACGCTGCCGCGGTGGCGGATCTGGTGGGCCGGTATCCGGTGCGGGCCGTGGTGCATGCGGCGGGTGTCCTGGACGACGGTGTGGTGGAGTCGCTGACGGGTGAGCGGCTTGCGGGTGTGCTGCGTCCCAAGGTCGACGCGGCCTGGCACCTGCACGAGGCGACCAAGCACCTCGACCTCACCGCCTTCGTGCTCTTCTCCTCCATGTCGGGCATCCTCGGCGGCCCGGGACAGGCCAACTACGCGGCGGGCAACACGTTCCTGGACGCCCTGGCCCGGCACCGCCGCTCGCTCGGCCTGCCGGCCGCGTCCCTGCCCTGGGGCCCGTGGACCCAGGACACCGGCATGATCGGCACCCTCTCCGACACCGACGTACGGCGCATCGCACGCGCCGGCATGCCGGAACTCACCCCCGAGCAGGGCGCCGCCCTCTTCGACGCCGCACTCGCCACCGGCGAACCCGTCGTCATGCCCGTGCGCCTCGACCTGCCCGCCCTGCGTGAACAGGGCGACATCCACCCCATGCTCCGTGGCCTGGTCCGGGTGCGGGCGCGGCGGTCGGTTGCGGGTGGTTCGGTGGCGGCGGTCGGTCTGGTGCAGCGGTTGGAGGGGCTGGGCCGGGACGAGCGGCGTGAGGTGCTGCTGGATCTGGTGCGGGCGCAGATTGCTCTGGTGCTGGGGCACGCGGGTGCGCGGACGGTGGATCCGGGGCGTGCCTTCCAGGACTTGGGCTTCGATTCGCTGACGGCGGTGGAGCTGCGGAACAAGCTGGGCAAGGTGACGGGGCTGCGGTTGCCGGCGACGGTGGTGTTCGACTACCCGACGGCGAACGCGCTGGTGGGTTGTCTGCTGGACGAGCTGTTCGGTGTGGTGGAGCCGGCCTCGGTGGTGCCGGTGGGCTCGTTGCCGTCGGTGGCGGACGATCCGGTGGTGATCGTGGGGATGGCGTGCCGTTATCCGGGTGGGGTGTCGTCGCCGGAGGATCTGTGGCGGCTGGTGTCCGAGGGCGCGGACGCGGTGTCCGACTTCCCCGTCAACCGTGGCTGGGACGCCGACGTCCTCTACAACCCCGACCGCGAGGCCTCGGGCACCAGCTACACCAAGTCCGGTGGCTTCCTGCACGACGCGGGCGCGTTCGACGCCGACTTCTTCGGGATGAGTCCGCGGGAGGCGGTGGCGACGGACGCGCAGCAGCGGTTGCTGCTGGAGGCGACGTGGGAGGCGATCGAGCGGGCCGGGATGGACCCGGTGTCGCTGCGGGGCAGCCAGACCGGCGTCTTCGCCGGCGTCATGTACAACGACTACGGCAACATGCTCGCCGACGAGCAGTACGAAGGCTTCCGCAGCAACGGCAGCGCCCCGAGCATCGCCTCCGGCCGGGTGTCCTACACGTTCGGGTTCGAGGGTCCGGCGGTGACGGTGGACACGGCGTGTTCGTCGTCGTTGGTGGCGTTGCACTGGGCGGCGCAGGCGTTGCGTTCCGGTGAGTGCTCGTTGGCGGTTGCCGGTGGTGTGACGGTGATGTCGACGCCGACGACGTTCGTGGAGTTCTCGCGGCAGGGGGGTTTGTCGGCGGACGGCCGGTGCCGTTCGTTCGCGGATGCGGCCGATGGGGTGGGTTGGTCCGAGGGTGTCGGTGTGCTGGTGCTGGAGCGGTTGTCGGATGCGCGGCGCAACGGTCATCGGGTGCTGGCGGTGGTGCGGGGCAGTGCGGTGAACCAGGATGGTGCGTCGAATGGTCTGACGGCGCCGAATGGTCCTTCGCAGCAGCGGGTGATCCGGCAGGCGTTGGCCAGTGGTGGTCTGTCGGCCGGTGATGTGGATGTGGTGGAGGCGCACGGTACGGGTACGACGCTGGGTGACCCGATCGAGGCGCAGGCGTTGATCGCCGCTTATGGGCAGGACCGGCCGGGGGACCGGCCGTTGTGGCTCGGCTCCATCAAGTCGAACCTGGGGCATACGCAGGCGGCTGCGGGTGTGGCCGGTGTGATCAAGATGGTGATGGCGATGCGGCATGGTGTGCTGCCGCGGACGCTGCACGTGGACGCCCCGTCCTCGCATGTGGACTGGTCGGCGGGTGCGGTGGAGCTGCTGACCGAGCCGGTGCCGTGGTCGGACGAGGAAGGTCCGCGTCGGGCGGGTGTGTCCTCCTTCGGTATCAGCGGCACCAACGCCCACGTCGTTCTCGAACAACCCGAATCCGAGCCCGTGACGGACGAGGGCGCTGAGACCGGAGGACTCGCCTCCCTCGCGCCCGGAGCGGTGCCGTGGATCCTCTCCGGCAAGACCGAGGCCGCCCTGCACGCCCAGGCCGCACGCCTCCTGGCCCGCGTCGAAGCGGCCCCGGACCTGCGTGCCGTGGACCTCGGCTGCTCCCTGGCCACGCAGCGCTCCGTCTTCGACCACCGCGCCGTGGTACTCGCGAACGACCGTGACTCCGCCGTGCGCGGCCTGGCCGCGGTGTGCGTGGGGGAGAGCGACCCTGCTGCGATCGTCGGCGCGACCGAACCGGGCTCCACCGCCTTCCTGTTCTCGGGTCAGGGTTCGCAGCGGCTCGGTATGGGCCGGGAGTTGTACGGGCGTTTCCCGGTGTTCGCGGAGGCGTTCGACGCGGTGTGTGCCGGTCTGAACGGGCACCTGGAGCGGCCGTTGCGTGAGGTCGTGTGGGGTGAGGATAAGGAGGTTCTGGATCGGACGGCGTATGCCCAGGCCGGGTTGTTCGCGGTCGAGGTGGCGTTGTTCCGGTTGGTGGAGTCGTGGGGAGTGCGGCCGGAGTTCGTGGCCGGTCATTCGATCGGTGAGGTGGCGGCGGCTCATGTGGCGGGGGTGTTCTCGCTCGCGGACGCGTGTGTGTTGGTGGCTGCGCGTGGCCGCCTGATGCAGGCGTTGCCGGCCGGTGGTGCGATGGTGGCGGTCGAGGCGACGGAGGCGGAGGTCCTGCCGCATCTGACCGACGAGGTGTCGGTCGCGGCGGTGAACGGGCCGTCGTCGGTGGTGGTGTCGGGTGTCGAGGCCGCGGTGGAGGCGGTGGCGGAGGTGTTCCGTGGGCTGGGGCGTCGCACGTCCCGGCTGCGGGTGTCGCACGCCTTCCACTCGCCGCTGATGGAACCCATGCTGGACGAGTTCCGGGCGGTCGTCGAGGGGCTGTCGTACGCGGCGCCTCGGATGCCTGTGGTGTCGAACGTGTCGGGCGCGGTGGCCGATGACGAGCAGTTGGCTTCGCCCGCCTACTGGGTGAGCCATGTGCGTGAGGCCGTGCGTTTCGACGACGGTGTCCGGGCTCTGGTGGACCAGGGAGTGACCAGGTTCCTGGAGCTGGGCCCCGACGGTGTGCTGAGCGCTGTGGCGCGTGAGAGCGCCGGAGACGACGCGCTCCTGGTACCCCTGTTGCGCGAGGACCGCGACGAAGTGGCCGTCGCCCTCGCGGCACTGGCCCGGTTGTACGTCCGTGGCCAGCACGCCGACTGGGCCGCCGTGCTCGACGGCACCGGTGCCCGCACGGTGGACCTGCCGACATACGCCTTCCAGCACGAGTACTTCTGGCCCGTCGCGTCGGTCACCGGAGCCGGTGACATCCGCCTGGCCGGCCTCGGCGCCCCTGGGCACCCGCTGTTGGGCGCGGCCGTCGAACTGGCCGGCACGGACGGCAGGGTCCTCACCGGCCGGCTGTCGCTGCGGTCCCATCCGTGGCTGGCCGACCACGCGGTGCGGGGTTCGGTCCTGGTGCCGGGGACGGCCCTGCTGGAGCTGGCGATCCGGGCCGGCGACGAGGTCGGCTGCGACACGGTCGAGGAACTGACCCTGTCGGCTCCGCTGCTCGTACCCGACCAGGGCGGTACCCACATCCAGGTCACCGTCGGAGAACCCGACGAGACCGGACGCCGCAGCGTCGCCGTCCACTCGCGGCACGACGGGCACGACGGGCAGGGTGAGGACGACGACCACGGCCCCTGGACCCTGCACGCGGAAGGCACGCTGTCCGACGACGCGACCGTCGGGCGCCCCGGCTTCGACGCGACCGTGTGGCCCCCGAAGAACGCCCAGCCGGTCGACGTCACCGACTGCTACGAGTCGCTGGCCGAAGCCGGCCTCCGCTACGGCCCGGTGTTCCAGGGCCTACGGGCCGCCTGGCGCCGGGGCGACGAGGTCTTCGCCGAGGTCACCCTGAACGACGACGTCGACGGTGGCACCTTCGGCCTGCACCCGGCGCTCTTCGACGCCGCCCTGCACGCCTCCTTCGCCTTCGGTGAGGGCGACGGGCCGGAGGGCGTGCCCTTCGCCTGGGAAGGGGTGCGTCTGCACGCGGCCGGTGCGTCGGCACTGCGCGCCCGGCTCACCCGGGTGGGCGGGGACGCCCTGGCCGTCGAGTTGGCCGACCCGGCCGGCGAACCGGTCGCCTCGGTGGAATCCCTTGTCGTACGGCCCGTCACCGAGGCCGGTGGGGCGGGGAGCGGTACGCAACCCCTCTACTTCGTGGACTGGGTCCCGGCCAGGGCTCGCGGTACTGCTCCCTCCCCGGCCCCGTGCGCACTGCTGGGCGGCGACCGCCTCAGCGTGTTCCCCACCGGTTCGGACGGGCTGATCACCGTTGCCGACCTGGAAGCACTGGCCGAGCACGAAGTGCCCGGGACGGTGTTCGTCTCCGTGCCGGACTCGCCCGAGGTCGTCGAAGCCGCGCAGGCGACGACCGCGTGGGCCCTCGAGCTGGTCAAGAAGTGGCTGGCGGACGACCGCTTCGCGGCGGGCCGTCTGGTGTTCGTGGTCGCCGCCTCCGACAGCGCCGAGCACCTGGCGGCCGGGCCCGTCCGGGGCCTGGTGCGTTCCGCACGGCTGGAGCATCCGGGGCGGTTCGGTCTGTTGGATGTCGAGCCGGGTGTGGTGCTGTCGGCCGAGTCGCTGAAGGTGGCGTTGGCCGTGGGTGAGGCCGAGGCCGAGGTGGCGGTGCGTGGTGGTGAGGTGTCGGTGCCTCGTCTGGCGCGGGTGCCTTCGGAGCCGGGCGGCGATGGGGCGCCTGCCTGGGATGTGGCCGGGGTTGACGGCACGGTTTTGGTGACGGGTGGTACGGGTGGCCTGGGTCGTGTGGTGGCCCGTCATCTGGTGGCCGAGCGTGGCGTGCGCGATTTGCTGTTGGTGAGTCGTCGTGGTGCGGCTGCCGAGGGCGTGGACGGTCTGGTCGCGGAGTTGACCGGGTTGGGTGCGCGGGTGGCGGTAGAGGCTTGCGACCTTGCCGAGCCCGGGGCGGTCGACGGGTTGTTGGCCGGGATCGCGCCGGAGCGTCCGCTGCGGGCCGTGGTGCATGCGGCGGGTGTGCTGGACGACGGTGTGGTGGAGTCGCTGTCGGGTGAGCGGCTTGCGGGTGTGCTGCGTCCCAAGGTCGACGCGGCCTGGCACCTGCACGAGGCGACCAGGGAGTTGGATCTCGCGGCGTTCGTGGTGTTCTCGTCGGTGGCGGGTACGTTCGGCAGTGCGGGTCAGGCGGGTTACGCGGCCGGCAACTCGTTCCTCGACGCTCTGGTGCGGCATCGTCGTGGGCTCGGTCTGCCGGGGGTCTCGCTGGTGTGGGGTCCGTGGTCGCAGGACGCCGGCATGACGGAAGCGTTGTCGGAGACCGACCACCGGCGCATCGCCCGCGCCGGCATGCCGCCCATGAGCCCCGAACTCGGCACCCGGCTCATGGACGCCGCCCTGGCCGGTGAAGAGAGCGTCGTCCTGCCCGTGCGCCTCGACCTCGCCGCCCTTCGTGGCGAGGAAGAGGTGCCGGCTCTCCTGCGGGGCCTGGTCCGGGTGCGGGCGCGGCGGTCGGTTGCGGGTGGTTCGGTGGCGGCGGTCGGTCTGGTGCAGCGGTTGGAGGGGCTGGGCCGGGACGAGCGGCGTGAGGTGCTGCTGGATCTGGTGCGGGCGCAGATTGCTCTGGTGCTGGGGCACGCGGGTGCGCGGACGGTGGATCCGGGGCGTGCCTTCCAGGACTTGGGCTTCGATTCGCTGACGGCGGTGGAGCTGCGGAACAAGCTGGGCAAGGTGACGGGGCTGCGGTTGCCGGCGACGGTGGTGTTCGACTACCCGACGGCGAACGCGCTGGTGGGTTGTCTGCTGGACGAGCTGTTCGGTGTGGTGGAGCCGGCCTCGGTGGTGCCGGTGGGCTCGTTGCCGTCGGTGGCGGACGATCCGGTGGTGATCGTGGGGATGGCGTGCCGTTATCCGGGTGGGGTGTCGTCGCCGGAGGATCTGTGGCGGCTGGTGTCCGAGGGTGCGGACGCGGTGTCGGAGTTCCCGTCGGACCGTGGGTGGGACGTGGAGTCCTTGTACAGCGCGGACCGGGGGGTGCCGGGGACGTCGTACACGCGGTCGGGTGGTTTCCTGCACGACGCGGGTGACTTCGATCCGGACTTCTTCGGGATGAGTCCGCGGGAGGCGGTGGCGACGGACGCGCAGCAGCGGTTGCTGCTGGAGGCGACGTGGGAGGCGATCGAGCGGACCGGGATGGACCCGGTCTCCCTGCGGGGCAGCCAGACCGGCGTCTTCGCCGGCGTCATGTACCACGACTACGCCAACCTGCTGACCGGTCCCGAGTTCGAGGGCTACCAGGGAAGCGGCAGCGCCGGCAGCGTGGCTTCGGGCCGGGTGTCCTACACGTTCGGGTTCGAGGGTCCGGCGGTGACGGTGGACACGGCGTGTTCGTCGTCGTTGGTGGCGTTGCACTGGGCGGCGCAGGCGTTGCGTTCCGGTGAGTGCTCGTTGGCGGTTGCCGGTGGTGTGACGGTGATGTCGACGCCGACGACGTTCGTGGAGTTCTCGCGGCAGGGGGGTTTGTCGGCGGACGGCCGGTGCCGTTCGTTCGCGGATGCGGCCGATGGGGTGGGTTGGTCCGAGGGTGTCGGTGTGCTGGTGCTGGAGCGGTTGTCGGATGCGCGGCGCAACGGTCATCGGGTGCTGGCGGTGGTGCGGGGCAGTGCGGTGAACCAGGATGGTGCGTCGAATGGTCTGACGGCGCCGAATGGTCCTTCGCAGCAGCGGGTGATCCGGCAGGCGTTGGCCAGTGGTGGTCTGTCGGCCGGTGATGTGGATGTGGTGGAGGCGCACGGTACGGGTACGACGCTGGGTGACCCGATCGAGGCGCAGGCGTTGATCGCCGCTTATGGGCAGGACCGGCCGGAGGAGAGGCCGTTGTGGCTGGGTTCGGTGAAGTCGAACCTGGGGCATACGCAGGCGGCTGCGGGTGTGGCCGGTGTGATCAAGATGGTGATGGCGATGCGGCATGGTGTGCTGCCGCGGACGCTGCACGTGGACGCCCCGTCCTCGCATGTGGACTGGTCGGCGGGTGCGGTGGAGCTGCTGACCGAGCCGGTGCCGTGGTCGCAGGAGGAAGGTCCGCGTCGGGCGGGTGTGTCCTCCTTCGGCATCAGCGGCACCAACGCCCACGTCATCCTCGAACAGCCGGAAGCCGAAGTCACGCCGACAGGAGACGGTGCCGAAGCCGTCGGACCGGATGCCGTCGGACCGGATGCCGTCGTGCCGTGGGTGCTCTCCGGCAGGACCGGGGCCGCGCTGCGGGCGCAGGCCGAGCGACTGCGGGAGTACACGGAAGAAAGCGGTGCGCGGGGCAGTGCGGTGGACCTCGGGTTCTCGCTGGCCACGCGGCGCTCGGTGTTCGATCACCGTGCGGTGGTGCTGGCGAAGGACAAGTCGGCTGCCCTGGAGGCGCTCGCGGCGGGCGTCCCGGACGCGGGCGTCGTGGAAGGACTGGCCGGCACGGGCCGTACGGCCTTCCTGTTCTCCGGCCAGGGTTCGCAGCGGCTTGGTATGGGCCGGGAGTTGTACGGGCGTTTCCCGGTGTTCGCGGAGGCGTTCGACGCGGTGTGTGCCGGTCTGGACGGGCATCTGGAGCGGCCGTTGCGTGAGGTCGTGTGGGGTGACGACGAGGACCTGCTGAACGGGACGGCGTATGCCCAGGCCGGGTTGTTCGCGGTCGAGGTGGCGTTGTTCCGGTTGGTGGAGTCGTGGCGGGTGCGGCCGGAGTTCGTGGCCGGTCATTCGATCGGTGAGGTGGCGGCGGCGCATGTGGCGGGGGTGTTCTCGCTCGCGGACGCGTGTGTGTTGGTGGCCGCGCGTGGCCGCCTGATGCAGGCGTTGCCGGCCGGTGGTGCGATGGTGGCGGTCGAGGCGACTGAGGCGGAGGTCCTGCCGCATCTGACCGACGAGGTGTCGGTCGCGGCGGTGAACGGGCCGTCGTCGGTGGTGGTGTCGGGTGTCGAGGCCGCGGTGGAGGCGGTGGCGGAGGCGTTCCGTGGGCTGGGGCGTCGCACGTCCCGGCTGCGGGTGTCGCACGCCTTCCACTCGCCGCTGATGGAACCCATGCTCGACGAGTTCCTCGCGGTGGTGGACGACCTCTCCTACGGCGACCCGACCCTGCCCGTCGTCTCCAATGTGACCGGCCGGATCGCCGAGCCCGGTGACCTCACCACGCCGGCCTACTGGGTCACGCATGTCCGTGCGGCCGTACGGTTCGACGACGGCATCCGCGCGCTGGTGGAGCAGGGTGTGACGCGCTTCGTGGAAGTGGGCCCCGACGGTGTGCTGAGCGGCATGGCGCGCGAGAGCGCCGGAGACGACGCGCTCCTGGTACCCCTGCTGCGCAAGGACCGCCAGGAGGAGTCGGCGGCACTGACCGCCCTGGGCCATCTGCACGTCGCCGGGGCCGGGGTGGACTGGGCCGCGTACTTCGCCGGCACCGGTGCCCGCACGGTGGACCTGCCGACCTATGCCTTCCAGCGGCAGCGCTACTGGCCGGCGGGTGCGCCGACCACGGCCGGAGACGTGCGGTTCGCGGGGCTGGGCGCGGCCGGGCACCCGATGCTCGGCGCCGCCGTCCAACTGGCCGGCGACGAGGGCCCCGACGGGGTGGTGTTCACGGGCCGGCTGTCGCTGCGGACCCATCCGTGGCTGGCCGACCACGTGGTGCGGGGCTCGGTCCTGGTGCCGGGGACGGCCCTGCTGGAGCTGGCGATCCGGGCCGGCGACGAGGTCGGCTGCGACACGGTCGAGGAACTGACCCTGTCGGCTCCGCTGGTCGTACCCGACCACGGTGGCACCCACATCCAGGTGCGCGTCGGGATGCCGGACGCGGACGGCCGCTGCGCGGTGAGCGTGCACGCGCGGGCCGAGGACGACGCCCAGGCCCCCTGGACCGTCCACGCCACCGGCATCCTGACCCCTGCCCCTGCCCCAGCCGCGAACGCGACGCCGTCCGGCTTCGACCCGTCCGTGTGGCCCCCGAAGGACGCCCGCCCCGTCGATGTGAGCGACTGCTACGAGCGGCTGGCCGACGCGGGGTTCTCCTACGGACCGGCCTTCCGCGGCTTGCGCGCCGCCTGGCGCCGGGGCGAAGAACTGTATGCCGAGCTGGTCCTCGACGAAGGGACGGACGGCAGCGGCTTCGGTCTGCACCCGGCACTGTTCGACGCCGTCCTGCACGCCTTCGCGCTCGACGACGACGGCCACGGCGGAGTGCCGTTCTCCTGGAGCGGCGTTTCGCTGCACGCCTCCGGTGCCTCCGCTCTGCGGGCACGGCTGCTCCGGGACGCCGACGGCACCATGTCCGTCGAACTGGCCGACCCGGCCGGCGCTCCTGTCGCGTCGGTGACATCCCTGATCGTGCGTCCCCTCGCGGCCGGACAGCTCGTTTCACCCGCTCGAGATGCCCTGTACCAAGTGGACTGGGTGCCGGCCCGGGGAACAACGGACCCGACCCTCTCCTCGGCCCCGGCGACGGTACTGGGCGAGGACCCCGCCGACCCGCTCACCGAAGCGGACGGCATGGTCGCCGTGCCCACACTGGAGGAACTGACGGCCGCTGAGGTGCCGAGCACGGTGATCGTCAACGTCCTCGGCACCGCGGACGGTGTCGTCGACTCCGTGCACGAAGCAGCCGCCTGGGCGTTGGAGTCGGTGCGGTCGTGGGTGGCGGAGGAGCGGTGTGCGGGCTCGCGTCTGGTGTTCGTCACGCGTGGTGTCGTAGCGGGTGAGGACCTGGCCGGGTCTGCGGTGTGGGGTCTGGTGAGGTCGGCGGTCTCGGAGCATCCGGGGCGGTTCGGTCTGTTGGATGTCGAGCCGGGTGTGGTGCTGTCGGCCGAGTTGCTGAAGGTGGCGTTGGCCGTGGGTGAGGCCGAGGCCGAGGTGGCGGTGCGTGGTGGTGAGGTGTTGGTGCCTCGTCTGGCGCGGGTGGTGTCCGGGTCCGGCGCGGATGATTCCGGCTGGGGTGTGGCCGGGGCTGAGGGCACGGTTTTGGTGACGGGTGGTACGGGTGGTCTGGGTCGTGTGGTGGCCCGTCATCTGGTGGCCGAGCACGGTGTGCGGGACCTGTTGTTGGTGAGTCGTCGTGGTGCGGCCGGCGAGGGTGCGGATGCTTTGGTGGCCGAGCTGTCCGGGCTGGGTGCCCGGGTGGTGGTGGAGGCCTGTGATGTGGCTGACGCTGCCGCGGTGGCGGATCTGGTGGGCCGGTATCCGGTGCGGGCCGTGGTGCATGCGGCGGGTGTCCTGGACGACGGTGTGGTGGAGTCGCTGACGGTTGAGCGGCTTGCGGGTGTGCTGCGTCCGAAGGTGGACGGGGCGTGGCACCTGCACGAGGCGACCAGGGAGTTGGATCTCGCGGCGTTCGTGGTGTTCTCGTCGGTGGCGGGTACGTTCGGCAGTGCGGGGCAGGCGGGTTACGCGGCCGGCAACTCGTTCCTCGACGCTCTGGTGCGGCATCGTCGTGGGCTCGGTCTGCCGGGGGTCTCGCTGGTGTGGGGTCCGTGGTCGCAGGACGCGGGCATGACGCAGGCCCTGTCGGAGACCGACCGCCGGCGCATCGCCCGTTCGGGCCTGCCCCCGGTGACGGCTGAGCAGGGCGTCGCTCTCTTCGACGCGGCGATGGCCACGGACGCGCCGGTCGTGCTGCCCGTGCGCCTCGACTTCCCGGCGTTGCGAGCCCAAGGAGAGCTCCCGCCGCTGTTCAGCGGACTGATCCGCACCCACGCGCGCCGTACGGCGGCCACCGGCTCAGCCGAGACCTCCGGACTGGCCCAGCGGTTGTCCGTGCTCGGCGAGACCGAGCGCCGCGAGACGATGCTGGACCTCGTGCGCGGCCACATCGCACTCGTCCTCGGCCACTCGGGCGCGCAGACGGTACGCCCGGACCGCGCCTTCCAGGACCTGGGCTTCGACTCACTGACAGCAGTCGAACTGCGCAACCGGCTCGGCAAGGCGACCGGACTGCGGCTGCCCGCCACGGTGGTCTTCGACTACCCGACCGCCGAACTGCTCGCCGCCCACCTCCTGGACACCGTGCTCGGCACCGTCCCCGATGTCGTCGTGCCGGTGGCCTCGTTGCCGTCGGTGGCGGACGATCCGGTGGTGATCGTGGGGATGGCGTGCCGTTATCCGGGTGGGGTGTCGTCGCCGGAGGATCTGTGGCGGCTGGTGTCCGAGGGTGCGGACGCGGTGTCGGAGTTCCCGTCGGACCGTGGGTGGGACGTGGAGTCCTTGTACAGCGCGGACCGGGGGGTGCCGGGGACGTCGTACACGCGGTCGGGTGGTTTCCTGCACGATGCGGGTGACTTCGATCCGGACTTCTTCGGGATGAGTCCGCGGGAGGCGGTGGCGACGGACGCGCAGCAGCGGTTGCTGCTGGAGGCGACGTGGGAGGCGATCGAGCGGACCGGGATGGACCCGGTCTCCCTGCGGGGCAGCCAGACCGGCGTCTTCGCCGGCGTCATGTACAACGACTACGGCAGCATCCTCGCCGACGAGCAGTACGAGGGATACCGCGGCAACGGCAGCGCCGGCAGCATCGCCTCGGGCCGGGTGTCCTACACGTTCGGATTCGAGGGTCCGGCGGTGACGGTGGACACGGCGTGCTCGTCGTCCCTCGTCGCCCTGCACTGGGCGGCCCAGGCGCTGCGCTCCGGGGAGTGCTCTCTCGCCGTGGCCGGTGGTGTCACCGTCATGGCCACTCCCACCGCGTTCGTCGAGTTCTCCCGCCAGGGAGCCCTCTCCGCCGACGGCCGCTGCAAGGCGTTCTCCGACTCGACCGATGGGGTGGGTTGGTCCGAGGGTGTCGGTGTGCTGGTGCTGGAGCGGTTGTCGGATGCGCGGCGCAACGGTCATCGGGTGCTGGCGGTGGTGCGGGGCAGTGCGGTGAACCAGGATGGTGCGTCGAATGGTCTGACGGCGCCGAATGGTCCTTCGCAGCAGCGGGTGATCCGGCAGGCGTTGGCCAGTGGTGGTCTGTCGGCCGGTGATGTGGATGTGGTGGAGGCGCACGGTACGGGTACGACGCTGGGTGACCCGATCGAGGCGCAGGCGTTGATCGCCGCTTATGGGCAGGACCGGCCGGAGGAGAGGCCGTTGTGGCTGGGTTCGGTGAAGTCGAACCTGGGGCATACGCAGGCGGCTGCGGGTGTGGCCGGTGTGATCAAGATGGTGATGGCGATGCGGCATGGTGTGCTGCCGCGGACGCTGCACGTGGACGCCCCGTCCTCGCATGTGGACTGGTCGGCGGGTGCGGTGGAGCTGCTGACCGAGCCGGTGCCGTGGTCGGACGAGGAAGGTCCGCGTCGGGCGGGTGTGTCCTCCTTCGGCATCAGCGGCACCAACGCCCACGTCATCCTCGAACAGCCGGAAGCCGAAGTCACGCCGACAGGAGACGGTGCCGAAGCCGTCGGACCGGATGCCGTCGGACCGGATGCCGTCGTGCCGTGGGTGCTCTCCGGCAGGACCGGGGCCGCGCTGCGGGCGCAGGCCGAGCGACTGCGGGAGTACACGGAAGAAAGCGGTGCGCGGGGCAGTGCGGTGGACCTCGGGTTCTCGCTGGCCACGCGGCGCTCGGTGTTCGATCACCGTGCGGTGGTGCTGGCGAAGGACAAGTCGGCTGCCCTGGAGGCGCTCGCGGCGGGCGTCCCGGACGCGGGCGTCGTGGAAGGACTGGCCGGCACGGGCCGTACGGCCTTCCTGTTCTCCGGCCAGGGTTCGCAGCGGCTTGGTATGGGTCGTGAACTGCACGCTCGTTTCCCGGTGTTCGCGGAGGCGTTCGACGCGGTGTGTGCGGGCTTGGACGAGCACCTGGAGCGGCCGTTGCGTGAGGTCGTGTGGGGTGACGACGAGGCCGTGCTGAACGGGACGGTGTATGCCCAGGCGGCCTTGTTCGCCCTGGAGGTTGCGCTGTACCGGCTTCTCGACGCCTGGGGTCTGCGGCCGGAGTTCGTGGCCGGTCATTCGATCGGTGAGGTGGCGGCCGCGCATGTCGCCGGTGTCTTCTCGCTCGCGGACGCGTGTGTGTTGGTGGCTGCGCGTGGCCGCCTGATGCAGGCGTTGCCGGCCGGTGGTGCGATGGTGGCGGTCGAGGCGACGGAGGCGGAGGTCCTGCCGCATCTGACCGACGAGGTGTCGGTCGCGGCGGTGAACGGGCCGTCGTCGGTGGTGGTGTCGGGTGTCGAGGCCGCGGTGGAGGCGGTGGCGGAGGTGTTCCGTGGGCTGGGGCGTCGCACGTCCCGGCTGCGGGTGTCCCATGCCTTCCACTCGCCGCTGATGGAACCCATGCTGGATGAGTTCCGGGCGGTCGTCGAGGGGCTGTCGTACGCGGCGCCTTGGATGCCTGTGGTGTCGAACGTGTCGGGCGCGGTGGCCGATGACGAGCAGTTGGCTTCGCCCGCCTACTGGGTGAGCCATGTGCGTGAGGCCGTGCGTTTCGACGACGGTGTCCGGGCTCTGGTGGACCAGGGAGTGACCAGGTTCCTGGAGCTGGGCCCCGACGGTGTGCTGAGCGCTGTGGCGCGTGAGAGCGCCGGAGACGACGCGCTCCTGGTACCCGTGCTGCGCAAGGACCGCCAGGAGGAGTCGGCGGCACTGACCGCGCTGGCCCGCCTGCATGTCACCGGTGTCCGGGTGAACTGGGCCGCATGCTTCGCCGGCACCGGTGCCCGGACGGTGGACCTGCCGACGTACGCCTTCCAGCGGCAGCGCTACTGGCCGGAGACCAGCGCCGCCGCCACCGCGCTGGATGCCCGTGCCGCCGGTGTCGACGCGTCCCGGCACCCGCTGCTGGGTGCGGTGGTGAGACTGCCGGACTCGGGTGGTGTGGTGCTGACGGGCCGGTTGTCGGTGGAGGCGCAGCCGTGGCTGGCCGACCACGTGGTCCTCGGCCGCACCCTGCTGCCTGGTACGGGCCTGGTGGAACTCGCCCTGTCGGCGGGCGAGGCCGCGGGCTGCGCGACACTCGAGGAACTGACGCTGGCCGCGCCGTTGGTGCTGCCCGAGCAGGGTGGCGTCCAGGTCCGCGTGGTGGCCGGCCCCCAGGATGACCTCCATCGCACGGTCGCCGTCTACTCGCGCCCCGAGGGTGCCGACGACGCCCCGTGGACCATGCATGCTTCGGGGTTCCTGGTGGAGGGTGTGGTGCCGGCGGAGTTCGATCTGGTGCAGTGGCCTCCGGTGGGTGCCGAGGTGGTGCCGGTGGAGGGTGCGTACGAGGTCTTCCGTGAGCGTGGGTACGGGTACGGGCCGGTGTTCCGGGGGCTTCGGGCTGCGTGGCGGCGGGGTGAGGAACTGTTCGCCGAGGTGGCGTTGGAGCGGGAGTCGGTGGGTGAGGCCGGTGGGTTCGGTCTGCACCCGGCGTTGCTGGACGCGTCGATGCATGCGGCGATCCTGAACGACGGTGGGGGCGAGACGGTGATTCCGTTCGCCTGGAACGGTGTGCGGCTGCACGCGGCCGGTGCCGCCGCCATCCGCGTCCGCATCGGCAAGTTGGACGGCCGTGCCGTGTCCCTGTCGGTGGCCGACACGACCGGCGCTCCCGTGATGTCCGTCGCGTCCATGGCCGGGCGGCCGGTGTCGGTCGGCCAACTGGGCGCGTCCGCCCAGGAGTCCGGCGCGCTGTACGGGATCGAATGGATGCCCGCGCTGTCCGCTGCTTCCTCCGAGGCGTGGGTGTCGTGGGAGGACGTGGCCGGGGGCGGTGAGGTGCCGTCGACGGTGGTGCTGGACTGTGGTGCATCCGGTGTGGCTGGTGCATCCGATGTGGCTGGTGTGGCTGGTGGTGATGTGCCGGTGGGTGTGCGGTCGGTGCTGCATCGGGTGTTGGGTGTGGTGCAGGCGTGGTTGGCGGGGGAGCGGTTTGCCGGTTCGCGTCTGGTGGTGGTGACGCGGGGTGCGGTCGCGGTGGGTGATGCCGCGGGTGATGTGGTGCAGGCTCCGGTGTGGGGTCTGGTGCGTGCCGCGCTGGCGGAGAACCCGGGCCGTTTCGCCCTGGTCGACGTGGGGGGTGGGACGGAGGCTGCGGAGCTGGACGCTGCGGTGGCGGCCGTTGTCGCGGGGGAGTCGGAGGTCGCGGTGCGGGAGGGTGCGGTTCTCGTGCCCCGTCTGGTCCGGTTGCCGTCTTTCGGCCCGGAGACCGCGGATGGTGTCGAAGGGGCGGTGCCCGCGCTGGATGGTCCGGGTGCGGTGCTGATCACGGGCGGCACCGGTGGTCTGGGTGCGGTGGTCGCCCGGTATCTGGTGGCGGAGCGTGGGGTGCGGGACCTGGTCCTGACCTCCCGGCGGGGCCCCGACGCCCACGGCGCTGCCGAACTCGCCGACGAACTCGCCGCGCTCGGTGCCCGGGTGGACATCCTGGCGTGTGACGTGTCGGACCGTGACGCCGTCGGCTCGCTCGTGACGTCGTTGGTGGCGGGGCGTGGTCTGCTGGCGGTGGTGCATGCGGCTGGTGTGGGGGACAACGGTCTGGTGGGTGCGTTGTCGCCGGAGCGGGTGGATGGTGTGCTGGGGCCGAAGGCGGATGGTGCGTGGTGGCTGCACGAGGCGACGCGGGGGCTGGATCTGGCGGCGTTCGTGTTGTTCTCGTCGGCGGGTGGTCTGGTGCTGACGGCGGGGCAGGGCAATTACGCGGCGGCGAATGTGTTCCTGGACGCGTTGGCGGTGCGTCGGCGGGCGGAGGGTCTGCCGGCGACGTCGATGGCGTTCGGTTTCTGGGATGTGGGTGCGGGGCTGGGGCGGTTCCTGGGTGAGGTGGACCGGCGGCGGATGGCGTCGCAGGGTCTGCCGGTGCTCTCCGGTGAGGCGGGGCTGGCGTTGTTCGCGGCCGGTCTGGACCGTGCGGAGGCGACGGTCGTGCCGCTGCGGGTCGACACCGGGGCCCTGCGCACCCGGACCGACGACGTCCCCGCCCTCCTCCGCGCCCTCGTACCCGAGACACGACGTCAGGCGGCGTCCGCCACCGACGTCGGCGCGGTGGGCGGTCTCGCGGACCGGCTGGCCGGCCTGACCGCCGGTGAACGGCACCGTACGGTCCTCCAACTGGTCCGGGCGCAGGTGGCGTCGGTGCTGGGGCACGGTTCGGCCGAGGCCATCGCACCGGACCGGGCCTTCCAGGAGCTGGGCTTCGACTCGCTGGCCGCGACCGAACTGCGCAACCAGCTCAACACCCTCACCGGCCTCCGGCTCCCCGCCACCCTCGTCTTCGACCACCCCAACGCCCTCGCCGTCACCGAACACATCGAGGCGAGGCTCGCGGGCCCGTCGCTCCGGGCCACGGACGCGGCGCGAACGGCCACCGGCACCAAGCCCGTGGACGACGAGCCGATCGCGATCGTCGGCATGGCCTGCCGGTACCCGGGCGGGGTCACCTCCCCCGAGGACCTGTGGCGGCTGGTCGCCGACGGCGTCGACACCGTCTCCGACCTGCCCGGTGATCGCGGCTGGGACATCGAGGGACTCTACGACCCCGAGCCGGGCAAGGAGGGCAAGAGCTACACCCGCAGGGGCAGCTTCCTCCACGACGCGGCCCAGTTCGACCCCGGGTTCTTCGGCATCTCGCCGCGCGAGGCCCTGTACATGGACCCGCAGCAGCGACTGCTCCTGGAGACCTCCTGGGAGGCGCTGGAGCGCGCGGGCATCGACCCCACCTCGCTCAAGGGCAGCCGCACGGGCGTCTTCGCCGGCGTGATGTACCACGACTACGCCCTCAACGTGTCGCCCTCCGGCACCGCGGGCGGCAGCGTGGTGTCCGGCCGGCTGTCGTACACCTACGGCTGGGAGGGCCCGGCCGTCACCGTCGACACGGCCTGCTCCTCCTCCCTCGTGGCGCTGCACCTCGCGGTCCAGGCCCTGCGGTCGGGCGAGTGCTCACTCGCCGTGGCCGGCGGCGCGACGGTCATGTCGACTCCCGGCATGTTCGTCGAGTTCAGCCGGCAGCGCGGTCTCTCCGCGGACGGCCGGTGCAAGGCGTTCGCGGGCGCGGCCGACGGCGTCGGCTGGTCCGAGGGCGTCGGCGTCCTCCTCGTCGAGCGGCTCTCCGACGCCGTACGCAATGGGCACCGCGTCCTCGCCGTCGTCCGGGGCACCGCCGTCAACCAGGACGGCGCGTCCAACGGCTTCACGGCCCCCAACGGACCCTCGCAGCAGCGTGTCATCCGTCAGGCGCTGGAGACCGCCGGGGTCGCCGCCGCCGAGGTCGACGTCGTCGAGGCACACGGCACCGGCACGACCCTGGGCGACCCCATCGAGGCACAGGCCCTGCTGGCCACCTACGGTCAGGACCGGCCCGCCGACCGGCCGCTGCTCCTCGGTTCCATCAAATCGAACATCGGCCACGCACAGGCCGCAGCCGGTGTCGCCGGTGTCATCAAGATGGTGATGGCCATGGAGCACGGCACCGTGCCGCGCACCCTGCACGTCGACCGGCCCTCGCCCCACGTCGACTGGTCCGAGGGCAACGCGGAACTGGTCGTCGAGGAACGCCCCTGGCCGACCGGCGCCCACCCGCGCCGCGCGAGCGTCTCGGCGTTCGGGCTCAGCGGCACCAACGCGCACGTCGTCCTGGAACAGGGCCCCACTCCCGTACCGGGCGCCTCCGAGCCGCGCCCGGCGCACGACGCAGGCGAAGGTGAGGGCGAGGGCACGCCCCGGGCAGCCGCACTGCCGTGGATGCTGTCCGCCGCGACCCCCGAGGCGCTGCGCGCCCAGGCGGGGCGGCTCCTCGACCATCTGACCGACCGCCCGGAGCAGCACCCCCTCGACACCGCCTACGCACTGGCCACGTCCCGCACCGCGCTGCAGTCCCGCGCGGTCGTACTCGGCACCGGCCGCGACGAGCTGCTCGCCGGGCTGACCGCCCTGTCCCGCGGCACGTCCGCACCCTCGGTCCTGGAGGGCACCGCCCGCGACGACGGCTCACTCGCCCTCCTGTTCTCCGGCCAGGGGTCGCAGCGGCTCGGTATGGGTCGTGAACTGCACGCTCGTTTCCCGGTGTTCGCGGAGGCGTTCGACGCGGTGTGTGCGGGCTTGGACGAGCACCTGGAGCGGCCGTTGCGTGCGGTCGTGTGGGGTGACGACGAGGACGTGCTGAACGGGACGGTGTATGCCCAGGCGGCCTTGTTCGCCCTGGAGGTCGCGCTGTACCGGCTTCTCGACGCCTGGGGTGTGCGGCCGGACTACGTGGCCGGTCATTCGATCGGTGAGGTGGCGGCGGCGCATGTGGCGGGGGTGTTCTCGCTCGCGGACGCGTGTGTGTTGGTGGCCGCGCGTGGCCGCCTGATGCAGGCGTTGCCGGCCGGTGGTGCGATGGTGGCGGTCGAGGCGACGGAGGCGGAGGTCCTCCCGCATCTGACCGACGAGGTGTCGGTGGCGGCCGTGAACGGGCCGTCGTCGGTGGTGGTGTCGGGTGTCGAGGCCGTGGTGGAGGCGGTGGCGGAGGTGTTCCGCGGGCGGGGGCGTCGCACGTCCCGGCTGCGGGTGTCCCATGCCTTCCACTCGCCGCTGATGGAACCCATGCTCGACGAGTTCCAAAAGACCCTGCGGAACCTGTCCTACGCCGAACCTCGACTGCCCCTCGTTTCCAACGTGACCGGCCGCATCGCCGCCCCCGGCGAACTCACCACGCCCGACTACTGGGTGACCCATGTCCGTGAGGCCGTGCGCTTCGCCGACGGGATCCTTGCCCTGCGCACCGCCGGAGTCGGCCGCTGCGTCGAGCTCGGTCCCGAGGCGGTCCTGACCGGCATGGCACGCGCCTGCCTGGACGACGGCGACGACAGCGACCTCCTGCTGGTGGCGGTCGCCCGCAAGGGCCGGGCCGAGGCCGACGCCCTCCTCGCCGCCCTCGGACGGCTGCACAGTGAGGGCACGACCGTCGACTGGGCCGCGTACTTCGCCGGCACCGGTGCCCGGACGGTGGACCTGCCGACGTACGCCTTCCAGCGGCAGCGCTACTGGCTGCACGCCACGGACGGCGCCGGCACCGTCCCGGCCGGGGCCGGACTGGACGCGTCCGACCATCCGTTGCTCAGTGCGGTGGTGGCACTGCCGGACTCGGGTGGTGTGGTGCTGACGGGCCGGTTGTCGGTGGAGGCGCAGCCGTGGCTGGCCGACCACGTGGTCCTCGGCCGCACCCTGCTGCCGGGCGCAGTGCTGGTCGAACTGGCCCTGTCCGCAGGAGAGTCGGTCGGCTGCGCGACGCTGGAGGAACTGACCCTGGCCGGACCACTGGTCCTGCCCGGGCGAGGCGGCGTCCAGGTCCGCGTGGTGGCCGGCCCGGCGACCGCCGGCCGCCGCACGGTCGCCGTCTACTCCCGTCCGGAGGACACCGGACAGGACTGGACCATGCATGCTTCGGGGTTCCTGGTGGAGGGTGTGGTGCCGGCGGAGTTCGATCTGGTGCAGTGGCCTCCGGTGGGTGCCGAGGTGGTGCCGGTGGAGGGTGCGTACGAGGTCTTCCGTGAGCGTGGGTACGGGTACGGGCCGGTGTTCCGGGGGCTTCGGGCTGCGTGGCGGCGGGGTGAGGAACTGTTCGCCGAGGTGGCGTTGGAGCGGGAGTCGGTGGGTGAGGCCGGTGGGTTCGGTCTGCACCCGGCGTTGCTGGACGCGTCGATGCATGCGGCGATCCTGAACGACGGTGGGGGCGAGACGGTGATTCCGTTCGCCTGGAACGGTGTGCGGCTGCACGCGGCCGGTGCCGCCGCCATCCGCGTCCGCGTCGACACCGCACCCGACGGCGGCATGCGCCTGGCGGTGGCCGACGTGACGGGTGCGCCGGTGATGTCCGTCGCGTCCATGATGGGACGTCCGGTGGCGGCCGGCCAGCTCGGCGCCGCACCGGGGGATTCCGGTGCGCTGTACGGCATTGAGTGGGTCCCGGGAACCGCCGGCGACACTTCCCCTGCCGCTTGGGTGTCGTGGGAGGACGTGGCCGGGGGCGGTGAGGTGCCGTCGACGGTGGTGCTGGACTGTGGTGCATCTGGTGTGGCTGGTGCATCCGATGTGGCTGGTGTGGCTGGTGGTGATGTGCCGGTGGGTGTGCGGTCGGTGCTGCATCGGGTGTTGGGTGTGGTGCAGGCGTGGCTGGCGGGGGAGCGGTTTGCCGGTTCGCGTCTGGTGGTGGTGACGCGGGGTGCGGTCGCGGTGGGTGATGCCGCGGGTGATGTGGTGCAGGCTCCGGTGTGGGGTCTGGTGCGTGCCGCGCTGGCGGAGAACCCGGGCCGTTTCGCCCTGGTCGACGTGGAGGGTGGGACGGACGCTGCGGAGCTGGACGCTGCGGTGGCGGCCGTGGTCGCGGGGGAGTCGGAGGTCGCGGTGCGGGAGGGTGCGGTTCTCGTGCCCCGTCTGGTCCGGTTGCCGTCTTTCGGCCCGGAGACCGCGGATGGTGTCGAAGGGGCGGTGCCCGCGCTGGATGGTCCGGGTGCGGTGCTGATCACGGGCGGCACCGGTGGTCTGGGTGCGGTGGTCGCCCGGTATCTGGTGGCCGAGCGTGGGGTGCGGGACCTGGTCCTGACCTCCCGGCGGGGCCCCGACGCCCCCGGCGCTGCCGAACTCGCCGACGAACTCGCCGCGCTCGGTGCCCGGGTGGACATCCTGGCGTGTGACGTGTCGGACCGTGACGCCGTCGGCTCGCTCGTGACGTCGTTGGTGGCGGGGCGTGGTCTGCTGGCGGTGGTGCATGCGGCTGGTGTGGGGGACAACGGTCTGGTGGGTGCGTTGTCGCCGGAGCGGGTGGATGGTGTGCTGGGGCCGAAGGCGGATGGTGCGTGGTGGCTGCACGAGGCGACGCGGGGGCTGGATCTGGCGGCGTTCGTGTTGTTCTCGTCGGCGGGTGGTCTGGTGCTGACGGCGGGGCAGGGCAATTACGCGGCGGCGAATGTGTTCCTGGACGCGTTGGCGGTGCGTCGGCGGGCGGAGGGTCTGCCGGCGACGTCGATGGCGTTCGGTTTCTGGGATGTGGGTGCGGGGCTGGGGCGGTTCCTAGGTGAGGTGGACCGGCGGCGGATGGCGTCGCAGGGTCTGCCGGTGCTCTCCGGTGAGGCGGGGCTGGCGTTGTTCGCGGCCGGTCTGGACCGTGCGGAGGCGACGGTCGTGCCGCTGCGGGTCGACACCGGGGCCCTGCGCACCCGGACCGACGACGTCCCCGCCCTCCTCCGCGCCCTCGCGCCTTCCGTCCGCCGGGCGGCCGCGGGCGCCGAGCCAAACCCGCAGGAGGCTCCGGCGCAGCGGCTGGCCGCCCTCGCGCCGGCCGAGCGGCACCGCACGGTACTGAGGTCGGTGCGGGCGCAGGTGGCGTCGGTGCTGGGGCACGGTTCGGCCGAGGCCATCGCACCGGACCGGGCCTTCCAGGAGCTGGGTTTCGACTCGCTGGCCGCGACCGAACTGCGCAACCAGCTCAACACCCTCACCGGGCTCCGGCTCCCCGCCACCCTCGTCTTCGACCACCCCAACGCCCTCGCCGTCACCGACTACGTGGTGGCCGAACTCGCCGCCGCCTACCCGGAGCCGGAAGCGGACACGGACGGCTCCGACGGTGAGGACGGCATCCGCCGCGCGCTGCGGTCGATCCCGACCAGGCGACTGCGGGACGCCGGCCTCGTGGACGTCCTCCTCGGCCTGGCCGAGGACGACGGCGCCGCGACGGCGGAAGCGATCGCCGGCTGGGAGGAGCCGGACACGGATCCGTACACCGGCCCGGAAGCGGATCCGTACACCGGCCCGGAAGCGGATCCGTACACCGGCCCGGAAGCGGATCCGTACGCTCACCCGCATACCGACACCGACCCCGACATGATCACCGGCCGCACCGGGACGCCCGGTACGCCCGCACCCGTAGAAGACGGGGCGGCGGCAGCGGCCCCGGACCGTCCCGGGCACGCCGAAGGCTCCGAGACACCCGACGCGCTGCGCGCCGCCCGAGCCGAGACCGCCCGGCTGCGCCGGGACAACCGCAGGCTCACCGCCGCGCAGCACGAGCCGATCGCCATCGTCGGCATGGCCTGCCGCTACCCGGGCGGGGTCTCCTCGCCCGAGGACCTGTGGCGGCTGGTGACGTCCGGCGGGGACGCGATCGCGCCGTTCCCGGAGGACCGGGGCTGGGACCTGTCCGTCCTGCGCGACCCCGAGGCCAGGCACCCCGACGGCTACTACGCCCGGGAGGGCGGCTTCCTCGACGGGGCGGCCGACTTCGACGCCGGTTTCTTCGGCGTCTCACCGCGCGAGGCCCTCGGCATGGACCCGCAGCAGCGACTCGCCCTGGAGACCACCTGGGAGGCGCTGGAGCGCGCGGGCATCGACCCCACCTCGCTCAAGGGCAGCCGTACCGGAGTCTTCGCCGGCGTGATGTACCACGACTACCCGGGCAGCGACGGCAACGGCAGCGTCGTCACCGGACGCGTCGCCTACCGGCTCGGACTGGAAGGGCCGGCGGTGTCCGTCGACACGGCCTGCTCCTCCTCCCTGGTCGCGCTGCACCTCGCGGTGCAGGCGCTGCGCCAGGGCGACTGCTCGCTCGCCGTGACCGGCGGTGTCACCGTGCTCTCCACACCCGGCGTGTTCGTCGAGTTCGGACGTCAGGGCGGCCTGTCACCCGACGGCCGCTGCAAGTCGTTCGCCGCGTCGGCCGACGGCACCGGGTTCTCCGAGGGCGCCGGATTCCTCGTCGTCGAGCGGCTCTCCGACGCCCGGCGCAACGGCCACGAGGTGCTGGCCGTGGTCCGCGGCTCCGCCGTCAACCAGGACGGCGCGAGCAACGGGCTCACGGCGCCCAACGGCCCCTCCCAGCGCCGTGTGGTGCGCCAGGCACTCGCCAACGCGCGGCTCGGCGCCGACCAGGTCGACGCCGTGGAGGCCCACGGCACCGGAACCACCCTCGGCGACCCGATCGAGGCCCAGGCGCTGCTCGCCACCTACGGGCAGAACCGGCCCGAGGGACGGCCGCTGTGGCTCGGCTCGGTCAAGTCGAACATCGGCCACACGCAGGCCGCCGCGGGCGTGGCAGGCGTCATCAAGATGGTGATGGCCATGCGGCACGGCGTACTGCCCGCCACCCTCAACGTGGACGAGCCCAGCGACCAGGTCGACTGGAGCACCGGTTCCGTCGAGCTGCTGACCGAGCCCCGGCAGTGGGAGGACACCGGCCGTCCGCGGCGTGCGGGCGTCTCCTCCTTCGGCATCAGCGGCACCAACGCCCACGTCATCGTCGAACAGGCACCGGCCGCCCCGCCGGCCACCGCGCCGGCTGTCCCGCAGGCCCCCGCACCGGCCGACCGCTCCCCGGAGGACGGGCCCGCGCCCGTCGTCCCGTGGCTGCTGTCCGCCCGCGACCGGGACGCCCTGCGCGCCCAGGCCGAACGGCTGCTGACCCACGCTCAGGACGCGGACGACGACGACACCTTCCGTCCCAGGGACGTGGCCTACTCGCTGGCCACGACCCGCGCGGCGTTCGAGCACCGGGTCGCGGTCGTCGGCGCGGAGCGGGGCGCCCTGCTGACCGCCCTGCGCTCCGTCGCACGCGGTGAGGAGCCCACGACGACAGCCGGGGAGGGACGGCTCGCCGTCCTCTTCCCCGGCCAGGGCTCCCAGCGGCTCGGCATGGGACGCGACCTGCACGGGCGCTTCCCGGTCTTCGCCGGGGCCTTCGACGCCGTGTGCGCCGCACTGGACGAGCACCTGGACGGCCCACCCCTGCGGGAGGTCCTGTGGGGCGACGACGAGGAGGTCCTGAACGGCACCGCGTACGCCCAGGCCGGACTGTTCGCCCTCGGCGTCGCCCTGTACCGCCTGGCCGAGTCCCTCGGCGTCACCCCCGAGTACGTCGCCGGGCACTCGATCGGCGAGGTCGCGGCCGCCCATGCCGCCGGGGTGTTCACCCTCGAGGACGCCTGCGCCCTGGTGGCCGCCCGCGGCCGGCTGATGCAGGCCCTGCCGGCCGGCGGTGCGATGGCCGCGGTGCAGGCCACCGAGGCGGAGGTGCTGCCGCTGCTGACCGACGGCGTCTCCGTCGCGGCGGTCAACGGTCCCGCCTCCGTCGTCGTGTCGGGTGCCGAGGCGGACGTCGAGAAGGTCACCGCCGCCCTCCGCGGGCAGGGACGCCGTACGACCGCCCTGCGCGTGTCGCACGCCTTCCACTCGTCCCTGATGGAACCGATGCTGGACGCCTTCCGTGCCGTGGTGGAGGGGCTGTCGCCGCAGCCGCCCGGGCTGCCCGTCGTGTCCAACCTGACCGGTGCCCTCGCCACCGCCGACGAGCTGTGCTCCCCCGAGTACTGGGTGCGCCACGTGCGCGACGCCGTCCGCTTCGGCGACGGCGTCCGCAGCCTCCACGCCGAGGGCGTCACCCGGTTCCTCGAACTGGGCCCGGACGCGGTGGCGTCCGCCATGGCCCGCGAGTCGCTGCCCGACCCCGCCGTGACGGTCGCCGCCCAGCGCCGCACCCTGCCCGGTGAGACGGCGTTCGTGGACGCCCTCGCCCGGCTGCACGGGCACGGCGTCCCCGTCGACTGGACGGCGTTCTTCGACGGACTGGGCGCCCACCGGCTGGACCTGCCGACCTACGCCTTCCAGCGGCGGCGGTACTGGCCCACGGAGATGACCCTGGGCGCCGGGGCGGAGGCCGCCGGCCTGATGCCCGCCGGACACCCGCTCCTCGGCGGAGCCGTGGAACTCGCCGGATCGGACGGGCACCTGTTCACCGGCCGCCTCTCGGCGGGCACCCACGCCTGGCTCGCCGACCACGTCGTCATGGGCAACGTCCTCGTGCCGGGCACCGCCCTGCTCGAACTCGCGGCGCACGCCGGCGCCGAACTCGGCTGCGACCACGTGGAGGAACTCACCCTGGGCGCGCCGCTGGCACTGCCCGCCCGGGGCACGGTCCACCTCCAGGTCGGCGTCGCCGCCCCGGACGCATCCGGCCGCCGCACCGTGGGCATCCACTCCCGGCCCGCCGCCGACCCCGACGCCCCCTGGACGTCGCACGCCGAGGGCACCCTCGCACCCGCCCCGGCCGACGCGGCCGGCCGGGACGGCGACGCCCCGGCCTTCGACGCCTCCGTCTGGCCGCCCACGGACGCCCGGCCGCTGGACACCACAGGCCTCTACGAGCGCTTCGAGGACGCCGGCTTCGTCTACGGCCCGGTGTTCCAGGGCCTTCGGGCCGCCTGGATTCGGGACGGCGAGGTGTACGCCGAGGCCGCCCTGCCCGACGGCACCGACGGCGGCGCCTTCGGCCTGCACCCGGCGCTCTTCGACGCCGCCCTGCACGCCACCGCACTCGCCGGCGCCGATGACCCGGGGGCCGCGGACCGGGCCGGCGGCGGTGAGGTCCCGTTCTCCTGGAACGGCGTCACCCTGCACGCGGTCGGCGCCTCCGCCGTACGCATCCGGCTCTCCCGGGCCGACGACGGCACCCTCGCCATAGCCGTCGCCGACGGCACCGGCGCCCCCGTCGCCACCGTCGCCTCACTGGCGACCCGCCCGATCTCCGCCGAGCAGTCCGGCGCCGGTACGGACTCCACGCGCAACTCCCTGTTCACCCTGGAGTGGGTCACCGAACCGGAGGGCTCCCGGGACCCGGTGGCGCAGGCCGGACCGGTCGCCGTGATCGGACCGGACGCCCACACCGTGGACGTGGCCGCCACCGTGCGCGTGGCCGCCACCGGGCACGCCGCCCCCACTGACGGTCCCGCCACCGACGGCTCCGCCACTGCCGGTGCCGTGCCCGGCGGCCGCCACGCCGACGCCGCCGCCCTCGCCGCCGCGGCGGCGGACGGACCGCTCCCGCCGGTGGTCCTCTTGCCGGTGTGCACAGGCACCGGGAGCGGAACGTCCCCAGCGGCAGCGCCGGACCTTGTGCGCACCGCCCACGCGGCGACCGCCCGCACCCTCGGCACGATCCGGACCTGGCTCGACGACGAGCGGTTCGCCGACTCCCGGCTGGTCATCGTCACCCGCGGCGCGACCGACGGCACCGACCCGGCCGCCGCCGCCGTATGGGGGCTCGTCCGCGCCGCGCAGGCGGAGCACCCCGGACGGTTCACCCTGCTGGACCTGCTCGACCCGGACATCGGCACCCGGCCCGGCGAGCCGGACGACACCGCCGGTACGCCGGTCCCGGACGCCGCGCTCACCTCCGCCGAACCGCAGCTCGCGCTCCGCGAGGGCCGGCTGACGGTTCCCAGGCTGGTCCGCGTGCCGGCCCCGGCCCAGGACCCGGACCGGGGGCCGGCCGGCTGGGACCCCGACGGAACCGTCCTGGTCACCGGCGGCACGGGCGGCCTCGGCGCCACCGTCGCACGCCACCTCGTGGCCGAACACGGCGTCCGCAGCCTGCTGCTGGTCAGCCGGCGCGGCCCGGACGCCGACGGCGCGGCCGGACTCGCCGCCGACCTGGAAGCGGCCGGTGCCCGCGTCACCGTCGCCGCCTGCGACGTCACCGACCGGGCCGCGGTCGACCGGCTGCTGTCCGGCGTACCCGACGACCGACCGCTGCGCGCCGTGATCCACACGGCGGGCGTCCTGGACGACGGGGCGATCGGCTCCCTCACCGACGAGCGCCTGTCCGCCGTACTGCGGCCCAAGGCGGACGCCGCCTGGCACCTCCACGAGGCCACCGAGGGCCTTACCCTCGACGCCTTCGTGCTGTTCTCCTCCGTGGCCGGCACGCTCGGCAACGCCGGCCAGGCCAACTACGCCGCGGGCAACGCCTTCCTGGACGCCCTCGCCCGGTACCGCACGGACCGCGGGCTCCCCGCGCTGTCCCTCGGCTGGGGCCCCTGGACCCGGGGCAGCGGCATGACCGGCACGCTGTCCGAGGCGGACACCGCCCGCATGAACCGGGCGGGCATGCCGCCGCTGACGCCGGAAGAGGGCCTCGCCCTCTTCGACGCGGTGACGGCAGGCCGGACCGGACCGACGGCGGTACTGCCCGTACGGCTGGACCCGGGGGCGCTGCGGGCCCGCGGCGAGGTGCCGCCCCTGCTCCGGGCCCTGGTCCGGGGGCCGGCCAGGCGCGCCGCCACCGCGCAGGACGCCGCGGCCACCGCCGCGGACCTCGCCCAGCGGCTGTCCGGCCGTACCCCCGCGGAGGCGCAGGAAGTGCTGCTGGACCTGGTGCGCTGTCAGATCGCCGCCGTCCTGGGCCACGCCGGCCTGAACGACGTCGAACCGACCCGGGCCTTCCAGGATCTCGGGTTCGACTCGCTGACCTCGGTCGAACTCCGCAACCGGCTCGGCGCACTCACCGGCGTACGGCTCCCCGCCACCCTCCTGTTCGACTACCCGACGCCCAGCGAACTCGTCGCCCACCTGTACGCCAAGGTAGCCCCGGCCCCGGCGGACGGTCCGGAGGCGGTCCTCGCCGAACTGGACCGGCTGGAGCGGAGCATCACCGGGCTCGAGGTGGGTGCCGAGCTGTTCGAACAGGTCGCGGGCCGGCTGGAGGTGCTCCGCAGCAAGTGGCAGTCGCGGCGCGCCGAGGCGTCCGCGTCCGGGGAGGAGGAGGGCTTCGACTTCGACTCCGCGACGGACGAGGAGGTCTTCGACCTGCTGGACAACGAACTCGGGCTGTCGTAGGGGCGACGGGGACCATCCCACCCATCCCCGCCCGCCCGGCCACCGGCCGGGCGGGCGTTCCCGTTCCGCCGCCCGTCCGGTCCCGTTCCCCCGCCCCGCGAGCCTCGGCCCCGTTCCCGCTGCGGGCTCCGGTTCCCTTCCCGCCGTGCGTCCCGCCCGTTCCCGCCCCGCGTCCGTTCGCCGTTCGGAGCCTGCCCGTCACACGACGGTGCGGGCACCCGCCCCGCGGCCCCGGCCAGCGGTTCCGCGCCGCCTGCGCATCGGCCCGCTGCCTGTTTGGCCCCGGCGCGTGACCGGAACGGGCAGGACACCTCGACGCCCCGTACGGCGGCTCGCCGGCACCGCTCTCCGCCCCGACCCGTCCCGCCCCGACCTGAACGCCCGGAACCGTAACCCGCCAAGGCGTTCCCCGGTGGGACGACTCACGGCCCTCGTCCTGGCCACCGCGGTGAGCCCGAGCCACCCACGCACGAGGGCGTCACGCACGGACGAAGGCAGGCGCACCGGCGAAGGCAGGCGTAGGCCAGATGGCCGGCGCGCGCACGAAGGCAGGCGCGCACGACGGCAGGCCCGCGCGCGAAGGCACGCGCGCGCACGAAGGCACGCGCGCGCACGAAGGCACGCGCACGCACGAAGGCACGCGCACGCACGAGAGCCCGTAGACACACGAAAGGCCCGTGGGCGCCGGTCAGCGCCCACGGGCCGGGCCCCCGCACGTCGGGGGAGCCGTGCGGGGGTCAGAGCGGCCGGCGGAACCCGGCCAGGGCGGCGAGCGCGCCCGCCGCGCTGATCACCGCGCCGATGACCAGCGCGGGTATCGCGTGGTCCAGGCCCGGCACGTCCAGCGCGAGCGCACGGGTCGCGTCGATGGCGTACGTCAGCGGATTGACGTGGGCCACGGCGGCGAGCCAGCCGGGCAGGTCGGCGACCGGCACGTACGCACTGGAGGCGAACATCAGCGGGAAGATCACGACGAGGGCGAGATTCTGCAGGGGCTCGGCCCGCCGCAGCCAGGCGCCCGCGGCGATGAAGGCCCAGCCCAGGGAGAAGCTGATGAACAGCGTCAGCCCGCCGGACAGCGCCAGTTCGGCGAGGCCGCCGTTGGGGGAGTAGCCCAGCACCGTCATCGCCAGCACCATGATGACGAGGACCTGCACGGCGCTGCGCACCAGCCCCACCAGGCTGCGCGCGGCGAGCAGCGCCCCGGGGTGCACCGGCAGCGAGCGCAACCGGGCGACCACGCCGTTCCTGAGGTCCTCCACCAGGCCCACGCCGGACTGCATCGCCGACTGGGCGGCGTTGTCCACCAGGACGGCGGGCAGGACGTAGTCGAGGTAGCTGACACCGCCCGGGAAGTGCGGGGGCATGCCCATCTTGCTGAACACCTGCGTCAGCACGAACAGGATGACCACCGGCTGGATGAGGCCGAAGAGCACGATGCCCGGGTCGGTCACCATCGCCCGCAGCGACCGTCCGGTCAGCACCCGTACCTGGGTGACGAACGAACTCCCGCCGAAGGCCGGCCCCTCGAGGGCCGCGGCCGGGGGAGCGGCCGGGGTGAGCTGGGTGGTCAAGGGGTCCTCCACAGAAGGCGTCCAGGAGCGGTCACGCCGGGCTCCCGGCGGACTGCTCGGCGAGGGTCAGGTACACGTCGTCGAGCGTCGGCTCGCCGAACGTCAGCTCGGTGGCCTCGACGCCCACCTGGTCCAGGGCGCGGACGATGTCCGCGATCTCCCGGGTGGCGTCGATCGGGACGGCCAGGCTGCGGGTGCCCTCCTCGCCGTTGACCGGGGCGAACCCGGCGGCACGCAGCGCGGCGCCCGCCAGCGGCGGGGCTTCGTCGGTGCCGAGGGTGAGGGTCACGGTGCGGTGGCCGACGGTGGCCTTGAGCTCCTCGGCGGTGCCGGCGGCGACGACCCGTCCGGCGGAGAGCACGGCGATCGTGTCGGCGAGGCGGTCCGCCTCCTCCAGGTACTGGGTGGTCAGCAGGACCGTCGTGCCCTGCTCGACCAGACCCTCCACGATCTCCCAGAGGTTCAGCCGGCTCGACGGGTCGAGCCCCGTGGTCGGTTCGTCGAGGAACAGCACCTCGGGCGAGCCCACCAGGGACACCGCCAGGTCCAGCCGGCGCCGCAGACCGCCCGAGTAGCCGCTCGCCCGCCGGTCGGCGACGCCGGTGAGCTGGAACAGATCCAGCAACTCGTCGGCGCGGGAGCGGGCCGCCCGGCGCCCCGCCCCGAGGAGGCGGGCGATCAGGACGATGTTGTCCCGCCCGCTGAGCTGCCCGTCCACGGAGGCGAACTGCCCCGTGAGACCGATGCGGCGACGGATCTCCGCGGGGTCGCGGGCCACGTCGAACCCCGCGACCCGGGCCCGGCCCGAGGACGGCGGCAGGGCCGTGGTGAGGATGTTGACCAGGGTGGTCTTGCCGGCCCCGTTGTGGCCCAGCAGTGCCAGGACCGTACCCCGGCGGGCGCTGACGCTGACCGACTCCAGCGCGGGCACCGAGCCGAACGACTTCCCCACCGCGTCCGCCTCGATCACCAGCTCACCGGAACCGAGACCGAAACCGGAACCGGAACCGGAACCGGAAAACGACCCAGGACCGGAAAACGACCCAGGATTGGTGATCGGACCGGGACCGGTGATCGAACCGGAACCGGACTTGCCGCCGGGACCGGGCCGGGGCGCGGAGGGCGTGACGAGCCCGCTCATGAGGTGTTCTCCCGCTGATGGTGGGACACAGGGTGGACGACGGGCGGCCGACGGCCGGCCCGCGAGGACAAGGGGTACGCACCGGCCGACGGGACCGGTGTCCGGCTCCTGCCCCGGCCCCCGCCCCGGCCGCTCACCGGGGCCCGCCGTCCGGGACGTCCGGGCCGGACCCGGCGTCCATGAGACGGAACAGCTCCTCGTCCGACGCCGCCGCCAGGTCGAGCACGTCACCCGAGGGGCCCGTGTCGTCGGCCCGGGCGGGCGTCCAGCGCGCGGCGAGCGTCCGCAGCCGCGCCGCCGTACCGGAGTCGAGGCCGGCGCCCGAGGTGAGGAGCGCCTCCAGCTCGTCGACGACGGCGCCCGCGTCGCGGCGCCCGGGCGGTGTGGACCGCCGGAGCGTGTCGCAGACCAGCCGGGCCACCGCGGCGGGGGAGGGATGGTCGAACACCAGGGTCGGCGGCAGCCGCACCCCGGTGACGGCCGTCAGCCGGTTGCGCAGTTCGACGGCGGTGACGGAGGTGACACCCAGTTCCGTGAAGGCCAGCCCCGGACCGGCGTCCGGCGGCAGCTCCCCGA
Organism: Streptomyces pactum; assembly: GCF_002005225.1. Classification (NCBI taxonomy): domain Bacteria; kingdom Bacillati; phylum Actinomycetota; class Actinomycetes; order Kitasatosporales; family Streptomycetaceae; genus Streptomyces; species Streptomyces pactum. The sequence continues at coordinate 8,030,050 of NZ_CP019724.1, forward strand.
CCACCGCGGCGAGTTCACCGCGCACCAGGTCCGTGACCACGGCCTCCCGCTCCTCCTCCGACAGCGCCGCCAGACGGTCCGCCGGCGCCCGCCCCGAACCGTCCGCCGAAGGCCCCGCCACCGCGGCTCCCGCGGCCACCGCGGCGGTCGGCACCGACGCCAGCCAGTACGCCTCGTGCTGGAAGGCGTACGTGGGCAGTGCCACCGCCCGCGCGCCGGGCAGCACCGCCGGCCAGTCGACGGGCAGACCGTGGGCGTGCAGTCGGACGGCGGCGGTGAGCACGGCCCGCTCCTCGTCGTCCCCGCCGCGCAGCAGCGGCTCCACCACCGGCCCGGTGCCCGGTTCGCGTTCCCCGAGGCACTCCTCGACCATGGGCGTGAGCGCCGCGTCCGGGCCCAGCTCGACGTAGACCGCGGTGCGCGCGTCGGCGAGGTGGGAGACGGCGTCGGCGAACCGGACCGCGTCGCGGGCGTGCCGTACCCAGTGCTCCGGGTCGCGGGCCTCGTCCGCCGTGAGCGGACGGCCCGTCACCCCGGAGACCAGCGGCAGCGCGGGGGCGGCGAACGTCAGCGCCGCCACGGTCCGGCGGAACTCGTCCAGCACCGGGTCCATCAGCGGCGAGTGGAAGGCGTGGCTGACCACCAGGCGGCGCGTCTTGAACCCGGCGGCGGTCAACTCCCCCGCCAGTTTGGTCAGCGGTCCCTCCGCCCCGGACAGCACCACCGAGCGCGGGCCGTTCACCGCGGCGACCGCGATGTTCCCGAAGCGGTCCGCCAGCCACGGCAGCACCTCCGCCTCGGAACCGCGCACGGCGGTCATCGCGCCGCCCGGCGGCAACGACTGCATGAGCCGGCCGCGCGCGGCCACCAGGGCGCAGGCGTCCGGCAGACCGAGCACGCCCGCCACGTGGGCGGCGGCGATCTCGCCCACGGAATGGCCCACCACCCGGGCCGGGGTGAGGCCCCACGACTCCAGCAGCCGGTACAGGGCGACCTCGAAGGCGAACAGCGCGGGCTGGGCGAAGCCGGTGCCGTTCAGCGCGAGCGCCTCCGCACTGTCGGGCGCGGCCCACATCACCGACGTCAGCGGCCGGTCCAGCAGCGGATCGAGGACGGCGCACACCTCGCGCAGCGCGGCGTCGAACACCGGGAACGCGGCGGCGAGCGCGCGCCCCATCCCCGGACGCTGACTGCCCTGCCCGGTGAAGACGAACGCGGACTCGGCCACGCCACCGCCCGGACCACGGCCGGCCACCCCCGGGGTCTCGCCCCGGGCGAACGCGGCCGCCGCGGCCGAGAGCTCGTCGCGGTCCGAGCCGGTGAACACCGCCGTACGGCCGTGCAGGGTGCGGGTGGTGAGCAGGGAGTACGCGATGTCGCGCGCGCAGACCTCGGGGTGCGCCTCGGCGTACCCGGCCAGCCGCCGCGCCTGGCCGCGCAGCGCGGCTCCGTCCCGGGCCGACACCAGCCACGGCGGGCAGGGCACCGGAGACTCCCGGGGCTCCGCGGCGTCGGGCCGGTCCGTCTCCGTCTCCGTCTCCGTCTTCCCGGCGGTCGCCCGCGCGGCCGCCGGCGCCTCCTCCAGGACGAGGTGGGCGTTGGTGCCGCTGATGCCGAACGACGACACGGCGGCCCGCCGCGGCCTGCCGTCCCCGCCCGGCCAGGGGCGCGGCCCGGCCAGCAGCCGCAGGGCGCCCGAGGACCAGTCGATCCGCGAACTGGGGGTGTCCGCGTGCAGTGTGCGGGGCAGCACACCGTGCTCCAGGGCGAGCACCGCCTTCATCACTCCCGTCACCCCGGCGGCCGCCTGGGTGTGGCCCAGGTTCGACTTCACGGAACCCAGCCACAGCGGGCGCCCTTCGGGCCGGTCACGTCCGTACGTGTCCAGCAGCGCCTGCGCCTCGATGGGGTCGCCCAGCGCGGTGCCGGTGCCGTGGGCCTCGACCACGTCCACGTCCGCCGCCGTGAGGCCGGCATCGGCCAGCGCCTGCCGGACGACCCGGCGCTGGGCGGGGCCGTTGGGGGCGGTCAAGCCGTTGGAGGCACCGTCCTGGTTGACGGCCGAGCCGCGGATCACCGCGAGGACGGGATGGCCGCGGCGCCGGGCGTCGGACAGGCGCTCCAGCAGCAGCAGGCCGGCGCCCTCCGACCAGGCGGCGCCGTCCGCGCCCTCCCCGAAGGACTTGCAGCGGCCGTCGGGGGACAGGCCCCGCAGCCGCGAGAAGCCGACGAACGGAGCGGGCGTCGCCATCACGGCGACCCCGCCGGCCAGCGCCAGATCCGACTCGCCCGACCGCAGCGACCGGCAGGCCAGGTGCAGGGCGACCAGCGACGACGAGCACGCGGTGTCCACCGTCAGCGCGGGCCCGTTGAGGCCCAGCGCGTACGCGATCCGGCCGGACAGCGCGCCGCCGGCCGTGCCCACCGGCAGCAGCCCCTCCAGCGTGCCGGACGGGTCGACCGCCCCGGCCGCGTAGTCGTGGTACATCGCACCGGTGAACACGCCGGTGCGGGTGCCGCGCAGCGTCAGCGGGTCGATGCGGGCCCGCTCCACGGCCTCCCACGCGGTCTCCAGCAGCAGTCGCTGCTGCGGGTCGGTGGCCAGCGCCTCCCGATCCGACATGCCGAAGAAGCCGGCGTCGAAGTGGGCCGCGTCGCGCAGGAAGCCGCCCGTGCGGGCGTAAGTGGTGCCCGGGTGCTCCGGGTCGTCGTCGAAGAGGGCGTCGAGGTCCCAGCCGCGGTCGGACGGGAAGCCCGACACGGCGTCGGTGCCGGAGTCGAGCAGCGCCCACAGCGCCTCGGGGGAGTCGGCGCCACCGGGCAGCCGGCAGGCCATCCCGACGACGGCGACCGGTTCGCCGTCGTACGCCGTGACACCGGCCTCCTCCTCCGCGCGGTCCAGGCCGGCCAGTTCCCGGGCGAGGGCGGCCGGGGTGGGGAAGTCGAAGGCCACCGCGGCGGGCAGCGGCAGCCCCGTGGCGTCGGCGAGCGCGTTGCGCAGCCGCACCGAGGCCACCGAGTCCAGGCCGTGCGCGCGGAACGTCGTGTCGGGGCCGATCGGCGCCACCGCCCCGGCCGCCTCGTCCCCGTCCGTGCCGAGCACGCGGGCGACGGCGGCCACCACCAGGTCCAGCGCGGCGCGCACGTCCGGTCGGGGCAGGTCGTCGGGGACCGGCTCGGGATTCTCGGCGGCGTCGGCGAGGATCCGTTCCAGCGCCCGTCGGTTGATCTTTCCGGCGGGTGTGCGCGGCAGCTCCGGCAGGGCGACGAGTTCCAGCGGGATCTTGTACTCGGCCACACCCCGCTCGCGCAGGAAGGCCGTGACCTCGCTGAGGCCGATCGTATGTGACGAGGTGTCACCCGAGGTCGAGACCGAGTCCGAGTCAGAGTCCGAGGCCGAGGCCGACCCCGCGTCTGTACCCGTGTCCGTGTCCGTGTCCGTGTCCGGGGGAGTCGTGGCCGCGCCGGCGGACCCCGCGACGGCGCTCGTCCCGGTCGCGCTCGCGGTCACCACCAGGCAGGGGTACTCACCGAGCCGCGGGTCCGGCTTGGCGACCACGGCCAGCGGACCGATGCCGGGCAGGTCCGCCAGCAGGCCCTGGATCTCCACCGCGTTGAACTTGCGGCCGCCCACGTTGATCAGCTCCGCGGAGCGGCCGTGGAACACCACCAGCCCGTCCTCGGTGACCGAGGCCATGTCCCCGGTGCGCAGCCAGCCGTCCCCGGACACCACCGACCGGGTCAGGTCCGGCTCCCCGTGGTACCCGCGGAACATGCTCGGGCTGCGGTAGTACAGCTCGCCGGCCGCACCGGGGGCGCACGGCCTGCCGTCCTCGTCGAGGATCCGCAGCTCCGCGCCCCGCACCGGCCGGCCCACGCTGCGCGCGGCGACCTCCGGCGGGTCGCCGGCCAGGCTGCTGGTGCCGTTGCCGGCCTCCGACATCCCCCACACCACGACCAGGACGGTGTCCAGGGTCTCCCGCACCGAGCGCACCAGGGCGGCGGGCAGGGCGGCGCCCGCCGTCAGTACCCGGCCCGGGCGGAACCCGGCCGCCGACCCGGACTCCCGCACCCGGGACACCACGTCGTGCAGTTGCGCGGGCACGGCGACCACCACGTCCGGCCGCTCCCGCCGTGCCAGCTCCCAGAAGCGGTCCACGTCCCACGAACGCAGCAGCACCTGGCGGCCCGAACGGAACAGCGCCGAGTACACCGACTGGAGCCCGAAGCAGTGCGTGAGCGGGCAGGCGGTCATCAGGGTGCCCGCGTACGCCTCGGCGCTGTCCTCGGTCGCGGCGCGGGAGTTGGTCAGCAGCGCGTCGTGCGTGTGCAGGCAGATCTTCGGCCGCGCGGACGTGGTCCCGGACGACGGGAAGAGCAGGAACGGCGACGCGGGCCGCACCTGCACCGGCCGGGGCCGTTCACCGGCCCACCGGTCCAGCAGCCCCTGGACCGTCTCGGACCCGTCCGGCGCGGTGGAGCCGGTGACCAGGACGGCCCGCAGCGACGGCAGCGCGGCCCGCAGCGCCGTCGCGCCCAGCGGTGCGCCGGGGCCGGCGTCCTGGGAGCCCGCCGGCAGCGCGGCCACCGCCGGTCCGACCCGCTCCAGCAGGGACCGGACGTCGGCGGGTGCGTTGCCCTGGTGGACGGGCAGGGTGACGGCGCCCACCGACGCGGCCGCCAGGTGCAGCGTCACGTACTCCCAGCAGTTGGGCAGGTGCAGGGCGACCACGTCGCCCGGGACGACACCGGCCTCCTGCAGGCCGCGGGCCAGCGCGTCCACCTCGGCCCGCCACGCCTGCCAGGTCCGGGTGCGCTCGCCGTCGACCAGCGCCACGGCGTCACCGCCGTGGCGCACGGCCGCGGCGAACACCTCCGGAAGGGTCAGGCCGTCCAGGCTCCCGTCGGCGGCGCCGGGCGGGTCGATCACGTAGTCGTCTGCGTGGACGGGCACCATCACTCCCGGGGAGTCGAGCGTTTCCGGCGTACGGGGACGCTCCCAGGCTGTTGCCGGGCGCCCCGGGTTTTCCCTAGACATGGGGACGGGGCGGGCCCGGAGGTTTGGCGGGACGCACCCCGGCGCAGGGAGCAGCAGGATCAGCCACGGTCCGCCAGGGGCCCCGTTGAGCCTCGGCGAGGCACCGGGAGCCACGGCGAGGCACGGGTAGCAGTCACGGGGCAAGGCACGGGCAGCCTCCGCATGGCACGGGGGTCCAGGGCGAGGCACCGCGAGCCATGCGATCCACCGGAAGCCGCCGGGAGAGCGCCCCGTCCCGGTCAGTCCGACCCGGGCGCGGCGCCCGCCTCGGGCACGCCGTCCTCCAGAAGCACGCGGCCGGGGAACTCCGCGCCCAGCAGGCGCAGCAGCGGCGCCGCCTTCACCGCCGTCTCCTCGAACTCCGCCGCGGGGTCGGAGAGCGCGATGACGGCACCGCCCACGCCGTAGCGCAGCCGGCCGCCGCTCAGCACCACGGTGCGGATGACGATGCTCAGGTCCACCGCCCCGGTCAGGGAGAAGTAGCCGACGGCACCCGAGTACACCCCGCGCGGCCCGCCCTCCAGCCGGTCGATGATCTGCATGGTGCGGATCTTCGGCGCACCGGTCATCGAACCGCCGGGGAACGCGGCCCGGACCGCGGCGACCGGGCTGCTGTCCGCCCGCAGGCGGGCCCGTACCGTGCTGACCAGTTGATGCACCGTGGCATAGCTCTCCACCTGGAACACCGGGTCCGCGACCACCGAACCCACCTCGGCACAGCGGCCGAGGTCGTGCCTCACCAGGTCCACGATCATCAGGTTCTCGGCGCGGTCCTTCGCGCTGGCCGCCAGATCCCGGGCCAGCCGGTCGTCCTCCTGCGGCGTGGCGCCGCGCGGCCTCGTCCCCTTGATCGGCTTGGACTCCATCACGCCGTGCCGGTCGATGCGCAGGAACCGCTCGGGCGAGGTGCTGAGCACCGCCATCGGGCCGAAGTGGAGGAACGCGGCGAACGGCGCGCGGCTCAGCCGGCGCAGGCGGCGGTACGCCTGCCACGGGTCGAGGCCGGTCTCGACCTCGGCCATGTTGGTCAGGCAGACCTCGTAGGTCTCGCCGGCCGTGATCTCCTGCTGGCAGGCGTCTATCAGCTTGAGGTAGGCGTCGCGGTCGTGACGCAGCACCACCGGACCGGCCTCACCGGCCGCTGCCGGGGCGAAGGGTTCCGGCTCCAGGCCCGCGATCGACTCCAGGGCGTCCGCCGCCGACGCGAGCCAGCACCTCGCCTCCTCCTCGGCCCCGTCCTCCGCCAGTGCCAGCAGGTACGTCGTGCCGGTGCGGTGGTCCAGGACCAGGGCGCGGTCGGCGAAGACGAGGACCGCGTCCGGGTCGGGGGAGCGGTGCGCCGCCTCGCCCTCGCATTCGGCCTTCAGCTCGTAGCCGAGGCAGCCGACCCATCCGAGGGCGAAATCGAAGGGCAGCTCGGGCACTTCGGTGTGCAGTCCGGCGAGGTCCCGCTCAAGCCAGGCCAGAAACGCGCTCCGCTCGACGCGCGTGCCACGGCCTCCCCCGGTGATCGTCACGGTGCCGGCCTGCACGTCGGCCTTGGCGACCCGGGCCAGCGGCCCCGACGCGTCACCCATCACGGAGAGCTGCCCCAGGTGCCCGTCCGGCCGGCTGCTGTCCAGCCAGAACGGGTGGTCGCCGGTGCGGAACAGCCAGTCGAAGGCGACCTCCCCGTCCCACCGGGTCGTCAGCCGCTCCGCCAGGACCCGCAGCCGTCGGACCGGCCGCGTGCCTTCGACCGGCCGCGTGCCTTCGACCGGGCCCATGTCCTCGCCCGGGCCGGCGGACCCGGAGACCGGCTCGCCGTCCGCGGACTCCGGCCGGGGAAGGACCGATGAGCGGGACCGGAAACGGTGGTGCCCCTCCGTCAGGCGACGGAAGTTCCCCAGCAGCCGGTGACCGTCCTCGGTGCCGATGGACTCAGGGTGGAACTGCACGCCCCACAGCGGCAGCGTCCGGTGCCGCAGCGCCATCAGCACTCCGTCCTCGGACCACGCCGTGGCCTCCAGCCCGGGTGCCAGACCGGTCACGGCCAGCGAGTGGTAGCGGACCACCTCGAGCGGCTGCGGCAGGCCCTCGAAGAGGCCGGTGCCGTCGTGCCGCACCCGCGACGTCCGCCCGTGCCGGGGCTCGGGCGCGGGACCGACGGAGGCGCCGTGGACCAGGGCCACGCCCTGGTGGCCCAGGCACACCCCGAGCACGGGCAGCCGTCCCTCCTCGGCGATCGAGCGGCACACCCCGAAGTCCTCGGGGCGGTGCGGCGTGCCCGGGCCCGGTGACAGCACCACGTTGTCGAACGCGTCGAGGAGGGCCGGCCGCCACGCCGGGTCGTCGTTGCGGATGACCTCGGGTTCCTGTCCGTTGACCCGGGCCAGGTAGTGGAAGAGGTTGAAGGTGAAGGAGTCGTAGTTGTCGACGAGCAATGTGCGCATGGCGTTTCCTTGTCCAGGAGGCGCGTGAGCGGAAAGTGACGGGGGACGTAACGGACTCGGGACGGTCCGGCCGTGTGCGGGCTCTCCGGTGGTGCGTCGACCACAGCTCCTGCGCCTGCCCGGGCGGACGTCAGGACACCGGGGCGGCCCCCAGGGGGGCGAGGGCGGCGGCGATCTCGCCGTTGACCGCCGTCAGGTGCTGGGTGAGGAAGAAGTGGCCGCCGGTGAACACCCGCAGCCGGAACGGCCCCTCGGTGTGGTCCCGCCAGCGCTCGGCCTCCTCGGCCGTGGTCAGCGGGTCGCCGTCGCCGGTCAGCACGGTGACGCCGCAGCGCACCCGGCGGTCCGGCGGGCAGGAGTACGTCTCGATGGCACGGTAGTCGCCGCGCAGCGCCGGCAGCGCCATCCGCAGGATCTCCTCGTCCCCGAGGACGCCCGCGGCGGTGCCGTTCAGCCGTTTCATCTCGGCGACGATGCCGTCGTCGTCCCGCAGGTGCACCTCCTCGGCGCGCGTGGTCGACGGAGCCCGGCGGCCGGAGGCGATGACGGTGCGCGGCCCGGCACCCTTCTGCTCGAGCCGCCACGCGGTCTCGAACGCCAGCGCCGCCCCCATGCTGTGCCCGAAGAACACACTGGGCCGGTCGTCCAGTGCCAGCAGCCGCTCGGCCACCAGGTCCGCCAGTCGGCCCAGGTCCTCCACACAGGGTTCCTTGCGGCGGTCCTGGCGTCCGGGGTACTGGAGCGAGATGACGTCGGCGACCGGGGCGAACCGCGCCGAGACCGGGTGGTAGAAGCTGGCCGAGCCGCCCGCGTGCGGGAAGCAGACCAGCCGTACCGCGTCGGCGTCGGTCGGGTGGTAGCGCCGCAGCCACAGGGCTGCGGTGTCGTCAGCGGTCGTCACGGTGTCGGTCCCTTCGGTGGTCCAGTGGCCGGCGGGGTTCCGCCGGCCGGCCGGGTCCGGGGCGGCCCGGGACGGGCGCACCTCCCGCCGCGGACCGCCGCGGACCCGGGTGTCGCCGGTGGGGTGGCCGGGCCCTCTGGTTCCCGGACACCCCACCGGGGGCCGTGGCCGGGGCACCGGCACCGCCGAGCCCGTCCGGCCACGGAGTCGTGCGGCGGGTCCCTTCGGGCCCGGCCCCCGGCACGGTGCGTTCAGTCCTCATGGACGGTGACCGACCCGGACGGGCACAGGTCGCCCGCGGCGAGGACCGCGTCGCGGTCCGGCTCACCGGGCTCACTCACCAGCAGGGTGACGATGCCGTCGTCGTCCTGGTCGAAGACTCGCGGCGCGTTCAGGGCGCACTGGCCCGCTCCGACGCACCGCTCACTGTCGACGGTGACGCGCATGATCTCTGCTCCTAGGGCTCACGGGACTTACGGGGTTCTGACAGGTGTCGCGGACTGAAGACGCGGCACACGGACGGACGCGCGCGGGCACGCGGTACACCCGGGCACGCGGCACGCACGGGCACGCGGCACGACGCGGCACGGTGGGGCAGCGCGGGGCCGCCTACCAGCGCACCGGCAGCTCGTGGAGTCCGAACAGGATCCCGTCGTACTTGAAGGCCAACTCGTTCATGGGAACGGCCAGTTCCAGCGTGGGAATGCGCTCGAACAGCTTGCGGTAGGCGATCTCCATCTCGACCCGGACCAGGTTCTGACCGAGACACTGGTGGACGCCGTAGCCGAACGCCACGTGCCGCCGCTCGGAGCGCTCCGGATCGAAGGCGTGCGGGCAGCCGAACACCTCGGTGTCGTGGTTGGCGGCGGCGATCAACGGCACGATGCCCTCGCCCTTGCGGATCCGCTGCCCGGCGATCTCCACGTCGTCCACAGCGACCCGCAGCGCCACCATGTCCGCCACCGAGTGCAGCCGCAGCAACTCCTCCACCACCCGCTCGCCGCCGATCCACTGCGGGTTGGCCAGCAGCGTGACCACGCCGAGACCGATGTTGTTGGCGGTGGTCTCGTGGCCCGCGATCAGCAGGAGCAGCAGGACTCCCGACAGCTCCTCGGCGGTGAGCTGCCCGGTGGCCAGCAGGCGGCTGATCAGGTCGTCCCCGGGCCACTTCTCCTTGATCGCGATCAACCGGTTGATGTAGCGCAGCAGTTCGCGCGTGGCCGTGGCCCGCTGCTCGTCGGTGGAGGTCCGGATGGCGACCAGGGTGCGGGTGCGGGACTCGAAGAAGTCGCGGTCCGCGGGCGGCACTCCAAGCAGCGAGGAGATGACCAGCGACGGCACCGGCAGTGCGAAGTCGTTGACGAGGTCGGCCGAGTCGCCGCCCGCCAGCATCGCGTCGATGCGCTCGTCCACGGTGCGCTCGATGGCCGGGCGCAGCTCGCGCACGCGCCGCACGGTGAACTCCGGGATGAGCACCTTGCGGAACCGGTCGTGTTCCGGCGAGTCCAGCCCGACGAACCATCCCGGGATCTGGTCCTGTTTGGGCACCCCCATGGTCTCGCCGACGTTGGGGAAGCCCTCGTTGTCCGGGTTGGCGCTGATCTTCGGATGGGTCAGCACGGCGCGCACGTCCTCGTGCCGGGTCACCAGCCAGATCGGTACGCCGTTCGGCAGGTGCGACAGGACCAGGCCCTGCCGCGCCCGGTGGCTCGCGTACTGGGACAGCGGCAGCGGTTCCTCGGGCGTGCGCAGGGGGAAGCCGACCACCGTGGGGTCTGTGCTGGTCGTCATGTCCGTTCCTTCTTCCTCTTCCTGAGGTTCTGAGGCTCGACTTCCCGGGGGTCCGGCTTCCTGAGGGGCGACGTCTCCGCTCGCCCCGCGGCGTAGAACTCCCGGACGGCGGCGGTGACGTACTCCTGGTCGGCGGCGGTCAGGCCCGTGTGGGTGGGCAGGTACAGCCCGTCCTCGCTGAAGCGGTGCGCGTTGAGCGACGGCCACACCGGGTCCAGGTAACCGGGCTGCCGGCTCATGGGCTTGAAGAACAGCCGGGTCTCGATGCCCCGGTCGGCGAGATGGGCGCGCAGCTCATCGCGGCGCTCGGCCCGCAGGTCGTACATCCACAGCACGTCCCGCGGCGGCATCAGCGTGATCCCGGGTACGTCCTCGAGCCCGGCGTCGTAGCGGGCCTCGATCTCGCGGCGGGCGGCCAGGATCTCGTCCAGCCGCTCCACCTGCGCCAGCGCGACGGCCGCCTGCATGGCCGTCATGCGGAAGTTGTAGGCCAGCTTCTTGTGCAGGAAGCTGTGGTCGCGGGTGAATGCCATGGCCCGCAGATGCGCGAGCTGTCCGGCCAGCCGGGGGTCGTCGGTGAGGCAGATCCCGCCCTCGCCCGAGGTGATGATCTTGTTGGCGAAGAGCGAGAAGCAGGCGATGTCGCCGACCGGCCGCACGCCGTGCGCCTCCGCGGAGTCCTCCACCACCCGCAGGTTGTACTGGTGGGCGAGGTCCATCACCGCGTCCATGTCGCAGCGGCGCCCGTAGACGTGCACCGGCATCAGCGCCTTGGTGCGCGGGGTGATCCGCTCCTCGATCAGGGAGACGTCGATGTTCAGGTCGTCCCCGCAGTCCACGAAGACGGGTGTAGCCCCGGTGTACGTCACCGCCCACGCGGACGCCACCATGGTGAACTCCGGCACGATCACCTCGTCGCCGGGACCGACGCCGAGTGCGCGCAGCGCCAGGGTCAGCGCGGCCGTGCCCGAGGAGCACGCGACGCCGTGTGCCACGCCGTTCCACTCGGCGAACGCCTCCTCGAAACGGCCCACGTACGGGCCCTGGGAGGAGATCCAGCCGTCGGACACGGCGTCGGTGACGTACTCCAGTTCACGCCCGTCGAGCGCGGGCCGGGAGACGGGGTGGGTGAAAGACATGCGTCCTCGCTGCGGTGACTGGAAGGAGGGGGGCGGCCGGTCCTGCACCGGCCGCCGGACGGACCGGTGTCACGGCGTCGGCAGCAGGCCCAGGACCAGGTCGGCCGCCGCCTTGCGTCCGCCGGCCGCCTTCTGGAGCGCGCCCAGCCGCTCCGCGCACTCGCGGTAGGCCGGGTCCTCGGTTACCCGGGTGAGCTTGTCGACGACGTCGTCCGGGTCGACGGTCTGCGGCCGGTCCAGGGTCAGGCTGATGCCGAAGTCCCGGCCGCGCACCGCCTGGTCGAAGCAGTCCACCCACAGCGGGCGGACCACCTGCGGCTTACCGAAGTACACGCCCTCGTGGTAGGCGTTGCCGCCGCCGTGGGAGAAGAACACCGACACGTTCGGGTGGGCCAGGACATCCAGTTGGGACGGCACCCAGCTCTCCACCCGCAGGTTGTCCGGCAGGGACCCCGCCGGCGGCAGCAGGTGCTGCTGCTCCTGAGGCAGTTTCCACAGGAACTGGTGGCGGTCCGACAGCCGGCGGGCCACCTCCACCAGCGCCCCGACCTCGGCGCGGGTCAGCCGCGTGATGGTGCCGAAGCCCATGTAGACCACGGACGACTGCCGGTCCAGCCAGGCGGAGACGTCGTCGGCGTCCGGGGCCTCGGGCAGCGGCGGCAGCAGCGCGCCCACCAGCCGCACCTTGTCCGGGACCTCGAAGGGGTAGTCCAGCTCGGGGATGGAGGAGCACAGCACCATCGCGGCGCCGTCCACCCGCGTCAGCGCGTTGGGCGGCGCGATGCCCAGCTCCTTGCGCAGGGCGGCGTCCTCCTTGAGGACCCTGCCCATCCGCGGGTTCAGGAACATGCCCAGCGTCCGCCACTTGAACATCGTGTTGGCCAGCCGCTGCCGGGGGGTCATCTCCAGCGGCAGCCCGGAGTTGGGCACCGGGAAGTTCTTGGGGGTGTACGAGGAACCGAAGGGATTGTGGGAGGTCAGCACGTTGCTGGCGACGAACGGAACGGACAGCACGTACGGAATGCCGTGCGCCAGCGCCAGGTCCACGCCGAAGCCGCTGACGCAGTCGATGACCATCAGGGCCGGCCGCACCTGTCGGACCGCCTTCTCCAGCGCCCGGTACTTGCGCGCCTGCAGCGCCGGCCTGTACGACTGCCGGACCACGGCCCGGTGCGCCTTGAACCGGGAGGACTGGGTCACTTCCCGGTAGACGGCGTCGTCCCAGGTCACCGCCGACAGCTCGGACACCACCTCGCCCAGCGAGGCGAACGACACCGCGGACGCGGAGGCCAGCCCCGCCACGTCCGCGCGCCGGTGCTCGTCGGTGGCGAACCACAGGTCGGGGACACCGCGCCGGGCCAGCTCCCCGGCCAGCACCAGCAACGGGTTGAGCAGCCCGCTCTCGGGGAGGCTGACGAAGAGGATCGGCCGTGCGGCGGAGTCCATGGGGGCCCTTTCACGAGGTGAGTGCCGAGGTCGCCGGTGCCCGCTCGGGCACGTCCGACGGCGAGGAGGGTGCTGCGCGTGCGCGGCCGCCGGCCGGGGCGGGGCGCGCGGGCGGCGCCGACCGCACCACAACTTGATCTCACGGCGGGTACCGGGAAATCCTTAGACTTCCCCGCCCGTCGGGCATCCGGGGACGGACGCGGGCCGGTGCGACCGGCGCTCCCTGTACGGTGTTCCGAACTGAGCGTTCCGGATGTGCCGATCATGCGGACGCCCACCGGACCGCCGGCCCCGGCCTCAGCACGAAGCAAGGGAGACGACGTGACGAACCGGGCACGGGTCAGTGGCCCGTCCCTCCCACTGGTGGGCCGCGCGGCCCACCTGGAGACGCTCGCCGCCAGGGCCGCCACCGCCCGCGCCGGCCGCCCGCAACTCGTCGTCCTGGACGGCCCGGCGGGAGCCGGCAAGACGTCCCTGCTGCGCGCCGCACTCGACGGCGGCGGCCCCTTCGACGGCATGACCGTGCTGTACGGAGCCTGCCGCGCGGTCGACTCGGCCCACGGTTACAGCGGCGTCCGTGCCCTGTTCGGACCGCTGAACCCGACCGCCCGGCGCGGCCGCGCCGCCACCCTTCTCGACGGCGCCGCCCGCCACGCGCTGCCCGCGCTCGCGCCCGACCTCTCCGACACCGCCCACGGCAACGGCTTCGCGGTCATGAACGGCCTGTACTGGCTGTCCGCCAACCTGATGGCGGACCGGCCGCTGGTGCTCGCTCTCGACGACGTCCACTGGTGCGACGAACGGTCCCTGCGCTGGCTGGACTTCCTGCTGCGGCGCGCCGACGACATGCCCCTGCTCGTCGTGCTCGCCCTGCGCACCGAGTCCGGCCCCGCGGCCGGCCCCGCCCTCACCGACCTCGTGGCCCACCACCAGCACCTGCCGCTGCGCCTGACCGCCCTGTCGGCACCGGAGGTCGGGGAACTCGTCCGCAGCGCCCTGCCCGGCACCGAGCCGAGTGCCTCGTTCGTCGCCGCGCTCACCTCCGTGACCGGCGGCAACCCACTGGAACTCCAGTGGCTGCTGCACCGGTTGCACTCCGCCGGGGTCCGCGCCGACGACGCGGGCGCCGAGCGCGTCACCGAGATCGGTGGACGCGTCATCGCCCCCGCGGTGCAGGAGGTCCTCGACGGTCAGCCCGGCCGGGTGCGAGAGGTGGCCCGGGCCCTCGCCGTGCTCGGCCCGGAACACCCCGAGCACCTCGCGGCCCTGGCCGGCGTCTCCCTCGTCCAGGCCGAGGAGGCACTGGAGATCCTGCGCCGCGCCGCGCTCCTCCAGCCCGACCGGCTCGAACTCCTGCACGACGTGGTGCGTACCGCCATCCTCTCCACCCTCGGTCCCGCGGCACTCGCCCGGCTGCGCACCCGCGCCGCCCAACTGCTCAGCGACGTGGGACGGTCGCCCGAACAGATCGCCGGGCAACTGCTGCTGCTGCCCGAGGCGGACGAGCCGTGGATGACGTCCGTGCTGTCGGCCGCCGCCGCCCAGGCCGAACAGCGGGGCGCGCCGGAGGCCGCCGCCCGCTATCTCGAACTGGTGCTGCGGGCGGCCCCGGACGATCCCCAGGCGCGGATGCGGCTGGCCGAGTGCCTGGCCGAGACGGACCCGGCCCGGTCGGTGACCCTGCTGCGCGAGGCGCTGGACCTGGCGGACGACGTACGGACGCGGGCCACGGTCGCCGTCCGGTTCGGCCTGGCCTGCCTCAGCGTCCAGCGATCGCCCGAGGGGGCCCGGGTCCTGACTGAAGCCCTGGACGCCCTCGACACCGCACTCGGTCCCGTCCCCGAGCCCGCAGACCAGGAGCTGCGTACCTTCGTCGAGTCCGCCCTGCTGATCGTCGGCGCCGACGAGAAGTCCACCATGCCGCTGGTGCGCGCGCGTGCCGCGCGGCTCACCCCGCCGCCGGGTCACACCCCCGCCCAGCGCCAGCAACTCGCCATGCTCACCGTGCTCACCGCGATGGACGGCCGGTCCGCGTCACAAGCGGTGCGGCAGGCCCGCCGCGCCCTGCACTCTCCCGGCGTGCCGCTCGGCGCCTGGTCCCTGCTGCCGGCCTCCCTGGTCCTGTCCCTCGCCGACGAGACCGGTGAGGCGCTCGCCGCGCTGGAGACGGTGCTCGTCGACAGCCGGCGCTCCGCCGCCGTGTGGACGTACGTCCTCGCGCTCGGCACCCGCGCCTTCGTCCACCTCGACAACGGTGTCATCACGCACGCCATGGCCGACGCCCAGACCGCCATGGAACTCCTCGGCGACCAGGAGTGGGGCGAGGGTGCCGCCATGCCGCAGACCGCCTACGCGGTCGCCCTCACCGAGCGCGGGGAGCCCGCCCGGGCGGAAGAGGTACTCGACACGATCAAGCGCCCCCGCCTGGACCGGTTCGTGTGGGAGTACCACTGGTACCTCATGGCCCGAGCCCGGGCGCGCCGGGCCCGGGGCGACGCCCAGGGCGCCCTGGACCTACTGCGGACCTGCGGGGACTCCCTGGCCGAGTGCGGACTCGCCAACCCGGTGCTGGCCCCTTGGTGGCTGGACGCCGCCTGCCTGCTGGCCGACGCCGGCCGGCACGCCGAGGCGCGGGCGACGGCCGGACACGGGGCCGCGCTCGCCGAACGCTGGGGGACCCGGCGTGCCCTGGGCTACGCCGCCCTCGCCCGCGGGGCCGCCACCCCCGGACCGGACGGAACGGCACTGCTCCGGGAGGCCGCCGGGAGGCTGGCGGCCTCGCCGGCCCACGCCGACCACGCCCGGGCGCTGGTGCACCTGGGCCGGGCGCTGCTGGCCGAGGGCGAGCGGCGCGAGGCCCGTGAGCACCTGCGCGACGCCGTCGCCCTCGCCCGTCGCTGCGGCTCGCTCGCCCTCGCCCGGCAGGCCCGCGAGATCCTGGTCGGGGCCGGCGGACGGATGCGGGAGATCACCGTGTCGCCCCTGGACATGCTGACCGGCACCGAACGCACGGTGGCCACGCTGGTCGCCTCCGGAGCGAGCAACCGGGAGGCCGCCGAGTCCCTGTTCGTCACGGTGCGCACGGTGGAGCTGCATCTCACGAGCGTCTACCGCAAGCTCGGCGTCACCCGCCGCGCCGACCTCGCCGCCGTCCTGGACACCGACGTCCTGCCCGCTCAGGCGCCCCACGACGCGTACGCCCGGCCGACCGCACCCTGGCGGGGATGATGCGGGAGAGACGGCAGCGAGACGAGACGGTCAACAACACGTCAGCGGGGTGTCCCGACCTGCCCGGGCCTCTATACGATCATGAGATGCCGCTCGCCGAGCTGTCCCTGCTGGAGCGCGACCGGGAGCAGGCGGTGCTCTCCGCCGTGATCGGAGAGCTGTGTTCGGCCCGGCCCGCGGTGGTCATGGTGACGGGTGAGCCCGGCCTGGGGCAGAACGACCTGCTGCGCTGGGCCGCCCGGCACGCCGCCCGCAGAGGAGTGCGTGTCCTCACGGCCCGCGCCACTCCGGCCGAGCACGATCTGCGCTACGGCGTCGTCGGACAACTGCTGGCCCACGACGAGCAGTTCGCGTCCCAGCAGCCCAGCCTCCTGCTCCAGCAGCACCGGCCGGGCCGGTACCCCGGCCTGACCCGGCTGCTCACCACCTCCCGCGACCACCCCACGCTCCTCGTGGTGGAGAACGTCCACCGGCTCGACCCCGACTCGCAGCGCTGGCTGGAAGCCCTGGTGCGCCGGCTGCCGCGCGTGCCCGTGGCCTTGGTGACCAGCTCCACCGGCACCGCCGGCATCAGTCCCGAATGGTGCGCGAGCAGCCCGGTCACCGGCATGGCCACCACGGTCGAGCTGGCGCTGCCCGCCCTGACCGCGGTCGGCACGGCCACCGCGGTGGAGACGGTCTGCGGCACCCCCGGCGACCCCGCCTTCACCGCCGCCGCCGTCGACGCGACCGCGGGCAACCCCGCCGTCCTGCGCGACGCCCTGTGCCGCTTCGCCCGCGCCGGGCACCGCCCCGACGCGGACCACGTGGACCACCTGCGGGCCGTCGCGGCCGAGGTGATCGGCGATCACACCGCCCAGATCCTCAGCGAACTGCGCGACCCCGTGGCCCTCGGCGCCCTGCGCGCCCTGGCCGTCTGCGGCGACCTCCTCGACTTCGCGCTGGTGATGGCCCTGGCCGGGGCGCGCTCCGTGCCCGAGATCCGGCTCCGCGCCGCCCTGGAGGACAGCGGTCTCGTCACCGTCCGGGACGGCCGGCCGCGGGTCGGCGGTCCCGTCGTCCGCGCCCGCATCCTGGAGGAGATGCCCGCGGACGAGCGGGCCGACCTGTACGCACGGGCCGCCGAACTCGCCCAGCGGGTGGCCGCGGACGACCAGGGCATCGCCGACCTGCTGCTGCCGGCCGGACCGGTCGACGCACCGTGGGCCGTGCACACGCTGCGCCGGGGGGCCGCCGCGGCCCTGCGCGCCGGACGGCGCGACCGCGCCGCCGCCTACCTCACCCGCGCCCTGGACCTGCCGATGTCCCCCGAGGACCGCATCCGCGTCACCCTCCGGCTGGCCTCCGTCGAACTCGTCACCGCCCCGTCCGCCGCCGAACGCCGGCTGACCGGCATCATCCGCGCATCCGAGGAGACGTACGACCCCTTCCGGACCCGGGCGGCCGACCTGTGCCTGCTCGGCGGTGCCGCCGACGGGGCCCGCCGCGCCCTCGCCACGGTCCTCGACGAAGGCCGGCGCAGCACGCCCGCCGACCCGGACACGGCGAGGGCGGACGCCGTCCGGCGGGACGAACTGACCGCCCTGCTCCGTCTGGCGCAGCCCTACCGCGACGACCCCCTCGAGCTGGACGTCCCGTGCGTCGCGGACCTCCCCGGGCCCCCGCACGGTCCCGCCGCCACCGGTGTCCGGGCGTGGGTGGCCGCGATGCGCGGAGACGACCGGCCGACGGCGCGCCGGCTGGCCCGCGCCGCGCTGGATCCCGACCGCGCCTGGGGGCCCCCGCTCACCGTTCCCCGGCTGCTCGCCTGCCGGGTACTCCTCCTCACCGAGGACGGGGACGAGGCCGCGGCCCATCTCTGCGCCCTCATCGCCGAGGGCCACCGCGAACGCTGCCCGACGACCCTCGCCCACGCCCTCGCCACCCGAGCCGACCTCCACCTGCGTCACGGCCGGCCCGACGCGGCCGCCCACGACCTGGCCGCCGCCGACCTCGAACTCCCTCCCGGCAGCCGGCATCCGCTGTCCTACCCCTACTGGACCGCCCTCGCGCTCATCGCCGAGCTCTGCGGCGGCCGTGCGGACCGGGCCCACGCGGTGACCCGCCGCCCGGTGCCGGTCCTCGCCGCGGAGGGGGTCGCCTGGGCCCAGTCACTGTTCGCCCGGGGACTGCTGGCCGAGGCCGAGGGCGACCCCCGCCGGGCACGCGCGCTCTTCCGCGCCTGCGGGCGCTGGCTGCTGCGCCACGACTGTCTCAACCCGGCCCTCATGCCCTGGCGCTCCCACGCGGCGGAGGCCGCCCACACCCTCGGCGACACCGAGGAGGCGCTGCGGCTGGCCCGCGAGGAGGTCGCCCTCGCCGAACGCTGGGGCGCCCCGGGCGTGCTCGGCAGGGCCCGGCTCCGCCTGGCCGGGATGACCGGCGAGGACCCGCCGCGGCACCCGGACGCGGCCCCCGGGACCCACCCCCGCGCCGGCTACGCCCCAACCGTCCTCGCTCCGGCCGCCGCCGGTGCACGGGGACACGCCCCCGTGCCCGGCACCGGACGCGCGGCCGGCCGTACGGCCCGCGCCACCACCGGCCCCGCGGACCTCCACGCCCCGGACGCCCAAGGGCAGTCCGGACCGAGGACGGCTCCCGCCGACCGCGCGGCCGGCAGTGTGCCGCCCGCCTGGCGCGTCCTGTCGCCGGCGGAGCGCGAAACCGCCGTGCTCGCCGCCGGCGGACTGACCAACCGGGAGATAGCCGTCGCGCTCTCGGTGACCGCCCGGGCCGTCGAACTGCGACTCAGCGGTGTCTACCGCAAGCTGCGCATTCGAGGACGCGACGAACTGCGCGCACCGATCCACGGCACGGAGGGCGACTGACCGCATGCTTTTGGAGCGCAACACCGAGATGTCCCTGGTCGACGCGGCACTCGCCGCCGCGGCCGAGGGCCGATCGTCCCTCATACTCGTCACCGGCCCGCTCGGCGTGGGACGCTCCGCCCTGCTCCAGCACCTGCCGGCCGTCGCCGACGGCCACGACGGAGTCCGGGTGCTGCGGGCCAACGCGGCACCCATGGAACAGGACTTCGCCTTCGGCGTCGTACGCCAGCTCTTCGAGAGCCTGGTGTCCGAGGCCTCCGAGGACACCCGGGCCCGGTGGATGGACGCCCACGCCTCCTTCGCGCGGCACGTCTTCGCCGACGACACCGCGTCCCCGGGCGCCGACCAGGCCGCCGCGGCCACCGAGGCGGTCCTGCACGGACTGCTGTCGCTCCTCGCCAACGTCAGCGCCGACGGCAGCCTGCTCCTGCTCGTCGACGACCTCCAGTGGTCCGACGTGCCCTCCCTGCGCTGGCTCACCTACCTCGCCAAACGGCTGCACGGACTGCGTGCCGTCGTCGTGTGCGCACTGCGCGACGGCGATCCCCGCAGCCACCACACCCTGGTGCGCGAAGTCAGGGAGGCGGCCACCCAGACCCTGCGGCCGGCCTCCCTCAGCCCGGCCGCCACCCGCGCCCTGGTTCAGGAGCGGTTCCGGGAGGCGGGCGAGGAGGAGTTCGTCCGCGCCTGCCACGAGACCTCCCTCGGCAACCCCCTCTTCCTCATGTCCATCCTGCACGGCCTGGAATACGCCGGACGCCGGCCGGTCGCGGAACACGCCCACCAGGCACGCTCGTTGCGCCCCTCCCAGCTCCGCGAACGCCTCACCAGCATCCTGCGCACCCAGCCTCCTCCGGTCCGCGACCTCGCCGCCGCCATCGCCGTACTCGGCGACCACGCCGACCCCGACAGCGTGGCCCGCCTGGCCGGGCTCGACACCGTGGGCTACACCGGCGCGCTACGGGCCCTGGGCGCCCTCGGACTCCTCACCGCCGAGCGTGCGCCGTCCTTCATCCACCGGGTGGTCAGGGACGCGGCCGAGTGCACCCTGACGATGGTCCAGCGCGAACAGTTCCACCACGAGGCGGCCGCCCTCCTCTACGCCTCGGGCCGCCCCGCCGAACAGGTCGCGGCCCAGCTCATGGCCGTCGTCACCCGCCACCAGCCCTGGGGCGTGGACGTGCTGCGGGCCGCCGCCGACACCGCGCTGCGCCGCGGCGCACCCGACGCCGCCGCCCGCTACCTGCGCCGCGCCCTGCTCGACAGCGCCGCCCAGGGAGCCGACCGGGCCCGCCTGCTCGTCGAGCTCGGCACCGCGGAACGCGTCCTGGACCCCCTCGCCTGCGAACGGCACATCGCCCAGGCGATCACCCTGCTGCCCGAGGCCCGCGACCGGGCCGTGGCCGCGCTGCGCATCTCACCCACCCCGCTCGGACCGGCCCCGTTCACCTCCGTCGACCTGCTGCGCCAGGCCGCCGACGGACTGGGCCCCGCCGCCACGCTCACCGGGGCCGACCGCGATCTCGCCCTGCGGCTGGAGGCGCGGCTGCGCCACTGCGCGTACGAGGACCCCTACGAACTCGCCGCCGCGGTCGAGCGGTTGCGCGGGCTGGGTGCCGAACCACCCCTGGACACGGGCGGCGACCGGGAACTGACGATCGCCCTTCTCGTCGCCGCCACCTTCGGCTGCGCCCTTCCGGCCGCCGAGGTCGTCCACCACGCCGAACGGGTCCTGGACCGCGAACCGGCCACCTCGGCCCGGATCCACTCCACACTCCCCCTCGTGGTCATCACCATGATCGCGGCGGACTCCGTGGAGGCCGTGGACTCCTGGCTCGCCGTCGAGTACCGGGCCCAGGAACGCCGTACGGCACCGGCCGACGCCCTGGTGCACATCGAGCGGGCCCTGGTCCACCTCGGGCGGGGCCGGCTCGTCCAGGCCCGCGAGCAGTCCGAGACCGCTCTCGCCATGACCGAGTCCGACCGGCACCCGCTCGGCGCGGTCGCGACCATCGCGCACGCCATGGTGGCCCTGGAGACCCGCGACCCCGCCCCTGCCGAGCGTGCGCTGCGCCGCGCCGAGACCACCCGTCCCCAGGGACTGACCGTCACCGCCACGCTGCGCCTGCTGGGCGCCGCGGGTGACGTCGCCGCCGGAGATCTCACCGGGGCACTGGACTCCCTGGAGTCCTGCGGGCGGCAACTGGAAGCGGCGGGCTGGCAGAACCCGGTGCTGTTCCCGTGGCGGCCCTGGGCCATCGGCGTCCACCACCGCCTCGGCGACCGGCGCCGGGCCCACGCCCTGGCCGAGGAGGAGTACGCCCGGGCCGAGACGTGGGGCGCACCGGTCGGTGTGGGCCGCGCCCTGCGCCTGCTGGGACGACTGGAGGAAGGCGGCCGGGGGACCGCGCTGCTGCGTCAGGCGGTCACCGTGACGCGCGGCTCGGCCAACCAGCTCGAACTGGCCCGGGCCCTGCTCTCGCTGGCCGAACGCCTGGGCGGGGGAGCGGAGTCGCAGGCCCTGGCCCGGGAGGCCGCCACACTGGCCACCGCGTGTGGTGCGCCGTGGCTGGCCGAACGGGCCACCACCGTCGGCGGCGGGCCGTCCGTCGCAGCGGTCACCGCCCCGGAGAGGGTCCTCACCCGCACCGAACGCCGGGTGGCCGCCTTCGCCTGCCGGGGCCTGACGAACCAGGAGATCGCCGGCGCCCTGGGCGTCAGCTCCCGTGCCGTGGAGAAGCACCTCACGCATTCCTACCGGAAACTCGGCATCCCGGGCCGACGGGAACTGATCGCCCTCATTTCCGCTGCGGGACAGGTCCGTCCGGTGGAATAGACGATCGGGAGAACGCCCGGAAACGTTTCCCTGAATATGCGGGACCGTGTCCGGGCGTTTCCGTTTGCCCGCCGCGGAAGGTGGCGGCGGTCCTCTTCCGTGGGGTCCGCGGGTACGGGCCCCGCGTACACGTTCCCCCGGCGTGTGCACGGTGAGGTGTTTCAGGCGGTTTTCTCCGCTTGTGTACGCCGAACTGTGCGGGGGACGCACCGAACCACGGACACCGAACCCCTTCGGTACGGGACCGTACCTACCGAAGGGTGTACCACAGTATTGGCAGGCCGGGGGTGGATCGGATTGACCGGTGGATACCCCGCTTCGTAATCTCCGAAAGCATTCGCGATTACCCGGGCATTCGGCGGAACGAGGCAATTTCCGGCCGAACGAGCGCCCGTGTCGTGAACCTCCCCCGTGATGCACACAAGCGAAGAAGGGCCTGAGTTCCTTGACGCTCACCCCCCACCACCTCGTCATGGACCGTCGGCACGGCGCCGACCCGGCCGACGGGCCGGCGAAGGCCGGGGCCGTCGATGGCGGCCGGCTTCCCACCTCCGTGGCCTGCCTGGACCCCTCCCTGACCATTCAGCAGGTCAACCAGGAGTTCGACCGCCGGTTCGGCGGTCCGGCGACGGACCTGTGCGGCCGGCCCTTCTGCGACCTTGTGCACCCCAGCGTGCAGCAGCCCTTGATGCAGCAGTTCTCCCGCATGCTGGAGGGCAAGCGCCACCGGTTCGCCACGGAGGTCATCACCGCGGGCGGAGACGAGGACACCGCGCGCACCCTGCCCCTGACCGCCATGGCGGTGCGGGGCGGTCACCTTCCGGACGTCGCCGCGATCCTGGTCATGATGCCCGCCGCGGACGGCGAGCCGGACGGGGCGGGGAGCGTGGTGCCCCGCAAGAAGCTCCTGAGCGAAGTGGACGCCCGGATCCTGGAGGGCATAGCCGCCGGCGTCTCCACCGTCCCGTTGGCCGCCCGGCTCTACCTGAGCCGTCAGGGCGTGGAGTACCACGTGTCCGGACTCCTGCGGAAGCTGAAGGTGCCCAACCGCGCGGCCCTCGTCTCCCGGGCCTACTCCATGGGAGTGCTGAAGGTCGGCACCTGGCCCCCGAAGGTCGTCGAGGACTACGTCAAGTGAGACCGGCCGAACTCGACGGTGCGCCCGCCGGACCGGCCGCCCTGTCCGCACTGGCCCTGACCAACTACGGGCACTTCACCACCATGGTGGTCGCCGACGGCGCGGTGCGCGGCCTGGACCTCCACCTGGAGCGGCTGGTACGCGACTGCCGCGTCCTCTTCGACGCCCCCCTCGACGTCGCCCGGGTCCGCGCCCTGGTGCGCCGGGCGGCGCCGGGGGAGGGCAGGTGCGTCGTCCGGGTCACCGTCTTCGATCCGCACCTGCACCTCGGCAACCTCGGCGAGGACGCGCGCCCGCGGGTGCTGGTGACCACCAGGCCGGTTCCCGTCTCCCCGCCGGGCCCCTTGCGGGTACGGCCCGCCGTCCACCTCCGTGACCTGCCCGAGGTGAAGGGCGTCGGCCTGTTCGGTGCCCTGCGGCTGCGCCGCCTCGCGCGGCGCGCCGGATACGAGGACGTCCTGTTCACGGACGGCGACGGTGCGGTCCTGGAGGGAGGCACCTGGAACATCGGCGTCGTGCGCGGCGAGCGCGTCCTCTGGCCGGCGGGCCCCGCTCTGGCGGGGACCGCCCGTGAACTGCTCCGGCGTACCGGAGCCGGCACGGCCGCGCGCGTCACGCTGTCCGATCTGGCCTCCTGCGACGCCGTGTTCGCCACCAACGCCGCCACCGGGGTCCGCCCGGTCACCCTCGTGGGCGACCTGGCCTTCCCTGCCGGCCACCCGGTGGTCACGGGGCTCGCCGAGACCTACCGGGCCCTGCCCGCCGAGCCCTTGTGAGGCGGGGCGCACCCGGAGGGCCCGGAGGCCGGGGGGCGCGGTTCCCCCGGCCCCCGGCCGTTTCGCGTCAGAACGGGCGGTCACCGGCGATCGCGACGCGCTCCGCGACCCGGCGGTCGGTGCCGTAGTCGCCCACGGCGTAGTGCTGGGTGGCGCGGTTGTCCCAGAAGGCGATGTCGCCGGGCTGCCAGCTAAAGCGCACCTGGTACTCGGGTACGTGTGCCTGCTGGAACAGGAAGCGCAGCAGCCGGTCGCTCTCGTCCCGGTCCATGCCGGTGATGTGGGTGGTGAAGGAGGCGTTGACGAACAGCATGCGCCGCCCCGTCTCGGGGTGGACGCGCACGACGGGGTGTTCCATGGGCGGGAAGAGGTCCTGATGGGGGATCAGCCGCTCGGGACCGTAGAACCTGGCGAAACCGGGGATGAAGTCGTGCACGGCGCGGGCACCGTCGATGCGCTCCTTCACCTCCTGCGGGAGGTTGTCGTAGGCGGCCGCCATGTCGGCCCACATGGTGTCCCCGCCGAACGGCGGCACCTCGCGCAGTTGCAGGACGGCGCCGAGCGCGGGCCGCTCGCGGAAGGTGACGTCGGTGTGCCAGACGTTCTCGTACGTCGGGGCGGCCCCCGCGCCCTTGTCGAAGCGGACGACGTCCTCACGGGAACCGACGGCGAGCAGGGGGTTGGTCTCCAGCTCGCCCCAGTGGCCGGCGAAGTCGCGCTGCTGGTCGGAGGTGAGGTGCTGGGCGCGGAAGAAGAGCACCTTCCACTCCAGCAGGGCGCGGTTCAACTCCTCGCGGAGGGCGGCACCGAGCGGGCGCGAGAGGTCGACCCCCCTGATCTCGGCGCCGATGGTGCGAGCCTGCGGAACGACCTCGAACAGTTCGTAGGGCCGCTCCTCCCAGCCCTCGGGGAGCCGGCGCAGCGTGCGCGGTCCCTCGTACATACCGTCCCCCGGGATGCGCGCTTCGCGCAGGGTGACGGTGGGGGCCGCGGTCGTGACGGTCATGGAGTTATCCCCTTCAAGGCGATCTGACCAGGCCCCGGCGGCTCGGCGGCGCACCGCGACACGACGAGACGTCACGTCTCGGCAGTCGTGGACGGAGATGCGCCGCGGCCGTGGCGGACGGCCCGGGTGATGGACGTGCTCCGGAGTGCTCTGCCGGAGAGAAGGCCGATTCGTTGCGAATGCGGCGGGGTGTCGAACCTTCGGCTCGGAAACGGCCGGTTATCGGCCGGAGCGCTCACATCCGGCTCGATCGGGCACGCGCGCAGGCGCCGCCGTCGTGTCGAACCAGTATGGGGTCATGCCACCGATTGTGTGATCTTCCCCGGGTCCTGTCAACGGGCGCGTCGTCTTAGAGACATGCCTCACTACGGTCACTGATCCGGGCACCTACCGGGCCGACAGCGGCCACGCAGAACAGCCCGCGCCGGAGCGGGGTACGGGTGTGCGTCATCGGTCGCACGAGCGCCGCTCCGGCTTCCCGAGCCCTCCTTCGGTGCGGTCGGCAGCCGCCTGTGGCGGACGCGGACCGTCGAACTCGCGCCCACCGCACGGCTCGTACCGCGCGAGTAACGGACCCTCGCGCACGGGCGGACCGTCCGGCCGCGTGGACACGCGCACGGACGGTCCGACGCGGTGGACGCGCGCTGGTCACCGCGGTCACCGCGGACGGCCCCCGCCCGCGCCGCCTCCTCGACGAGGCGCGGACCGATTCCCGTCGCCCCGTGCGGACGTCGCCCCGTCCGGACGCCGTCCCGGGCCGCGGTACGGACGTCAGGCCGCCTGCGTGAGTTCCGCGCGCCCGAAGAGGATGGCGTAACCGGGCGGTAGCTGGTCCAGGACGCGGTCCAGCAGGTCGGGTCCGGCGAGGCGGGCGACGACGCCGAGGACGGAGCCGACGTCCCAGCGGGTGGTGGCGAGGCTGCCGCCGGTCCGGGCGGCGAGGTCCCTGACGAAGGCCCAGCCGGTCAGGGAGTCGGTGCCGGGGATCTGGGAGGCGAGGATCCGGGCGGCTTCGCGGGGGAGCCGGGCCGCCAGCTCGACGCGTTCCTCGCCGGTGACGCGGCGGCCGAGCGCGGCCAGGACGGCGGAGACGACTTCCTCGGCCCGCTCGCGGGTGGGGTACGCGCCGTTGTAGCGGACCTGCTCCAGCATCTGGCCGTAGGACATGGCCGGCTCGATGGCGATGGCCGCCGCGGCCGTCTTGGACTGCATCGGTGAAGACGCCTTTCTCGTTCATGGGATCGTCTGACGGGGTGGGCCGGTGACCGGTGGCACGGACGCGTCAGTCACCGGAGGCGTTGGCCGCGCCCGGGACCGAGGTGTCCTGCGGCCGGCCGAAGAGCAGGTCGTATCCGGGCGGGAGCTGGAGCAGGATGCGGCGGGTCAGCTCCTCGCCCGCGGCGTCGGCGGTCACGCTGAGCACGGCGCCGACGTCCCAGGCCGCGGTCCGTTCGGTGGCCCCCTCGATCCACGCCGCGGTGGCCCGCACGAAACGCTCGGCGGAGAGGGGTTCGGCCGCCTGGAGCGGGTTGAGGAGGATCAGGGAGAAGGTCTCCGGGAGCCGGGCGGCCAGCTCGGCCCGTACCTCACCGACCAGATGCGCGCCGAGGAGTGCCAGCACGGTACGCGCGGCGCGCTCCGCCTCGGTGCGGGTCGGGTACTCGCCGCGTTCCTGCACATGGGCGAGGAACACGTCCCAACGCATGGTCATCGGGGTCCTCCTTGCCTGGCGTTCCGTGCCGGAGTGCCGGAGTGCCGGAGTGTCGGAGTGCCGGCCCCGGGGCGGAGGGCGGGATTCGGGGGACAGGTCGT
Organism: Streptomyces pactum; assembly: GCF_002005225.1. Classification (NCBI taxonomy): domain Bacteria; kingdom Bacillati; phylum Actinomycetota; class Actinomycetes; order Kitasatosporales; family Streptomycetaceae; genus Streptomyces; species Streptomyces pactum. The sequence goes on from NZ_CP019724.1 coordinate 8,056,460, forward strand.
CCGCCCTCCGCCACCGGGAGTGCGGCGACGCCTCAGCCGGAGATCTCCTTGCGGTCCGCGCCGGCGCCGATGGAGATCTTGCGCGGCTTGGCCCGTTCGGCGATCGGGACCCGCAGCGTGAGCACGCCCGCGTCGTAGTCGGCGCTGATGTGCTCGGTGTCGAGGGTGTCCGCCAGCACCACCTGGCGGGAGAAGACGCCCAGCGGCCGTTCCGACAGCTCCATCTGCACGTCTTCGGCCTTGGTGACCGGGCGGCGTTCGGCCCGGACCGTCAGCATGTTCCGCTCGACGTCGATGTCGATCGCGTTCGGGTCGACACCGGGCAGGTCGAGGGCGATCACGTACTCGTCGCCTTCCCGGTACGCGTCCATGGGCATCGCCGAGGGCCGCGACCAAGTGCCGGACGAGTTGCCGAACAACTGCTGGGTGAGCCGGTCGAACTCACGGAAGGGGTCGGTGCGCATCAGCATCGGGAAACACCTCCACGTCGACTGAGCAGAATCGCTCATGCGCTGGTTCCTACTCTTCTTGTAGCATGTCATCGAAACGATGACAAGTAGGAGTGTCACCCGCCGGGTGACGTTTCGAGCGGAGGTGACCCATGACCGCAGACCCGCGGGAACCCGGTTCCCGGCCCGCGTCCTTCCCCGCCGCCGAGGCGGCGCTGGCGGCGATCGAGGAGGCCGTGCGAACCGCCCAGGCGCCGCAGTCCGCGGCACAGCCCGGCTCGGAGGTCAGCTCCACCCAGGCGCTGGCCGCGCTGCTGCTTCTGCGCGAGGTGCGCGACCAGCTCGCGGGATGGGAGACGGGGCTGATCGAAACCGCCCGCGAGGTGGGCGCGAGCTGGTCCGACCTCGCGCACCCCCTCGGTGTCGCCAGCCGACAGGCCGCCGAACGCCGTTACCTGCGCCTGCGCCCCGGTGCTCCCGGCACCACCGGCGAGCAGCGCGTACAGGCCACTCGGGACCGCCGCGCCGCCGACCGCGCGGTCACCACCTGGGCCCGCGGCAACGCCGCCGACCTGCGCCAGCTCGCGGGCCAGATCACCGCTGTGGCCAACCTCCCGACCGAGGCCCGCACGCCGCTCGTGCGGGCGCTGGGCCAGGACGACGCCGCCGGACTCATCGGCCCGCTGGCCGGCGCCCGTCACCACCTCGCCGCCCACCACCCCGAGCTGGCCGCCCGCATCGACACCCTCACCCACCACACGGACCGGATCCGCCGGGTCAGGCCGCCCGAGGGGTGAAGGGCAGCATGGCGTCTCCTTCGGGCTGGACGACGCCGTAACTGCTCTCGGGCACCTTGTTCCAGACGCCGGGCAGATCGCCCAGGGGCTCGGAGACGATGAGGCGGGTCTCGTCGGACGCCTCGCGCAGGAAGGGCAGGTCGGGGTGGAGCGCCCGCAGGCTCTCCACCCGTGAGCTGTAGTAGAGCGACCGGGAGTCGCCCTGGCTGGAGTAGCGGAAGGCCCACAGCCGTCGCCCCTCGGTCACGGCGACCGTCATCTGCAGCGGGTACGCCACACCGTGCTCGTGACCGACCTCCTCCACCAGCCCCGCCATCCGCGCCACGGCCGTCGGCGGGTCGTCCTCCAGTCCCAGCGTGAGGGCCAGGAAGAACATCATCTCCGAGTCCGTGGAACCCTCGATGTCCAGGAAGAGCCGCGGATCGACGGCCAGGGCGAGGTCGCGCCGGACGCGGTGGAACTCGGCGATCGCGCCGTTGTGCATCCACATCCAGCGGCCGTGGCGGAACGGGTGGCAGTTGGTCTGCTGCACCGCACTGCCCGTCGAGGCCCGGATGTGCGCGAAGAACAGCGGTGAGCGGACGTGGCTCGCGATCTCCCGCAGATTGCGGTTGCTCCACGCCGGCCCGATCTCCCGCACGACCGCGGGGGTCGTCATCTCCGGGCCGAACCACCCGACGCCGAAACCGTCCCCGTTCGTCGTCTCGACGCCCATCCGGGCGTGCAGGCTCTGGTCGATCAGCGAGTGCTGGGGCTTGTAGAGGATGGTCTCCAGCGGCACGGGCGTCCCCGAGTAGGCGAGCCATCGGCACATCGTCTGCCGCCTCCCTGGTCCCCGCGCGAGCTGGGGCGCGGGGCGCCGAACGTCAGTCGACCGGCCAGGTGTGGACCGGGGCGTTGAGATGCATGTAGTCCATGTACTGCTTGGTCATCCGGCGCAGCGCCTCGTGGCGGCCCGGGTGGGCGGAGGCGTCGATGTGGTGGAACATCTCCTTCTGCCAGATGGCGCCGTTGCGTCCGGTGACGCACCGCTGCTCGATGATGCCGAGCAGCGGCTCCCGCCACGCCGAGTCCATGCCGGAGAGCTCCAGCCCCCGGTGCGCCAGCGGCAGCAGCCGCCGCAGGACGAGTTCGGGCACGGGCACCTCGCCCATTCCCGGCCAGTACAGCCGCGCGTCGATACCGTGCCGCGCCGCGGTGTGCAGGTTGTCCTCGGCGACCGAGAAGGACATCCGCGACCACACCGGCCGCTCCTCCTCCACCAGGGCCCGGGTGAGCCCGTAGTAGAAGGCGCCGTTGGCGAGGGTGTCGGCGACGGTCGGGCCGGCGGGCAGCACGCGGTTCTCCACCCGGACGTGCGGGACGTCGTTCGCCACGGCGTAGACGGGCCGGTTCCAGCGGTAGATGGTGCCGTTGTGGAGGGTGAGCTCGCCCAGTTCGGGGATGTCGCCCCGGTCCAGCGTCTCCACCGGGTCCTGCTCGTCGCACAGGGGCAGCAGCGCGGGGAAGTAGCGCAGGTTCTCCTCGAAGAGATCGAAGACGCTGTTGATCCACCGCTCTCCGAACCACACCCGGGGCCGCACTCCCTGCGCCTTGATCTCCTGCGGCCGGGTGTCGGTGGCCTGCTCGAACAGCGGGATGCGGCTCTCGTGCCAGAGTTCCTTGCCGAGCAGGAAGGGTGAGTTGGCCGCGAGGGCCACCTGGACCCCGGCGATCGCCTGGGCCGCGTTCCAGTAGTCGGCGAACTCGTCGGGGGAGACCTGGAGGTGGAACTGCGTGCTGGTGCAGGCGGCCTCCGGCGTGATGGTGTCCGCGTAGGTCCGCAGGCGGTCCACGCCGTCCACCTCGATGTGCAGGTCCTCGCCCCGGGCCGCGAACACCTGGTCGTTGAGCAGCCGGTAGCGCGGGTTCTCCGACAGGGCGGCCTCGCCCACGTCCGCCTGGCGCAGTGTGGGCAGGGTGCCGACCATGATCAGATGGGCGCCGACCGACTTGGCGCGGTCCTCCGCGTGGTTCAGGGCGGCACGGATCTCGGTCTCCCAGGCGTCGGGGCCGCCCGCCGTCAGCCGGCGGGGCGGGATGTTGATCTCCAGGTTGAACCGGCCCAGCTCGGTGGACCAGGCGGGGTCCGCGATCGCCTCGAGCGCGTCGCTGTTGCACATCGCCGGCTCGGCCTCGTCGTCGACCAGGTTCAGCTCGATCTCCAGGCCCACCTGGGGCCGCTCGGTCTCGAACCGCGACTCGCGCAGCATCTGCGCGAAGGCCTCGAGGCACTCCTGCATCTTGATCCGGTACCGGCGGCGGTCCTCGCGGGTGAAGACCAGCGCCGGGACGTCCCGTCCCATCGGCCCTCCCGGGTCGCCTCGCTCGGACACCTCTCCACCCCAGCGTCGCACCACCCGGCGACCCTCACCAGGCGGGACGGGGCGGGGCCCATCGCGGTGTGTGCGGCGGGCCCCGTCGGTTCAGGTCGTCGTGCGGCCGGTCAAGCCCTCAGAGCTTGCCGGACTCCCGCACCGTGATCTTCGCGGAGGTGCGGCCGGACGGGGACGAGCCGTAGGTCTCGATCTTGTCGACCACGTCCGTGCCCTCGACGACCTTGCCGAAGACGACGTGCTTGCCGTCCAGCCAGGGGGTGGGGACGGTGGTGACGAAGAACTGCGAGCCATTGGTGTTCGGCCCCGCGTTCGCCATGGAGAGCAGGTACGGGCCGGTGTGCTTGAGCTGGAAGTTCTCGTCCGCGAACTTCTCGCCGTAGATGCTCTTGCCGCCGGTGCCGTCGCCCCGGGTGAAGTCACCGCCCTGGAGCATGAACTGCGGGATCACGCGGTGGAACGAGGAGCCCGCGTAGCCGAAGCCGTGCTCGCCGGTGGACAGCTCGATGAAGTTCTTGGCGGTCTTGGGGGTGACGTCCTCGAAGAGTTCGAAGACGATGCGGCCCGCATCCTGGCCGTCGATGTCGATGTCGAAGTAAATCTTGGAATTGCTCATCGCACCATTGTGACGTGCGAGTGCCGGTGATGCCGAACCGGCTGCCCCTTCAGCGTGTGGCGAGCAGCCCGAGGGTGTCGATCACGCGGTTCGAGAAGCCCCACTCGTTGTCGTACCAGGCGACCACCTTGACGTGGCGGCCGTCGACGCGGGTCAGCGCCGAGTCGAAGATCGACGAGGCCGGGTTGCCGGTGATGTCGGAGGAGACCAGCGGGTCGTCCGAGTACTCCAGTACGCCGGCGAGCGGCCCCTCGGCGGCGGTGCGGTAGGCCGCCAGCACGTCCTCACGTGTCACGTCACGGGCGACGGTCGTGTTGAGTTCGACGATCGACCCCACCGGGACCGGCACGCGGATCGAGTCGCCCGACAGCTTGCCGTCGAGGTTCGGCAGCACGAGGCCGATCGCCTTGGCGGCGCCCGTCGTGGTCGGCACGATGTTCACCCCGGCGGCGCGGGCGCGGCGCGGGTCGCGGTGCGGACCGTCCTGCAGGTTCTGCTCCTGCGTGTAGGCGTGCACCGTCGTCATGAAGCCGTGCTCGATGCCGGCCAGCCCGTCGAGTACCGCGGCCAGCGGCGCGAGCGCGTTGGTGGTGCAGGACGCGTTCGAGACGACCGTGTGGGCGGTGGGGTCGTACGCCTCGGTGTTCACGCCGTACGCGAGGGTGACGTCGGCGCCGTCCGACGGCGCGCTGACCAGGACCTTCCTCGCGCCCGCGGTGAGGTGGGCACGGGCGGCGCCGGCCGAGGTGAAGCGGCCGGTCGCCTCCAGCACGAGGTCGACGCCGAGCTCGGCCCAGGGCAGCCGCGCGGGCTCGCGCTCGGCGAGCACCCGGATGCGGTGTCCGTCGACGACGAGGGTGTCCCCCTCGACGGTCACCGGGCGGCCCAGCCGGCCGGACGTCGAGTCGAAGGCCAGCAGCCGTGCGAGGGCGGCGGGCTCCGTGAGGTCGTTCACGGCGACGACCTCGAGCTTGCTGTCGCGTTCGAGCAGAGCGCGCAGCACATTGCGTCCGATGCGGCCGAAGCCGTTGATGCCGATGCGAGTCATGAGTGGTGTCCCTTCGGTTCGGCGTGCGGTGCGCCACCAGACTCGCGCGCGGTGTCCGCCCGCGGCAGCGGCGTGAGTGCCACGGTTCGCAAGGATCGCGCCAAGCCCTGCGCCGGCGGGGCTACTCGCCCCGGGAGAAGGCGCGCCGGTACTCGCTCGGTGTGGTGCCCAGGATGCGCTGGAAGTGCAGCCGCAGATTCGCCCCCGTGCCGAGACCGACGTCGGCGGCGATCTGCTCGACACCGCGCTCCGAGCGTTCGAGCAGCTCACGGGCCATGTCGATGCGGGCGCGCATGACCCACTGCATCGGTGTGTACCCCGTGTCGTCGGCGAAGCGCCGCGAGAAGGTGCGCGCCGACACCGCCGCGTGCCGGGCGAGCGCCTCGAGAGTGAGCGGTTCGCCGAGCCGGCGCAGCGCCCACTCCCGGGTGGCGGCGAACCGCTCGCCCAGCGGCTCGGGCACGCTGCGTGGCACGTACTGGGCCTGACCGCCGCTGCGGTAGGGGGCGGCGACGAGGCGCCGGGCCGCGTGGTTGGACGCGGCCACCCCGAGGTCGCCGCGCAGGATGTGCAGGCACAGGTCGATGCCCGAGGCGGCGCCGGCGGACGTCAGGACGCTGCCCTCGTCGACGAAGAGCACGTTCTCGTCGACCCGCACGAGAGGGTGCTTCACCGCGAGTGCCCGCGTGTAGTGCCAGTGTGTCGTGGCGCGCCTGCCGTCGAGCAGGCCCGTGGCGGCGAGCGCGAAGGCGCCCGTGGAGATGGCGGCGAGCCGCGCACCCCGTTCGTGGGCCGCCGTCAGCGCGTCGACGACGGCCCGCGGCGGGGCGTCCAGGTCGGGGGACCGGTAACCGGGCAGGAAGACCACGTCGGCCCACGCCAGCGCGTCGAGGCCGTGGGCGACGTGGTACGACAGGCCGTCACCGCCGGTCACCAGACCGGGCGCCGCGCCGCACACCCGCACCTCGTAGGGCATGCTCGCGCGCGTGGTGAACACCTGGGCCGGAATGCCGACGTCGAGCGGCTTCGCACCCTCGAGCACGAGGACGGCGACGCGACGCAGGCGGGGGGACGGCACGGGGTCAGCCTACGAGGGAGGGCCGGTCAGCTCAGCCCCAGGGCACGCATGGTGTGCTCGGCCATGCGCCGCTCGCCGAGGGCGTTGGGGTGGACGGGGACGAGGCTGCGCCCGAAGAGGAGCGGTTCGACCCACCGGGTGCCGGGGGCCTCGCAGGCGTCGTGGCCCTCGGACACGCGGGAGAAGTCGATCGCCCCTGGCCGAGATCCTCTCTCCCGACGACGGCATGGACGTCGTCGGCGCGCTGGGCGCCGCGGCGGCGAGTGCCGGGAACGGGTGCGCCGCTTCCATGGACCGGTCCTGGCGCGGGTCGCGACGGCGTACGGACGCGTCTGGGTCCCCGACGACTGCCGTGCCGTCGCCGCCCGGACGACCCCGCAGCGGGACCTGGGGGCCCGCCTTCGCCGAGGCCGGCCCCGGGCGGGCGGCCGGGCGGGGACGACGACTCCCGCCCCGGGGCCGCTTCTCGCCCCGGCTCCCGGGGCGCTGCCGGCGCCCGTCGCCGTGCTCGCCCGCCCTGACCGCCCCGTCCGCACCCGGTTCCGCTGCCGTGATCCCGGCCGAGACCGACCTGGCCGACGCCCTCCACCGCGCGGACCGCGCCTTCCTGGACCTGTTGAGGACACCTGAGCGGCAGCGGCGGGAACCCGGGCTGTTCTAAAGTGACTACCGCCAGTTCAGACGACAGCGGACCTGCGAGGTACTCACCAGCTATGCCGACCGAAACGTTTGAGTTCCAGGTAGAGGCGCGTCAGCTCCTGCAGTTGATGATTCACTCCGTCTACTCGAACAAGGATGTCTTCCTGCGCGAGCTCGTCTCCAACGCCTCCGACGCGCTGGACAAGCTGCGTCTGGCCGCGCTGCGGGACGACACGCCCGACGTCGACGTGACCGACCTCCACATCGAGCTGGACGTCGACAAGGAGGCCCGTACCCTCACCGTGCGGGACAACGGCATCGGGATGTCGTACGACGAGGTCACGCACCTCATCGGCACCATCGCCAACTCGGGCACGGCCAAGTTCCTCGAGGAGCTGCGCGAGGCCAAGGACGCCGCCGGGGCCGACGGGCTCATCGGACAGTTCGGCGTCGGCTTCTACTCGGGCTTCATGGTGGCCGACGAGGTCACCCTGGTGACCCGGCGCGCCGGTGAGACCCAGGGCACCCGCTGGACGTCCCGCGGCGAGGGCACGTACACGCTTGAAACGGTCGACGACGCGCCGCAGGGGACGTCCGTCACCCTCCACCTCAAGCCGGCGGACGCCGAGAACCAGCTCCACGACTACACCTCCGAGTGGAAGATCAAGGAGATCGTCAAGCGGTACTCGGACTTCATCACCTGGCCGATCCGCCTGCTGCCGGAACCGGCCGAGGACGGCGCCGAGGCGCGCGAGGCCGAGACGCTCAACTCGATGAAGGCGCTGTGGGCCCGCCCGCGCGACGAGGTGTCCGACGACGAGTACCACGAGCTGTACAAGCACATCAGCCACGACTGGCGCGAACCGCTGGAGACGATCCGGCTGCAGGCCGAGGGCACCTTCGAGTACCAGGCCCTGCTCTTCGTGCCCTCGCACGCCCCGCACGACCTGTTCACCCAGGGGTATCAGCGCGGCGTGCAGCTCTATGTGAAGCGCGTCTTCATCATGGACGACTGCGAGGAACTGCTGTCGCCGTACCTCCGTTTCGTCAAGGGCGTCGTCGACGCGCAGGACCTCTCGCTCAACGTCTCCCGCGAGATCCTCCAGCAGGACCGCCACATCCGCATGATCCAGCGCCGCCTGACGAAGAAGGTCCTGGCCACGGTCAAGGACCTGATGACGTCCGCGCCGGACCGCTACGCCACCTTCTGGCGGGAGTTCGGAGCCGTCCTGAAGGAAGGGCTGGTGACCGACTCCGAGAACAGGGACGCGATCCTCGCCGCCTGCTCGTTCGCGAGCACGCACGACGCCGACGAGCCGACCACGCTGAAGAGTTACGTGGAGCGGATGAAGGACGGCCAGGACGACATCTACTTCATGACCGGCGAGTCCCGGCAGGCCATCGAGGACTCCCCGCACATGGAGGCGTTCCGGGCGAAGGGCGTCGAGGTGCTGCTGCTGACCGACGCCGTGGACGAGGTCTGGGTCGACGCGGTGGGGGAGTACGAGGGCAAGCCGCTGCGCTCGGTGGCCAAGGGCGAGATCGACCTCGGCGGAACCGAGGACGAGAAGAGCGAAGCCGAGAAGGACGCGCAGAGCGAGGAGTACGCCGGCCTGCTCGGCTGGATGACGGAGCACCTGGGCGAGGACGTCAAGGAGGTCCGCCTCTCCTCCCGCCTCACGGTCTCCCCGGCCTGTGTCGTCTCCGACGCGAACGAGCTCACGCCCGCGCTGGAGAACATGTACCGGGCCATGGGCCAGGAGGTCCCGCACGCCAAGCGGATCCTCGAGCTCAACCCGGAGCACCAACTCGTGAAGTCCCTGAACCGGGCCCACACGGGGCAGCAGGACCGGGCGGAGCTGACCGAGGCCGCCGAGCTGCTGTACGCCCTGGCGGTGCTCGGTGAGGGCGGCCGGCCGAAGGAACCTGCCCGGTTCGTGAAGCTGGTGGCCGACCGCCTGGAGCGCACGCTGTAGCCGCGCCGACCGGTGTGGGTCCCGCCGTGAGCCGCCGCGAATCCGTCGCGTCCGCGCAACGGAACGGGGGCCGGGGCCCACTGTCCTGAGCCGGCAACCGGGTGCGCGCCGCCGCCGAGGCCGCGGCGCGTGCCCCGTCGCGTGAACGCGACCCCGGCCGCGCCGCCGCGCGCGCCCGTCGCCCTGTTCGCCCCCTCTCCCACCTCCTCGGTACGGCCCGAGGCGCCGCCCCTGCCTCCGGCGCGCCGGACACCACTCGCGGTGTGGAAAGCCTTCGCGCTGGCCGGCACGTGGGTGGGCCTCAAGCTGCGCCCGCTGTTCGGCCTGATCAACCCCAGGCCGGGCGACGGCGTCTGCTGACACAGGGGTTGCCCGTGCGGCACAGGGGTCAGGCCTGTGCCGCACGGGCGGCTAACGGGCGCGCCGGTCCGTGGTGGTGACGCGGGCGATGGCCTCCAGGGTGAGGTCACGGCCGTGGGGCTCACGGGCCAGCGCGCGGTGCAGGGTCAGGCCCTCGATGAGGGCGTCGAGCTGGCGGGCCGTGTCCGGGTCGAAGTGCTTCTCCAGGTGGACGCGGCTGCGGCGCATCCACTCGTGGGTGAGTTCCCGGTAGGCGGGCTGCCGCGCGGCGAGGGTGTACAGCTCCTGGGTGAGCACCAGGTCCCGCTGGCTCCCCTCCGACAGGTCGTGCACGAGGTCGGCCACCGCCGCCCGGGCCTGGTCGCGGTCGGCCGCGGCTCCGAGGCGGGCGTCGAACACGGCGACGATGTGGTCGGTGAAACGGCCGAACGCCTCTCGCAGCAGCTCCTCGATGCCGCTGAAGTGGTACGTCATCGATCCCAGGGGGACACCGGCACGTGTCGCGATCTTGCGGTGCGAGACGCGCGCGATGCCCTCCTCGGCGATCAGGTCGAGCGTGGCGGCGATGATGCGTTCCCGCCGCTGCGGATCCGTGTGTCCGGTTGCCATGGGAGCAGGCTTACACCTTCCGCACCGGTCGGGCGGGGTTGCCGACGGCGACGACGTCGGCGGGCACGTCCTTCGTCACGACCGCTCCGGCGCCGATGACGGCGTTGTCGCCGATGGTCACGCCGGGCAGGACGACGGTGCCCCCGCCAAGCCAGACGTTGTCGCCGATGGTGATGGGCCGGGCGGCCTCCAGCTTGTCCCGCCGGGGCCCGGCCTCCAGGGGGTGTGTGGGGGTGAGCAACTGGACGCCCGGTCCGATCTGGCAGTCCTCGCCGATGGTGATCGCCGCGACGTCCAGCGCGGTCAGGTTGTAGTTGACGAAGGTGCGCGCGCCGATCGTTATGTTGCTGCCGTAGTCGACGTACAGCGGTGGCCGCACGTGCGCCTCGGCGCCCAGGGAGCCGAGAAGTTCGGCCAGGATCGCCTGCGCGGCCGCCGCGTCCTCCGCGTACGCCGCCTGGTAGCGGGCGGCCAGCCGCACGGCCTGCTGCTGCCTGCGGGCGATCTCGGGGTCGTCGGCGATGTAGAGGTCGCCCGCCTCCATGCGTTCGAGGTTCGTGCGGGGGTCCTGCGCGAAGTAGTCCGTCGGCATGCGGCCGATCCTACCGCGAAGCGTACGAACGTACACTCACCGTCGCCGGGGTCGCAGTACCCCGGCGAGCAGGAGCACGAGAAGCCCGGCGAACGGCACCACCAGCAGACCCACCCGCAGGCTCGTCGCGTCGGCGACCAGTCCCACGACCGGCGGGGAGAGCAGGAAACCCAGCCGCATGAGCCAGGAGACGATGGTCAGCCCGGACCCGGGCTTCAGGCCGGGCAGCTCGTCGGCCTCGTGCATGGCGGCCGGCACCAGGGTCGCCACTCCGAACCCGGCCGCGGCGAACCCGAGGACCGTCCCGGGCACCGTCGGCACGGCCAGCGCCAGCCCCATACCGGTCGCGGCGAGGAGAGCTCCGGAGCGGGCCACCGCGCGTTGGCCGAACCGGTCCACGAGCCGGTCACCGATCAGCCGGCCGACGAACTGCGCCCCGACCAGGGCGACATAGCCCGAGGCGGCCAGCGCCACCGACGCGTGCAGCGAGTCGGAGAGGTAGAGGGTGGCCCAGGAACTCCCCGCGTCCTCGACGAGGGTCCCGGCCGTGGCGATGAGGATCAGCGCGGCGAGTACGTAGCTCGTACGCGGCCCCGGTGCCGTGGGCCCGGTCTCCCGCGGCGCCCGGCCCTCGGCTTCCGGTTCCCCCTCCGGCTCGGTCTCGGGACCGGGCAGGCAGAACCGCAGGGCGACGCACGCCGCGACCGCGAACGCCACCGCCGAGAACAGCAGATGACCGCCACGCGAGACGCCCAGCGCTATCGCGGCGGCGGCCATGGACCCGCCGGTGACCGCGCCGATCGACCAGATGGCGTGGAAGGAGTTGATGATGGAACGCCCGTAACGGCGCTGCACCCGCAGGCCGTGGGCGTTCTGCGCGACATCCGTGAACGCGTCCGCCGCTCCGGCCAGGAACAGGGCGCCCGCGAACAGCGCCACCGAGTCGGCCAGCCCCGCGGCGAGGATCCCCGCCCCGGTCAGCAGTGTGCCCCCGACCGCCACCCGCGCCGAGCCGAAGCGGCGGACGAGTATCCCGGCGCCCAGCCCCGCCGCGAGGGCGCCGGCCGGGAACGCCGCCACGGCCAGCCCGTAGGCGGCGTTGCCGATACCGAGGTCCGCCTTGATCTGCGGATACCTCGGCAGGAGGTTGGCGAACAGGGCTCCGTTGGTGAAGAACAGCACGGCAACGGCCACGCGAGCCCGCCGCTCGGCCAGGGCGGGCCGGTGCAGTACGTCGACAGTCATGCGCGGGAGCCTACAGGCGTGAGCGTACGAACGTACACTCCAATAACCGGTGTACCGCGGGCTCCGTGGCGGCGATCATGAAGGGCGAGTGACCACCCGCGCCCCGAGGAGCCGCCCGACATGCCCGTGCCCGCAGACCCCACGGTGCTCCATCCGATGCCCGGACAGCCGAGGGTGGTGCTCCTCAAGCCGCTGGTCACCTCCCCGCTGATCGAGGTGGGGGAGTTCTCCTACTACGACGACCCGGACGACGCGACGGCGTTCGAGACGCGCAACGTGCTCTACCACTACGGCCCGGAGCGGCTCGTCATCGGCAGGTTCTGCGCCCTGGGGACGGGCACGCGGTTCATCATGAACGGCGCCAACCACCGTATGGACGGCCCCTCGACCTTCCCGTTCCCCACCATGGGTGGCTCCTGGGCCGACCACTTCGACCTGCTCACCGGCCTGCCGAACCGGGGCGACACGGTCGTCGGCAACGACGTCTGGTTCGGCCACGGCGCGACCGTCCTGCCCGGCGTGCGGATCGGACATGGGGCGATCATCGGCGCGGGCTCCGTGGTCACCCAGGACGTGCCCGACTACGGGATCGTCGGCGGCAACCCCGCCCGGCCCATCCGCACCCGCCACAGCGACGAGGACGTCGCCCGGCTGCTCGCGGTGGCCTGGTGGGACTGGCCGGCGGAGCTCATCACCGAACATGTGCGGACGATCATGTCGGGCAGCGTCGCCGACCTCGAAGCGGTGGTCCCACCTCGTTAAACTGGCGCCCGCCGCAACGCACAGCGCACTGAGGAGACCGGATGCCGGCACACGACCCGTCCGTCTCCGACGACGTGGCCGGGGTACCGTCCTCGGCGCCGGTCCGGCAGGTGCTGTCCGACAGCGTCTACGAGAACGTCAAGGCCATGGTCATGGACCATGAGATCGCCCCCGGTGCCCGCGTCGGCATCGAGGCCCTGGCCCGTACGCTCGACGTCTCACCGACCCCCGTGCGCGAGGCCCTGGCCCGGCTGGAGTCGGACGGCCTGGTCGTCAAGCGCTCCCTGTCCGGGTACCGGGCCACCGAGTTGCTGACCCGGCGGGGGGTGGAGGAACTGTTCGAGATGCGGCTGCTTCTCGAACCGCGCGCCGCCGCCCTGGCCGCCCGCAACGCCGACGAGTCCCAGCTCGACGCCGTCGAGGCGATCCTCGAGGACATGCAGGCCCACCCCGGCCCCGCCGGACCGTACGCGGCCTACCGGGACTTCGCCGCCCTGGACCAGCGTTTCCACGACGCGGTCGCCGAGGCCGCCCACCGGCCCCTGCTCGCGGACGCGGTGGAGCGGCTCCACTCCCATCTGCACATCTTCCGCCTCAGCAGCCTCCAGAGCGAGGGCGCCCCGACCCTCGCGGAGCACGAGCGCGTCGTCCGCGCGATCCTGCGCCGCAGCGCCGAACGCGCCGCCGAGGCGATGGCCGACCACCTCACCCGCAGCCTGGAGCGCCGCCTGAGCCGGCTCGGACCCGGCTGAGGCCGCGCCGGTCACCGGCCGTCGACGCCCATGCCGCCCATCCGGTAGACACGCCGGGCGGTGCCCGACCACACCTCGTCGCGCTCGGACGCGGTGAGCGAGGCGGTCAGCTCACGCGTGGCGTCGAGGACTTGGCCGTAGCGGGCGGCGAGGGTGCTCACCGGCCAGTCGGAGCCGAACATGAGCCGACGCGGGCCGAAGGCGTCGAGCACCGTGTCGGCGTACGGCCTGAGGTCGTCGACCGTCCACGACCGCCGGTCGGCCTCGGTGACCATGCCGGAGAGCTTGCAGACCGTGTTCGGCAGGGCGGCCAGCGCGCGCACATGGCGGGCCCATGGTTCCCGCCGCCCCGAAGCGATCGGTGGCTTGCCCAGGTGGTCGAGGACGAAGGTGAGCCCGGGTACGGCGGCTGCCGCCCTCGTCGCCGCCGGTAGCTGCTGGGGGAGGACCACGAGGTCGTGGACGAGTCCGGCCGCCGCGACGGCGCGCAGGCCGCGCAGTACCTCGGGACGGTTCAGCCAGTCCGGGTCGGGCTCCGCCTGGACCTGGTGCCGGATGCCGCGAAGGAACCCGCCGCCGTGCAGCGAGCGCAGCCGCGCCAGTTCGCCGGCGATCCCGGGCGAGGCCAGATCGGTCCATCCGACGACCGCGCCGACCACGTCGCTGTCCGCGGCCAGCGCCAGCAGCTCCGGCGTCTCCTGCGCAACGGTGACCGTCTGCACGAGCACCGAGGACACCACCGCGGCCCCGCGGATCTCGGTGTCGAAGTCCGTAAGCGAGAACGAGCGCCGCAGCGGGGCGAGTTCCGCACCGGTGATCCACTCCTGGTCGCGTACGCCGAGGTCCCAGACGTGATGGTGGGCGTCGATGACGCTCATGGCTGACTCCCGTCCGGTACCGGCACCTCACCGGGCAACAGGCCCCGCGTGCGCAGCCCCTCCCACACGGCGTCGGGCACGGGCCGCCCAAAGTGCTCGGCCGCGTCCCGGACCTCGGCGGACGACCGCGCCCCGACGAGGACGGAGGCGACCGCCGGATGGCCGAAGGGGAAGCGCAGCGCGGCCGCACGCAACGGCACTCCCCGCGCCTCGGTGACGTCGCGCATCCGCGCGGCCCGGCGCAGGACGCCGGCGGGAGCCGCCGCGTAGTCGTACGTGGCACCCGGCGACGGATCGGCCAGCAGCCCGGAGTTGAACACACCGCCGACGATCACGCTCTTGCCGGCCGCCGCCGCGGCGGGCAGCAGGGATTCCAGCGCGCCCTGTTCCAGCAGGGTGTAGCGCCCCGCGCACAACACGGCGTCGACGTCCGTGTCGGTCAGGAAGCGGGTCAGCATCCGGGTCTGGTTCATTCCCGCGCCGATCGCCCGTACGACTCCTTGCGACCGCAGGTCCTCCAGCGCCGGGTAGGCCTCCCGGAACGCCTGCTCCTCGTGGTCGTCCGGATCGTGCAGCAGGGCGAGGTCGACGTGGTCGAGCCCGAGGCGGGTGAGGCTGTCCTCCAGCGAGCGGCGCACACCGTCGGCGCTGAAGTCCCACCGCCGCCGGTGGGTGGCCGGTACGGCGAAGGCGTGGGCCAGGTCGTCTCCTTTGCCGTCGTGGGGCACGAGTATCCGGCCCACCTTGGTGGACAGGGTGAAGCCGTCCCGGGGCCTGTTCTTGAGGGCCTCGCCCAGTCTGCGTTCCGACCGACCGAGGCCGTAGTGCGGGGCGGTGTCGAAGTAGCGGACGCCCACCGCCCAGGCGGCGTCCACGGCGGCCGCGGCCTCCTCCGCTCCCACGTCCTCGTAGAGGCCGGCGACGGCCGCGGCGCCGAAACCGAGCGCGGTGACGCAGACGCCGCTGCGGCCGAGGGGGCGGCTGGGCAGCGGCGGGCACGCGCCGCTCGAGTCAGGTCGCGTCACCGGGTCACCGCGCCCGCGGCCGGGGCCGCAGGCCCTGCATGCCGCCGTCCACGGCGAGCGCGGTGCCCGTGACCGAGGCGGCGGCCGGGCTCGCCAGGTACACGATGGCCGCCGCGACCTCCTCGGCGGTGACCAGCCGGCCCATGGGCTGCCGGGCGTCGAGCGCCTTGCGCTCCTCGGCCGGGTCCGCCGCCCGGTCGAGGAGGCGGCCGATCCAGGGGGTGTCCGCCGTACCGGGGTTGACGCAGTTGACGCGGATGCCCTCCCGCACGTGGTCCGTCGCCATGGCCAGCGTGAGGGACAGCACCGCGCCCTTGCTCGCGCTGTACAGGGCACGCTGCGGCAGTCCCGCCGTGGCCGCGATCGAGCAGGTGTTGACGACGGCGGCGTGCGCGGAGGCGCGCAGACGGGGCAGTGCCGCGCGGGTGGTGCGGACCATGCCGAGGACGTTCACGTCGAGGACCCGGTGCCACTCGGCGTCGTCGTTGTCCCCGACCGTTCCCACCGCGCCGATACCGGCGTTGTTGACCAGGATGTCGACGCCGCCCAGGGCTTCGGCGGCGGCGGCGACCGCGGACCGTACGGAGGCGTCGTCGGACACGTCCGCGAGGTAACCCCGCAGCGGCTCACCGACGGCCGACGGGTCGAGGTCCAGCACGGCGACGTCGGCGCCGCGGGCTGCCAGCAGAGCCGCGGTGGCCCTGCCGATGCCGGAAGCGCCACCGGTCACCAGGGCTTTGAGTCCGGACAGTTCGCTCATCGGTTCGTCCCCTTCCGCCGCTCGGCGAGGTCGGCGTCGGCGGCGTCGGCGGCCCAGAAGGAGCCGTCCGGGTACCGGTGTGCGGCGATCGAGGCGGCGTGCATCTCCGAGGAGAAGCCGGGTGCCGTGGGAGCCAGGTAGTGCCCGTTCACGACGGTGACGGGATCCCTGAAGTGCTCGTGCAGATGGTCCACGTACTCGATCACGCGGTCCTCGGTCGTCCCGGTCAGCGCCACGTAGTCGAACATCGAAAGGTGGCGCACCAGTTCGCACAGGCCGACGCCGCCGGCGTGCGGGCAGACCGGGACGCCGTACTTGGCGGCGAGCAGCAGGATCGCCAGGTTCTCGTTGACGCCGCCCACCCGGGTCGCGTCGATCTGCAGCACGTCGATCGCCTCGGCCTGCAGCAGTTGCTTGAACATGATGCGGTTCTGGACGTGTTCCCCGGTGGCGACCCGGACCGGGGCGACGCCCCTGCGTACGGCCGCGTGTCCCAGGATGTCGTCGGGGCTGGTGGGCTCCTCGACCCAGTACGGGTCCAGGTCGGCCAGCGCGTTGGTCCACTCGACGGCCTCCGCGACGTTCCAGCGCTGATTGGCGTCGACGGCGATCCGTACGCCGGGGCCGACGGCCGCGCGCGCCGCGCGCAGCCTGCGGATGTCGTCGGCGAGGTCGGCACCGACCTTCAGCTTGATCTGGGTGAAGCCGTCGGCGACCGCCTGCGCGGCGAGCCGGACCAGCTTCTCGTCGGAGTGGCCGAGCCAGCCCGGGGAGGTGGTGTACGCCGGATAGCCGTGCGTCAGAAGGCGTGCCTCCCGCTCGGCGGCGCCGTCCTTGCCCTTCCGGAGCAGGGCCACGGCCTCCTCGCGGGTGAGGGCGTCCTCGATGTAGCGGAAGTCCACCTGGTCCGCGAGCCATTCCGGTTCCGCGTCGGCGAGGAGCTTCCACACCGGTCTGCCCGCGCGCTTGGCCGCCAGGTCCCACACCGCGTTGACGACGGCGCCGATCGCCATGTGCATCACGCCCTTCTCCGGGCCCAGCCAGCGCAGTTGGCTGTCGCCGTTGAGGGCCCGGAACACCGATCCCGGGTCGGCGCACACCGCTTCGGCTGACCGGCCCAGGACGTGGTGGCGCAGCGCGGCGATCGCCGCCGCCTGCACGTCGTTGCCGCGCCCGATGGTGAAGGTGAAGGCGTGGCCCTCCAGTCCGTCACCCGCGTCGGTCCGCAGGATCACGTACGCGGCCGAGTAGTCGGGGTCGGGGTTCATGGCGTCGGAGCCGTCGAGCTCGCGCGAGGTGGGGAAACGGATGTCGATCACGTCGACGTCGGTGATGCGCGCCACGGCCATGGTCGTTTCCCCACTGGAATTCGGACGCCTGGAGTGCCGGGTGACCGGCGTGCTGGATGAGTGAAATCCGATAGGATCCTGTCGCCCTGATGGTGTGGCAGGTTCGATCACTGCGTCAAGATGTGCGGCGAGGGAGCCGTCGTGGCGTCAGGTCGACAGATTCCATAGGATTTCTCGGATGGCACGGGCCGCCGGTCTCGTTCGGCTCAGTCGAGGAGACCCTCGACCTGGGTGGCGAACTCGTCCGGGGTGACCAGGCGGACGCCGAGCTGTTCGGCCTTGGCCCGCTTGGAGCCGGCCCCCTCGCCCGCGACGACGAGCGTCGTCTTCTTGGAGACGCTGGACGACGAGCGACCGCCGGCCCGCTCGATGAGTTCGTTCATCTCGTTGCGCGAGAGCTTCTCCAGGCTTCCGGTCATCGCACCGGTGACCACCACCCGCATGCCCGCCAGTGGACCATCCTGTGCCGGCGCCGCGGCCGCTTTCTCACCTCCGCCTCCGCTTTCGGCTCCGCTTTCGCCGCCGCCTTCGCCTCCGTTCTGGCCTCCGCTTTCGCTCTCGACGTCCGTGCCGGCCGCCTGGGGCGCAGTGGCGCCGGGCTCGGTCATGTTGACGCCGGCGGTGGTGAGCTTGTCGATCAGCGGGGCGAGTTCGGCGATCTCCGCGACGATCGAGGGCGCCTTCTCCGTCCCGATCCCCTCGACCCGCTGCATCGCCTCGGCGTCGGCGGCGCGGATGTGGTCCATGGTGGCGAAGTACCGGGCGATGCGCCGGGACATGGACCGGCCGGTACCCCGGACGCCGAGCGCGCACAGCACCCGCGACAGTGGCTGTTCCTTGGCCTTGGCGATCGCGGCGAGCAGGTTGTCGGTGCTGGTCTCGCCCATCCGCTCGAGGCCGAGCAACTGCTCGCGCCGGAGAGCGAAGAGGCCGGCGAGGTCGGTGACGAGACCTGCCTCGACGAGCTGGACGACACGGGTGGTGCCGAGTCCCTCGATGTCCAGTTGGTCCCGGCCCGCGGCGTAGGCCAGGGAGGCGACCAGATGGCAGTTGCGCCCCTGCGCGCAGCGCCAGCGTTCCTCGCTCGTGTCGATGTCCGACCCGCAGCGCGGACACAGCTCTGGGAACGCGATGGGCTGCTCGTCTCCCGTGCGCAGATGGGCGACCGGGGCCTCGATGCGGGGAATGACGTCGCCGGCGCGGTGGACCATGACGTGGTCGCCCAGGCGCAGGCCCCTGCGGGTGATGTCGGCCGGGTTGTGCAGGGTGGCGTAGGTGATCGTGGAGCCGTCGATGACGACCGGCTCCAGGACGCCGCGCGGGGCGACGATGCCGGTGCGGCCCACGTTCCACTCGACCTCCAGCAGCCGGGTGATCTTCTCCACGGCCGGCAGCTTGTAGGCGATCGCCCACCGCGGCGCCCGGGACCCGGATCCGGCGGCCCGCCGGTCGGCGGCCAGGTCGGCCTTGACGACGATCCCGTCGATGCCGAACGGCAGTCCGGCGCGCAGCGCGGCGATCTCCTGGACCCTGGCCACGACCTCTTCCGGCGTCCGGGCGACGGAGTCCGGAACCGCCGTCCCCGCGCTGGTGTGCACGCCGAGCCCGGCCGCCATGGACATCAGGTCGCTGTGGGCGAGCTCGGCCAGCCGCCCGGCGAGCGCGGTGTCGGACCCGGGCAGGGGCAGCATGCCGTACCCGAAGAAGGTCATGGGGACCGTGTAGGCGCGCTCCTTGGCCCTCAGGGTGCCCGCGGCCGCGTTGCGCGGGTTGGCGAACGGCTGGCCGCCATGGCGCATGCGCACCTCGTTGGCATGTTCGAACTGGGCCGTCGTCATGAGGATCTCGCCGCGCACCTCCAGGGTGACCGGCTCGGACAGCGTCTCGGGCAGCCCCTCCACGGTGCCGATGGCATGCGAGACGTCCTCCCCGGCGGTGCCGTCACCGCGGGTGATCAGCCGGGTGAGGCGGCCACCGCTGTAGCGGGCCGCGACCGCGAGCCCGTCGAGCTTGGGACCGACACAGAACCGCGTGACATCCCGGCCCAGACGACGCGCCAGGGACGCCGTCCAGGCGGTGAACTCCTCCGGCGAGAACACGTTGTCGAGGCTGAGCATCGGCACCGTGTGCGGCACATCGCCCTCGGCCGCGCCGCCGGCGACCTTCCCGGTGGGCGAATCGGGCAGCACCTCGTCGGGGTGCTCGGCCTCCCACGCCGCTATGCCTCTCGCCAGTCGGTCGTACGTGTCGTCGTCCAGCGTCGAGGAGCCGCCCGCGTAATAGGCGGCGGCCGCGCGCGCGGCGTCCTGCACGGCCTGCGCGTAGGCGGCGGCGTCCACGATCACTGCTGCAGAAGTCGTCATGAGTGGCATCCTGCCTCCCACCACTGACAACGCGCCCGGTCACGGAGCTGCCGCACGTGAGACGACACCTCCGAGGGGGAATGGCGGGAAGAGGCCAGTCGTTGAACCCTGTCATGCCCGACTCTTCCGCACGGCCCGCGGCACCCCGCATGCCGCTCGCCGTATACATCCTCGGCCTGTCCGTATTCGCCCTCGGCACGAGCGAGTTCATGCTCTCCGGGCTGCTGCCGCCCATCGCCGACGACATGGACGTGTCGATTCCGCAAGCCGGGCTGCTGATATCGGCCTTCGCGATCGGCATGGTGGTCGGCGCGCCGCTGCTCGCCGTCGCGACCCTGCGGCTGCCACGGAAGATCACGCTGGTCGCGTTGATCTCGGTGTTCGGCCTCGGCCAGGTCGCGGGTGCGCTGGCGACCACGTACGAGATCCTGTTCGTCTCGCGCGTCGTGAGCGCCCTGGCGTGTGCCGGGTTCTGGGCGGTGGGCGCCGCCGTCGCCATCGCCATGGTGCCGAAGACCTCACGCGCCCGGGCGATGGCCGTGATGATCGGCGGACTGTCGATCGCCAACGTCCTCGGCGTCCCGGTGGGCGCCTTCCTCGGCGAGCACCTGGGATGGCGGTCCGCGTTCTGGGCCGTGGGCGCCGCGTCCGCCGTCGCGCTCGTGGGTGTGGTGACCCTGATCCCGCGCATCCCGCTGCCCGAGCGGCGATCCCGGCTGAAGGGCGAGCTGGCGATCTACCGCGACCGCCAGGTGTGGCTGTCCATCGTGGCGACCGCACTCGCCGCCGGCGGCGTGTTCTGCGCCTTCTCGTACCTCGCGCCGCTGCTCACCGACGTGGCCGGACTGGCGGACGGCTGGGTGCCGACCGTGCTGGCCCTGTTCGGCATCGGCGCACTGATCGGCACGACGATCGGCGGCAGGGTCGCCGACGCGCATCTGTTCGGTGTGCTGCTCTCCGGGATCACCGCCTCGACCGTGCTGCTGGCCGCGCTGGCGCTGTTCGCGTCGAGCCCCGCCGCAGTGATCGCCCTTTCCCTGCTCCTCGGCGTCTCGGCCTTCTACACCGCGCCCGCGCTCAACGCCCGTATGTTCAACGTCGCCGGCGTCGCGCCCACCCTCGCGGGTGCGACGACGACCGCCGCGTTCAACCTGGGCAACACCGGTGGCCCCTGGCTCGGCGGTACGGTGATCGACGCCGGTCTCGGCTACGCCGCCACCGCCTGGGCGGGCGCGGCGATGACCTTGGTGGCCATCGCCTTCGTCGCCGTCTCGCTGCGGCTGCACAGCCGGTCGCGCATCGTGATGGGGGGTACGGCCGCCGAGCCGGTGGGCGCGGAGCGGACCCAGCGGGTGTGACACCGGCCGGAGTGCGGGAGCTTCACTCGTGATCGTCAGCAGGGCGGGGTCGTCGCACAGAGGTAGTGCGCCGCGACAGCATCTCGAAGGACGCCGGTTCGAATCCGGCCGCCCCGCCCCTTCTCGGCACCCGGTCACCGCGGCCGGGTGTGCTCGACGCGCGAGGGCTCCTCGGCCGGCCGGACCCGCGGCGTTCAGTCGTCGCAGGAGACGTCCGCCGCCGGGTCCGGGACGGTCGGCGCGCTCCTCGCGGCGCGGGCGCAACGGTGCGCGAGGAGGGCGAAGGCCTCCTTGAGCGCGGGTGGGCCGATGACCTCTATCTCGGTGTCGAAGACTCCGATGGCGGCGGCGAGAGCCGGCCACGACCAGGAGCCGAGGCTGAGCCGGCAGCGGTCCGGGCCGAGTTCCTCGACGGTCCCGTCGGGGGCGTGGGCGGACACGGCGGCGGCGGGCAGGTGGAGGACGACGTCGCCGCGGCAGGGCCATTCGGGAGAGTGGTCGCGACCGCGGAACCTGCCGGTCACGAAGGCGGCCACATCTCCTCCGGGCAGCTCCCGCGGCGTGAAGCGGGGGCCGGTGGGGGTGCGCGGGGTGATCCGGTCGGCGCGGAAGACGCGCCAGTCGTCCCGCTCGAGGTCCCAGGCGACGAGGTACCAGCGCCCGCCGCGGGTGACCAGGTGATGGGGCTGCACCCGGCGGGGCGGCGGCAGGGCGTCTTCGCCCGTGCCCGCCGGACGTGGCGGGGTCGGCGGGGTGTAGTCGAGACGCAGGACCTCGTGCGCGCGGACGGCGGCGCCGAGGGTCATGAGGACGCCGCTGTCGGCCCGGGACGGGGACCGCTCGACCGCGGTCACCCGCAGGGCGTCGATCCGGTGGCGCAGGTGGGCCGGCATGACCTGCCGGAGGGTGGCCAGCGCGCGTGCCGCGCCGTCCTCGATACCGGCGCCGGAGCTGGTGGCGGTCCGCAGCGCGACGGTCAGGGCCACGGCCTGTTCGTCGTCGAACAGCAGCGGCGGCAACCTGGTGCCGGCGTCGAGCCGGTATCCCCCGTCGGGCCCCTTGACGGCCACGACGGGGTAGCCGAGTTCGCGCAGCCGGTCGACGTCACGGCGCAGGGTGCGTGGGCTGACGTCCAGCCGCCCGGCCAGCAGCGCCCCGGGCCAGTTCCGGCGCGCCTGGAGCAGCGAGAGCAGCGACAGCAGTCGTGCTGAGGTCTTCTGCATGCTGCCCATGCTGCCCGAAGAAGCGGCCACAACCTGACCGCTACCTGGGGCAACGTGAGGACCGCGGGGCCGGACCGGCTCCGCGGCCGGCCGTTCCCACACGGGCCGTCCGGCCGTACCCGAGGCGAGGAGCCCATCGTGTCCGTCAAAGCCGTGACCCACCTGAACTTCCGCGGAGACGCCCGCGCGGCGCTCACGTTCTACCAGTCCGTGTTCGGCGGGGACGTGGCCGTGGTGACGTACAAGGACGCCGGTAGCGTCCAGGACCCCTCCGAGGCCGACCAGGTGATGTGGGGCCAGGTGTCCGCCGGCAGCGGTCTGTGCGTGATGGCCTACGACGTGCCCTCGCGCATGCCGTGGAACCCGGGTGAGAACGCGTTCTTCGTCTCGGTCCGCGGGAACGGGGCCGAGGAGATCACCGCGTACTGGGAGAAGCTGTCCGACGGCGCGACCGTGCTGCAGCCGCTGGCGGCCGCGCAGTGGGCGCCGCTCTACGGGATGCTGCGGGACCGTTTCGGCGTCACCTGGGTCCTGGACGTGGTGGGCGAGTAGCGCGGAAGGCCCGTCCTGAGCGCCGTCGGCCGGGTGGCGGGCACCCGCCACCCCGCCGACGGCGGATGCCCGACGACCGGCCGCAGGCCGTCGTCCGTGTCCGCCGTCTCAGGCCATCGGCTGCCGTCCGCCGTCCGCAGGCCGTCGTCCGCCGTCCGCGGGCCGCGGCCCGCACACCGCCGTCCGCAGAGCATCGCCACAATCCCAACGAAGGCAGGACCCACAGTGAGCCGTCACACCCATCCGTCCCGGACCAGTCACCCCGCCCCGCGGACCGGTCCCGGGGCCTCGGTCCGATGAGCGTCCTCGACGCCCGGGCACTCAACCGCGCCACTCTGGCCCGGCAGTTGCTGCTCGACCGTGCCAATATCCCGGTCCTCGACGCGGTCGCGCACCTCGGCGGCATCCAGGCGCAGGAACCCCAGGAACCGTTCGCCGGGCTCTGGTCACGGCTGCGCGCCTTCACTCCGTCCACCCTCTCGGGGCTGTTGACGGGACGGCGCGTGGTGCGTACCCACCTCATGCGCCGAACCGTCCACCTCGTCACCGCCGATGACGTCCTGGCCTGGCGGGCCCGTCACGACGTGATGCTGCGCCAACGGGTCCTCGGCACCTACCGCCGCGAACTGCAAGGAGTGGACCTCGACGCACTCGCCGCGGCGGGCCGCGCGGTCATGGCCGACGGCGTGCCCCGCTCGATGAGCGAGCTGGCGCGGGCGCTCGCCGACCGCTGGCCGGCACCCGGGCCGCGGGCACTGGGCGAGATGCTGGTCGCCGCACTGATCCCCATGGTGCAGTTGCCACCGCGCGGGCTGTGGCGCACCAGGGCCGGCGTGCGCAACGCCCCGCTCTCCTCCTGGCTGGGCCGCGAGATCGACCCGCCGGCCCCGCACGGCTCCGATCCGGTCGGTGAAGACCTGGTACGCCGCTATCTCGCCGCCTTCGGCCCCGCCGCCTCGGCGGACCTGCGCGCCTGGTGCGGCCTCGCCGGACTGCCCGCCGCGGTCGCCGCGGTACGCGGGGAACTGGTCGCCTTCCGCGACGAACGAGGCAGGGAACTGCTGGACCTCCCCGACGCGCCACGCCCCGACCCCGGCAGCCCCGCCCCGGTGCGGTTCCTGCCGGCATTCGACAACGCGATCCTCGGCTATCACGACCGGAGCCGCATCATCGACGACGCCCACCGGGGCCTGTCGGTCGCCGGCGCTCGTGTCGTCTTGGTCGACGGCCGGGTCGCCGCGACCTGGACCGTGGAGGACGGCACGGTGGCCGTCACCCCGCTGCGTCGCCTGCCCCGGGCCGACCGCACCGCCGTCGCCGAGGAGGGGCGGGCGCTGGCGTCCTTCCTCTCCGACCGGGACAGCGACCGGGTCCGCGTCCTCGCGTCGCCCTGCTGAGCGGCGGTCACGGTGGCGGACGTACCCGGCACGGCGCCGTCGGCGTGGTGCCCGAACAGGGCCCAGACGGTGCCGAGCTGACGGAGCGACAGATCCGTCCGGGGCGTGGTCGTTCTCGGTGATT
Organism: Streptomyces pactum; assembly: GCF_002005225.1. NCBI lineage: Bacteria > Bacillati > Actinomycetota > Actinomycetes > Kitasatosporales > Streptomycetaceae > Streptomyces > Streptomyces pactum. The sequence goes on from NZ_CP019724.1 coordinate 8,080,787, forward strand.
CCTTCCTCTGTCCGCGTGGGCGGGGCAGGGCGGCAACGCGATGCCGGCGACCGGCTGACCCGCGTCGGCTGCCCACGGCAACGAAGTGCGGCGTACACCCATCGCCGCGATCTACACCCGGGGGAGAGGAGCGGGGGGCCGCACTACACCCGATGCAGTACGCCGGTCCAGCCCCAGGGTCGGATCAAATGCGGGAAACCCCGGGTGAGCATGGAAAGGTACCCCGGTCAGCGCCTCCGCCTTCCCCCCATGTGCCGGGTCTTCGTCCTGCTCGTAATCCGACGGATTGGTCCCAGGTGGCTACGTTCCTCTACCGACTCGGCCGACGCGCGTTCCGGCGCCGCGGCCTCGTCGCCCTGCTCTGGGTGGCCATACTCGTGGGCGCCGGTGTCGCCGCGTCCACGGCGCCCGCCCCGCCCGAAGACTCCTTCTCCATGCCCGGCACCGAGTCCCAGAAGGCATTCGACCTCCTCGACGAGCGCTTCCCGGCCGCCAGCGCCGAGGGTGCCACCGCGCGCGTCGTGATCCGCGCCCCCGACGGCGGGAAGATCTCCGACCCGGCCGGGAAGGCCAAGGTCGGGGAACTGGTCACGGCCCTCGGCGACGGCCCACAGGTCGCCTCGGTGGCCGACCCGTTCAAGGCGGACGCCGTCAGCGAGGACGGCACCACCGCGTACGCCTCCGTGACGTACAAGGTCAACGCCATGGAGCTGACCGACCAGGCCCGTGACTCGCTCACCGCGGCCACCGACGGCGCCCGCAGCGACGGCTTCACCGTCGAGACCGGCGGCGACGCGGTCATGGCCGAGCAGGAGATGGGCGGCACCGCCGAGCTGATCGGCATCGGCGTCGCCGCGATCGTGCTCCTGTTGACCTTCGGCTCGCTCGTCGCGGCCGGCATGCCGCTGCTCTCGGCGATCATCGGTGTCGGCATCGGCATCTCCGCCATCGGGGCGCTGGGCAGTACGCTCGAACTCTCCGCCACGACCTCGACGCTGGCCATGATGATCGGCCTCGCGGTCGCCATCGACTACGCCCTGTTCATCGTCTCCCGCTACCGCGCGGAGATCGCCGAGGGGCGCACCCCCGAGGACGCCGCGGGACGCGCCGTCGGCACCGCGGGCTCCGCGGTCGTCTTCGCGGGACTCACCGTCATCGTGGCCCTGGCGGGCCTCGCGGTGGTCAACATCCCGATCCTCACCAAGATGGGCCTGGCCGCCGCCGGCACGGTCGGTGTCGCCGTGCTGATCGCGCTCACCCTCACCCCGGCGCTGCTCGGCTTCGCCGGCAGGAAGGCGCTCAGCCGCAAGGACCGCAAGGCGCCCGCCGGACAGCGGGACGCGTCCGCCAAGCCGAAGCTCGGCACCCGCTGGGCCCGATTCGTCCTGCGGCGCCCGGTGACCGTGCTGCTGACCGCGGTGGTCGGTCTCGGCGTCGTCGCCGTGCCGGCGGCGAGCATGGAGCTTGGCCTGCCCGACGAGGGCAGCTCCGCACCCGACACCACGCAGCGCAAGGCCTACGACATGCTGTCCGAGTCGTTCGGCGCCGGGTTCAACGGCCCGCTGATGGTCACCATCGACACGCGGGACGCGGACGACGCGAAGGCCGCCGCCGACACCGTCGGCAAGGAGATCACGGGCCTGGGCGAGGCCGCGGCCGTCACCCCGGCGAACTTCAACGAGGCGGGCGACACCGCCGTCCTCACGGTCGTGCCCAAGACGGGGCCGAGCGAGGCGGCCACCGAGTCGCTGGTGAAGGACATCCGCGCGCTGTCCGACGACATCAAGGGCGAGACGGGCGCGACCATGCTGGTCACCGGCGCGACCGCGATGACCATCGACTTCTCCCAGACCCTCGACGACGCGCTCATCCCGTACCTGGCTCTGGTCGTCGGGCTGGCCTTCCTGCTCCTGATGCTGGTCTTCCGCTCGATCCTCGTCCCGCTGAAGGCGGCCCTGGGCTTCCTGCTCTCGGTGGCCGCGGCGCTCGGCGCGGTGGTCGCGGTGTTCCAGTGGGGCTGGCTCGCGGACCTCTTCGGTGTGGACCAGCCGGGCCCGATCATGTCGATGATGCCCATCTTCATGATCGGCGTGGTCTTCGGCCTGGCCATGGACTACGAGGTCTTCCTCGTGACCCGCATGCGTGAGGCCTACGTCCACGGATCGTCCGCCGCCGACTCCGTCACCACGGGCTTCACCCACGGCGGACGGGTCGTCGCCGCGGCCGCGATCATCATGATCAGCGTCTTCTCCGGCTTCATCATGGAGAACGACGACATGATCAAGATGATGGGCTTCGGCCTGGCGATCGCGGTCCTCTTCGACGCCTTCGTGGTCCGCATGGCCATCGTGCCCGCGGTGCTGGCCCTGCTCGGCACCAAGGCGTGGTGGTTGCCCAAGTGGCTCGACCGACTGCTGCCGAACGTCGACGTCGAGGGCGAGAGGCTCCACAAGGAACTCGGCGACACCGCCGCGCCCACGGAGCCGACTCGCGAGCCGGAGACGGCCGGAGTCTGACACCCGCGTGTACGGCCCCGGTGACCTGGATCCTCAGGTCACCGGGGCTTTCGCGGACCCGGGACGGGCGCCGCGCGGAGAGCGCACCCGCCTCCGGTCCCGCACCCGCGTCCGGCACGGCCGCGGCGGCACCCCTCCGGCCGGCACAGCGAGGTTCAGCGCGAAGACCGACAACGCGAGGTGGCCGCCGGGCCACCGCGGACAGAAGCCGACCGCAACGCTTCCTACTGTCGTCCCATGACTCAGACGCAGAAGCTCCTTGTCACCGGCGCCACCGGAACCGTCGGCCGTGAGGTCGTCGCCGAACTGCTCGCTCGCGGCCACGCGGTCCGCGCCCTCACCCGGGACGCGGCGGGTGCCGCCGTGCCGGACGGTGCCGAGGTGGTCCAGGGGGATCTGACCGAACCCGACACCCTCGCCCCGGCCCTGGAGGGGGTGACCGGCCTCCACCTCATCACCTTCGGCGGCCCCTACTTCACCCCGCTGGAGACCGGCCCGAGGATCCTGGAACTGGCCCGCGCGGCCGGCGTACGCCGGGTCACCGTGCTGCACGGCGGCGGGCCGTCCCTGCTGGAGGACGCGGTGCGTGCGGACGACGGGGTCGACTGGACCGTCCTCATGCCGGTCGAGTTCATGGCCAACGCCCTGGAGTGGGCGGACCGGATCGCGGCCTCGGACGAGGTACGCGAGCCCTTCGTCTCCCGGCTGAGCGCCATGGTCCACGAGGGCGACATCGGCGCGGTCGCGGCGGTCGCGCTCACCGAGGAGGGCCACGGGGGCCGGGAATACGTGATCACCGGCCCCGAGCTGCTGACCGTCGGCGACAAGGTGGCGGCGGTCGCCGCCGTCCGGGGCCGGGAGATCGCACTGGTCGAGCTCACCGAGGAGCAGGCCGTCGCGCGGTGGCGGGCGGCCGGACACCCGCAGGACGTCATCGGCTTCCTGCTCGAGGCGTACGGGAACACCCCCGAGGTGGGCCGTACCGTCGTCGACACCGTCGAGAAGGTCACCGGCCGCCCGGCCCGTACCTTCGCCCGGTGGGCCGCGGAGCACGCGGACGCCTTCTCGGCGGCGCCGGCGTAGGCGCCTGCCGGGCCCGGTCCCCCGGGGGGCGGCTGCCGTGCCGGCGGTCGCCCCGCCCCCGCGTCAGCCGCCGCGTCGGTGTCGCGGACGTTTCGCGCACTGTCCGCGCGTCGGTGTCGCGGATGCCCCGCCCACCGTCCGCGCGCCGGAGCGACGGCACCGCTCCGCCGGTGGGCGGGCTGACGGGTACGCGGTCCTCAGAGGCCCCGGGCCGCGTCGGTGAGCGCCTCGTCGAGGATGGCGACGCCCCGGGCGATCTCGTCGTCGCTGGCGGTCAGCGGGGGCGCGATGCGGAAGATGCCCCCCATCCCGGGCAGTTGGACGATGTTCATGTGCAGCCCGAGATCGAAGCAGCGCCGGGTGACGGCGGCGCCGAGCCGGTCGGCGCCGCCCTCGCCCAGGACCTGGTCCCCGACCAGCTCCACGCCCAGGAGCAGCCCGCGGCCGCGGACGTCCCCGACGACGTCGTGACGGGCGGCGAGCCCGTCGAGACGAGCGCGCAGGGCCGTGCCGAGCCGGCGCGCACGCTCGTCGAGCCGGTCGCGGACCAGGACGTCGAGGACGGTGTTGCCCACGGCGGCCGGCAACGGGTCGTTGACGTGGGTGGTGAAGAAGAGGAATCCCCGGTCGTGGGCCCGCTGCTCGATCTCCGCGCTGGTCATTACGGCGGCCAGCGGCAGCCCCGCGCCGAGCGTCTTGGACAGCGTGAGGATGTCGGGCACGACCCCCTCGTGCTGGAAGGCGTACCAGTCGCCGGTGCGGCACAGCCCCGTCTGGGCCTCGTCGAGGATCAGCAGCATGCCGCGTTCCCGGCACTTGTGCGCCAGGGCCGCGAGGTAGCCCGGCGGAAGCTCGACGACGCCGCCCGAGCTGAGGATCGGCTCGACCAGGCACGCGGCCAGACTGCCGACCGACTGAGCGTCGATCAGCTCGAAGCCCATGTCGAGCTGGCGACGCCAGTCGAGTTCGCCGTCGGCGTCGACGACGGCGGGGTGGAAGCGGTCCGGCACCGGAAGGGCGAAGTTGCCCGGCGCGGCGGGACCGTAACCCTTGCGGCCCGCGCTGTAGGTGGCGTTCGCGGCGGCCTGGGTCATTCCGTGCCAGGACCGGGCGAAGGAGACTATCTCGTGGCGGCCGGTGACGAGCTTCGCCATCCGCACCGCGGCCTCGTTCGCCTCCGCCCCCGTGGTCAGGAGCAGCGCCTTGTCCAGGGGATCGGGCAGGGTGCCGGCCAGCCGGCGCGCGAGTTCGACGACCGGGCGGCTCAGCATGCCGCTGTGCAGGTGATCGAGGTGCGCGACCTGCTCGCGCACCGTCGAGACGATCGCCGGGTGGGAGTGCCCGAGGATCGCGCTCATCTGACCGGAGGTGAAGTCGAGCAGCTCACGGCCGCTCTCGGTGAACACCGACGTGCCCGCGGCACGGACGACGAGCTCCGGCGAGAAGGGGGCGTGGCCGGAGTAGCGGATCAGGTGGCGCTCTGGGGCGGCGGAAGCTGTCTCGGAAGGCATGCGACCGACGTTAGGGACGCGCCGTTGCGCGTGTCCATCGCACAGCTTCGACGGTACTGTGCGGTAGAACCGAACAGACTCCGTATCATCGAAGTGTGCTCAACTCGGGACGGCTGCACCTGCTCAGCCTGCTGGACACGCTCGGCACGGTCCGCGCGGTCGCCGAGACGCTGCATCTGAGCGCGTCGACGGTCTCGCAGCAACTGGCGGTGCTCGAGTCGGAGACCCGGTGCCGGCTGATCGAGCGGACCGGCCGGCGCGTGCGGCTGACTCCGGCCGGTCTTCTGCTGGCCCGACGGGGCCGGGAGATCCTGGACCGGATGGCCGAGGCCGAGTCCGAACTGCGTGCCCTGAACGACGAGCCCATCGGCACCGTCCGGCTCGGCGTGTTCCAGAGCGCGATCTACACCCTCGCGGTGCCCGCGGCGACGCGCCTGGCCACCACCCACCCGCACCTGCGCCTCGAACTGGTCGAGATGGAGCCGCACGAGAGCGGACCCGCCCTGCGCTCGGGCGAGGCCGACGTCATCGTCACCACCACCGACTACGCCGGCTTGTCCCGGGGCGCGGACCTCGAGGTGATGTCCCTGGGGACCGACTCGGTCGTGCTGGTGCTGCCGCGCGGCCACCCGCTGGCCTCCCGCACCGCGGTGAGCCTCGCGGCGTGCAAGGAGGAGACCTGGGCGTGTGACCGGCCGCAGTCGTACATGGCGGACCTGACCCTGAGGCTGTGCCGCGAGGCGGGGTTCGAACCCCGGGTGGCATGCCGGTTCAGCAACTACCTGATGCTGCTCCGGCACGTCGAGACGACCGGATCGATCGCCCTGCTGCCCGCCCTGGCCGTCCCACCGGACCACGCCGTCGTCACCCGGGAACTCAGCCCACCCGTGCACCGCAACGTCGCCGTCGTGGTGCGGCGCGGCACCACGCGGCGGGCCGCCGTGAACGCGGTCATCGCCGCGCTGCGCGAGCACCCGGAGATCCCGGCCCTGGCCGCCCCGGACCCCGCCCGTGCGGCTCCTGCCGACGGCCGTCACCCGTGAGTACCCGACGGGCACGGGCGGACCGGTGCCGCCGCCCCCTCGTCAGCCGGCGGCAGGACCGGGAATCGGGCCGTGCATGTCCTCGAACATGGTCCGGACCGGCGCGTCGAAGATCTCGGCCTGATGGCCGCCCAGGAAAGAGGTGTGCCCGAACACCTCGAGGACGACGAGGCCGCGCAAATGCCCCCACGCGCTGATGAAGAGGCAGACAGCGGGCGGCGGCAGGTCTCCCTGTGCGTTCGCGGGCAGGCGCTCCAGATGCTCCCGGAACGACGGCGAGAGCGGGAGTATGCCGGCCGCGGTGAGCTGCGCCGCGGTGAGCTGCGCCGCGGTGAACCCACAAGACAGCTCGCGCTGGAAGACCGCGCCCATCCGGCGGACCGCCCGCGCCCGCCGTGGTGGCGGAGCCCGCGGCGAAGTCGCCCCACGTGAAGGACTCGAGCGGAGTCTGACCCCATCGGTCCCGCCCGTACCCGCCGTCGCCCCCTTCGGAGGCGGGCACGCGGGCGGGCGCGCCGGCGGCCGGCCGAGGGAGCCGCGCGAACGGTCAGGGGCCGACGGAGGCCGAGCTCTCGGCGCCCGTGTCCCCCGCCGGCCTGAACTCCACGGCGACGACGCCGTCGACGCGTCGGCAGTGTTCTTCCAGCACGGTGACGGACACGTCGTCCGGGAGCCGGCCGCTGAGGACGGCATGGCCGTGGACCACGTCCACCTGCATCGACGAGGGAGCCAGGCCGAGGGACCCGACCAGGGCCTCCTCGACGATCTCGGTGCGGATCGCCCGGTCCGCGCGCAGGAAGACCCGCAGCAGGTCGCTTCTGCTGACGACTCCGATCAGCCGCCCTCCTTCGTCGACGACCAGGAGCCGTTTGATGCCGTGCCGGGCCATCACCCGGGCGGCGTCGACGACGCTCCAGCTCTCCCGCGCGCAGAGCGCGGGCGAGGTCATGAGCCCCGCCGCGTCCGTGGCGGACGCCTTGCCTCCGCCGGGCCGGGACCGGTCCTCGTACTCCGGGGAGAGGCCGGGGTCCCCGCCCCACATCTTCTGCAGGAGGTCCGCCTCGGACACCACCCCCACGGGGCGGTCCTCCGCGTCCACGACGGGCACCGCTGTGATGTCGTACTCCTGCAGCAGGTGGGCGATCTCCTTGAACGGTGTGCCGCGCTGGACGCGGACCACGGCGTCGCTCATGAGATCGCTCACCTTCTGGTGCTTCATCGGGCTTCTTCTCCTCCGCTGCCGGTGCGTGCCGACCGGCGTCAGTCCTGCCTGTCCGTGTGAACGATCTTGTCCGTGTCAACGATCCGCCGGTCATGGGAGTGCCCCGGGTGCCATGCGCCGGCACCGAGGAGGAGCAGCGCGACGTCGTCGCCGGGGCTGGGTGCGTGCCGGATGAGGACGTCGGCCATCGCGTCGAGGTCGCCGGGATCGGTGTGTTCGAGGAGCCCGGCGAGGGTTGCGGTGGCGTCGTCGAGGTCGACCCCCGGGGCTTCGACGAGTCCGTCGGTGTAGAGGGCGAGCACGCTGCCGGGCGGCAGGTCGCATTCCAGTGCCGAATAGCGGGCGTCCGGCTCGATGCCGAGCAGCAGCCCGGGTGGCACCCGCAGGAGTTCGACACGCCCGTCGGCGTGGCGCAGGAGCGGCGGCGGGTGGCCGGCGCTGGCCAGGCAGGCGCGGTGCGTGGCCAGGTCGAGGTGGACGTAGACGCAACTGGTGAACAGGTCGGGGTCCAGGTCGGTGAGCAGGCGGTTGGTGCGGGACAGGACGTCGTCGGGGGTCGCCCCCACGGTGGCGTGGGCGTGCACGGCGGTGCGGACCTGCCCCATGAGCGCGGCGGCGTCCACGTCGTGCCCCTGTACGTCGCCGATGGTGGCGCAGGCCGTGTGCTCGTCGAGGCGGATGAGGTCGTAGAAGTCGCCGCCGATGCTCAGCCCCCGGGCCGCCGGAAGGTAGCGGGCGGCGACCCGCAGGCCGGGAACGTGGGGGAGGGTGTGCGGGAGCAGGGCGGACTGCAGGCGGTGGGCGAGGTCGTGTTTGGCGTCGTAGAGCCGGGCGCGGTCCAGGGCCTGCCCGACCAGGCCCGCCAGTGAGGTGAGCGCGGCCCGTTCGCCGGGTGGGAAGGCGTGGGGCCGTGCGTAGGCGAGGAGGAGGGAGCCGATGGGCCGGCCGGACGCGATCAACGGCAGCACCGCCCACGCGGCCATCCCGTCCTCGTGCACCGTGCGGGGGTAGGCCCGCCGCAGTTCCGCGAAGGACGCGAAGAAGTCGGGGACCCCGCTGGCCAGGACGTTGGCGCCGGGGATGTCCGAGCTCAGGGGAAGGGCGTCGAAGCGGTCCATGAGATCGGCGCGGTAGCCGCGGTAGCCGTGGATCTTCAGACGTCCGCCCTCGGCGGTCATCAGCACCATGGCCTGCGCGCCCAGGGCGGGCAGCAACTGGTCGGCGGTCTGCTCGACCACGTCCTGCACACCGACGGCCTCGGTCAGGGTGGAGGCCAGGTGCATCAGGTGGTACAGAACGGTGCCGCGGCTGGGGCCGGCGGTCGGCCCGGCCGGCGACGGAGGAACGTCCTCGGCCGGGCCGCCGCGCGTGATGCGGACGCTGATACCGGTGGCGTCCGGGTACAGCTCGAAGGCCAGCCGCGTCTGTGGAGGACGCAGGACGGTGAAGTGCTGCGGCCGGCGGCTGACCAGCGCGGCCCGGTAGCGGTCCTCGACGTGCGGGACGTCCATCCACGGCAGCGCCTCCCACGGCAGGGCACCGACCAGGTCGGCCTGGTCGGCGCCGACCAGCTCGGCCGCGCCCGGGGTGATGAAGGTGATGCGGCCGTCCATGTCCAGCGCGCAGGACCCGCCCGGCAGACGGTCGAGGAAGGCCGACACCGCGTTCGCCTCGGCGGGGGAGGGGGCGCGCCCGGCCGGCGGCGGCAGGGTCTGGGGGCGGTCCTCGGGCAGCAACGGTTCCCCGCGGTCCGTGGCCTGCTGCAGGAGCCCGCCCAGGTGACGGCAGCCGTCCCGGATCACGTCACGCTCTTGCCGGCTCAGCTCCGCCGAATGGGTGCCGGGCCACAGGAGCACCAGCCCGCCCCGGACGGTCGTACCCGAAGCGAGCGGGGTGGCCGCCAGCGCGAAGTCGTACGGCAGTACCAGCGCGGGCCGCGGATACCGGCGCGCCATCTCCTCCCGGCCGCCGACCCAGACCAGGCGCCGTTCCCGGACGGCGTCCGCCACCGGCATCGGATCGGTCAGCGCGACCCGCCTCCACGGGGTGGCGATCTCCTGGGGAACACCCGCCACCAGGACCTGCCACAGGGCGTCGTCGCCCGGCGGCAGCACGTACAACAGCCCTCCGAACGCACCGCTCTCCCGCAGCACGGCGGCCACCGCGGTGTCCATCAGGAGTCCGGCTGCGGCAGGGCCGCTCGACGCCGACCACACCGAACATCACGCATATCGGGGACACTACGCCCGTCCCGTCGCGATGGCATGTGATGCCTCGGGCGGCCGCGGGCGCGCGTGCGGGCCCGCCGTCCCCCTCATAGTCTGGTGCTGCTCGGGGACCACCCTTGGAGAGGTCTGTCCATGCCCCGGTCGATCTGGAGCGGCGCCATCTCGTTCGGCTTGGTGACCGTACCGATCCATGTGGTCGGCGCCACCGAGGACCACAGCATCCGGTTCCACCGGTACCACCTGGCGGACCAGGGAAGGATCCGGACCCGGAAGGTCTGCGAGCTCGAGGACCGGGAGGTCCGCTCCGACGAGATCGGCAAGGGGTACGAGCTGACCGGGACGCAGATCGTGCCGGTCACCGACGAGGATCTGCGGGAGTTGCCGCTGCCGACCGCGAAGGCCATCGAGATCGTGGCGTTCGTGCCGCTGGGGTCCGTGGATCCGATCAGGATCGGCGACGGCTACTACCTGCAGCCGGACGGACAGGTCGCGGCGAAGCCGTACGAGCTGCTGCGTCGGGCGCTGGCCCGGTCGTCGAAGGTGGCGGTGGCGAAGTACGCGTGGTCGGGCAGGGAGCGGCTGGGCCTGCTGCGGGTACGGGACGAGGCGATCGTGCTGCACGCCATGCGCTGGCCCGACGAGGTCCGCGACCCCTCCTCGCTCACACCGCCGCCGGTCGAGGTGGCCGAGGAGGAGATCGAAGGGGCGCTCGCGCTGATGGACACGATGACCCGCGACGACCTGGAGGGCGACGAGTTCCGGGACGCCTACACGGACGCCGTCGCGGACCTGATCGAGGCGAAGCGCGAGCACAGGGCACCGCCGGCGGCACCCGAGCAGGAGGAGCGGCCGGGCCAGGTGCTGGACCTGATGGCCGCCCTGCAGGAGTCCGTCTCCCGGGCGAGGGAGCACCGGGGAGAGGACGGGCGGGCCGAGGTGCACGAGCTGCCCGGGCCGAACAAGCGGGCCACGCCGAGGAAGGCGCCCGCCGGGGAGACCGCGGCGGAGAGGACCGCGACGAAGAAGACCGCGACAAAGAAGACCCCGGCAGAGAAGACCGCGGCAGAGAAGACCGCGGCAGAGAAGACCGCGACGAAGAAGACCGCGGCAGAGAAGACCGCGACGAGGAAGACCGGGGCGAAGGAGAAGCCCACGGCGAAGGAGAAGCCCACGGCGAAGGACACGACCGCGAAGGACACGACCGCGAAGAAGGCGACGGCCCGCAGACCGGCGGCGCGCAAACCGAGGAGCGCGTAGGTCCCCGGCGCGCCAAGGCGCTGTCGACGGTCTCGACGCGCCGGGATGTACCTCCCCGTGCCGGCGGCCGTCCGGCTCCGCCCTTGAGCGGGCGGACGTACGCCCGGGCCTGCGCTTCACGTACAGGCGGCTGTCCTCGGGACCGGTCCACTCCAGCCGCACGACACCCGGCACGGCGGCGTCGGCGACGCGTGACCGGTCCGCCCAGTGGCCGAAGTCGGGACTGCGGAAGAACGTCGCCCACGGATGGCCGCCGCGATCGAGAAGAAGCTGCTGTGACCGGCGCCGACACCCGCGGTCCACCGCTCGGAGTGGGAGTACGCCGTACGAGGCGGCCCGGCCGGCCGCCTCGTACGCCTGGGGCCACGATCTCACCCCCGACGGCGGTGGCGCCGCAACATCTGGCAGGGACGCTTCCCGCACGTCAACACGGCCGAGGACGGCCACCTGACCACCGCGCCGGTCGAGTCCTACCGCCCCGACGGCTTCGGACTGTGGAACACCGCCGGCAACGTGTGGGAACGGTGCTCCGACTGGTCCTCGCCCTCCTGCCGCTCCCGGGCGCCCGCGACGGACCCGCGCGGCCCGGAGACCGGGACCGCGCGGGTTTTGCGCGGCGGCCCCTGCCTGTGCCACGACTCCTACTGCCGGCCCGGGGCGACGGACTAACCCAGTACGCCCCGCCCCGCCGCGATGATGTCCGCCAGTTCCCCGGTCTCCTGTTCGGTGAGGGGCGTCAGCGGCGGGCGGACCGGTCCGGCCTCGACGCCCGCCAGGGTCACCCCCGCCTTCACCAGCGACACCGCGTATCCCGGCACACGTCGGCGCAGCCGGACCAGGGGGTGGAAGAAGGTCCGCTGCAGCGCGTCGACCGTCGCCCGGTCGCCCTCCTCGACGGCGCGGTGGAAGGCGAGGGAGAGGTCCGGCGCGAAGGCGAAGGCGGCGGAGGAGTACAGCTCGACGCCCAGGGCCCGGTACGCCGGTTGGCTCGCCTCCGCCGTGGGCATGCCGTTGAAGAACTGGAAGCTCTTGCCCGACGCGCTCAGTGCCTCGCGTACGGCGGGGACGATGCGTGCGACGAGGTCGAGGTCGCCGATGCCGTCCTTGAAGCCCGCGACGGTGGGCAGTCCGGCCACCTCCGCCGCCGAGCGTTCGTCGAAGCGGGCGTTCGCCCGGTTGTAGACGATCAGCGGCAGCTCGGTCTCCCGGCCGACCGCACGGGCGTAGGCGACGAGCCCTTCGGCGGGTGACTCGACCAGGTAGGGCGGCATGAGCAGCAGGCCGTCCGCGCCGGCCTCGGCCGCCGTCCGGGCGAACCGCCGGGCCAGGCCCAGCGCGCCGCCGACCCCGGCGTACACCGGGACTCCTCCGGCCGCCGCCTCGACGGCGGTACGCACGACCGCGGCGTACTCCTCGTGGTCCAGGGCGTGGAACTCGCCGGTGCCGCAGGCGACGAACACGCCGCCCGGTCCGGCGTCCACGCCCGCCTTGACGTGCTGGTGCAGTGCGCCGAGGTCGAGGTCGCCGGTGGCCGTGAAGGGGGTGACGGGGAAGAAGAGAACACCTTGGAGCACGAGTGGTTTCCTACTCTGTTGGGGAGGTGGCGGCCCGGGGTGCCGAGCCGCCCTGGCCGACGGGTCCGTGATCACCGGGGTGGACGACGTTGACGAGCGGGTCTCCGCGTCGCAGCCGGCCGATGTTGCCGGCGATCTCCGCCGCACGTGCGGCGAAGGTGTCGGTGGTGTGGCCGCAGTGGTGCGGAGTCATCAGCACGTTGGGCAGCTCGTGGAAGGGCAGCCGGCTCGGCGCCTGTGGTGGTCCGGCCCACCACACGTCCAGGGCGGCGCCGCCGATCGCTCCCGAGCGGAGCGCCTCGTAGAGCGCCTCTTCCCGGACCACCGGCCCCCGTGCCACGTTGACCAGCAGTGACTCGGGTCCCATGGCCGCCAGTTCGGCCGGACCGATCAGCCCTCGGGTGGCCGGGCTCAGGGGAACCGTGACCACCACGATGTCGGACTCGGCGAGGAGCTCGGGCAGCCGTTCGCCGCCCCCCACCCAGTCGGGCCGCAGGCCGGCGGGGACCGGAGCCGAGGGGTCGCGCCGCACGGCGCGCACCCGCAGGCCGGCCGCCTGGCACAACCGGGCGACCTCGGTGCCGGTCTCGCCGAACCCGATGATCCCCACCCGGCGGCCCGGCAGCGTCGTCCCGAGGGGCAGCCCGGGATCGACGGCGACGTTGCGCCACCGACCGGCACGCAGTGCGCGGTCGGCGCCCAGCACGTCCCGGGAGAGCATCAGGACGGACATGAGCACGTGCTCGGCGATGGAACGGCCGTGGTGGTGGGTGGTGGCGACCGTGACCCCGGGGGCGAGCGCGTCCAGCGCAATGCCGTCGTAGCCGGCGCCGACGACGTGGACGAGCCGTAGCTTCACGGCCCGTCGGGCGTCCTCGGCCCGCAGTCTCGACCCGACGTAGACCTCGACGTCGGGGAGGGCCGCGGACGTCCGCCCCGCGTCCCAGTCGCAGGCGTCCAGCCAGACGTGGCTGCCCTCCGTAGCCGCCTTGAGCCGCTCGTGGAACCGGCTGAGGATGCGGTGATCGAGCATGATGCGCACGGGCAGGTCACCACCGGGGGGTCTCGGTCGGGAACGAAGGGTCGAAACGGCGCATGTAACCGGTGTCGTCGCGGTCACGCAGTCCGCAGTCGAGGTACTGCCGGTGCAGGCGGGCGAGTGCCTCCCGGTCCAGCTCCACGCCCAGACCGGGAGCGGTGGGTACGGTGACACCGCCCCCGCTGAACCGCAGCGGCGCGGGGTCCACCACGTCCTCGTCGGGGCGCTTCCAGGGCCAGTGCGTGTCACAGGCGTAGGTCAGCCGGGGCGTCGCCGCGGCCAGGTGGGTCATCGCGGCGAGGCTGATGCCCAGGTGCGAGTTGGAGTGCATCGACAGGCCGAGCCCGAAGGTCTCGCAGATCGCGGAGAGCTGACCGCAGCGCCGCAGACCGCCCCAGAAGTGGTGGTCGGACAGCACGATGTCCACCGCGCCCCGGGCCACGGCCGGGGCGAGGTCGTCGAAGGAGACCACGCACATGTTGGTCGCCAGCGGGGTCGGACTCCGCCCGGCCACGGACGCCATGCCGTCGATGCCCGCGGTCGGGTCCTCCAGGTACTGCAGGACACCGTCCAGCTCGCGGGCGACGCGCAGGGAAGTCTCCGTACTCCAGACGGCGTTGGGGTCGAGGCGCAACGGGTGGTCCGGGAAGGCCCGCCGCAGCGCCCTGACCGCCGCGATCTCCTCGTCGGGCGGGAAGACGCCGCCCTTGAGTTTGATGGCGGAGAATCCGTACGCGTCGATCATGCGGCGGGCCTGGTCGACCAGCCCGGCCGGATCCAGGGCCGCGCCCCAGTCGTCGTCCTCCTGGCCCGGATGCCCGGCCCACTTGTAGAAGAGGTACGCGCTGTAGGGCACCGAGGGGCGCACCGCTCCGCCGAGCAGATCGCAGACCGGCCGGCCCACGAGCTTGCCCTGGATGTCCAGGCACGCGACGTCGAACGGCGCCATGACCCGGTCCGCGGTGCTGCTGCCGGTGACCATCCCGGCCATGCCGTCACCGCCCGCGGTGTCGCCACCCAGCGCCCGGGTGGTGCGGGCGATCAGGTCGTTGAGGCTCCAGACCTCCATGCCGACCAGCTCGGCGGCGGTACGGCGCAGCCGTTCCAGGTGCAGGGTGCCGCCGTAGGTCTCACCGATGCCGCTGACGCCGCTCTCCGTGGTGATCTCCACGACGGTGCGCAGCGCGTAGGGCTCGTGCACGCCGACCGAGTTGCGCAGGGGAGGGTCCCGGAAGGCCACGGGGGTCACGGTGACGTCGACGACGCGTTCGGAGGTGCCCGCCATACCTGCCATCCTCATATGTAATCGGCGTTCTCATTTGTGGACACCCAGTTGTAGGCGCGGGCGAGCGGCGGTGTCAATGGGCCGGCCGTTTCGGCACCGGGGTGAGCAGGGTGCCCTCGGACATGAACCGCTCGACGTTGCGCAGCGCCAGGTCGCCCATGGCCGCACGGGTCTCCCGCGTGGCGCTGGCGATGTGCGGGAGCAGGACCACCCGGTCAGACTCCAGCAGCGCCCGGGGCACGTTCGGCTCGTCGGCGAAGACGTCGAGCGCCGCCCCGGCGATGCGCCCCGTCCGCACCGCCGCGACCAGGGCCGGTTCGTCGACGACGCTGCCCCGTGCGACGTTGACCAGGTAGCCGCGCGGGCCGAGCGCGTCCAGCACCGCTCCCGAGACCAGGCCGCGGGTGCCCCGGCCCCCGGCGACGGTGACGACCAGCGCGTCGCAGGCCTCGGCCAGGGCTTCGGCGGTGGGCAGGTGCCGGTAGCCGGTGCCGGGCACCGGGACGCGCGTGCAGTACGAGAGGTGCGCGCCGAAGCCCTCGAGCCGGCGCCCCACGGCCCGGCCGATCCGGCCCAGGCCCAGGATGCCGACCCGTTTCCCGCTCACCCGGTCGGCGAGCGGGAAGGGGGCGGCGTCCCAGCCTCCGCCGCGCACATACCGGTCGGCGGCCGACATCCGGCGCATGACGTCGATCAGGGCGCCGACGGCGAGGTCGGCCACACAGTCGGTGAGGACGTCGGGGGTGTTGCTGACGTCGATGCCCCGGGCCCGGGCGCGGGCCACGTTTGTGGTCTCGTACCCGACACCGAAGTGCACGATCGCCCGCAGTCGCGGCAACGAATCCATCAGGGCGTCGTCCACCCCGATCCGCGCGCTCGTCACGGCCGCCACCACCTCGGGGCCGTGCTCACGCAAGTAGGCGGCCGGGTCGGGCAGTTCCGGAAGGCGCACCGTGCGGTAGCGCTCGGCCAGCGCGCTCTCCAGGGCCGGGAGCAGGGGCGACACCTGGAGCACGGTGTCCTGGGCGCGGGCGGCGGCGGGGGAATTCGGCAAGGTGAGGCTCCAGTCGTCTCGTTGGGGGATGCCGGGGGGTGCGGCGCTCGGCGGCGTCCGCACGAGAACCGGCGCGGAACCATGTCCGACCCTGCGCACGTCTTGACGCTGCCACTGAGCCGGTTTAGCTTCGGCGTTCACAGATGCAGACCGAGTGCGCAAGTGTAGACAGCCCGGGGTGGCCGGCCCCATACCCCCGGTGTTCGGAACGCGCCACATCAGCACTTCCCCGGAGACACGCGACGATGAAGTCCTCCGTTTCATCCACCCAGCGAGCCGCACCAGGGCGGCCCCGCACGACGAGCGCGATGCTGCTGGCGGGCGCCGTGCTCATGTCCAGCGGGTGCGCCGTGGCCAACAGCGCCGGCGGCGACACCGGCCGCGCCGACGGCCGCACCCTGCGGGTGGTGCTCACCCAGGAACCACCGACCCTGGAACCCTGTGAGGCATCACTGACCGGTACCGGCGTCGTCGTCCGGTCCAACATCACCGAACCACTGGTCGAACGGGACCCCACGTCCGGTGAGCTGAACCCCCTGCTGGCGACCACCTGGAAGCAGACCGCGCCGCGCACCTGGACCTTCGACATCCGCTCCGGCGTGACCTTCCAGAACGGCGCGCCCTTCACCGCGAAGGACGCCGCCTTCTCCATCGACCGGGCGGTCAACTCCGACCTCGCCTGCAACGTCGAGGGCTACGTCTTCGGCAACGACGACCTGGAGGTCGAAGCGGTGAACGACGGCCGGCTGACCGTCACCACCGAGAAACCGGACCCCATCCTGCCGCTGCGGCTGAGCTTCGTGGAGATCGTGCCCCGCACGACCGACACCGAGGCCAAGGTCCGCGTCCCGGTCGGCACCGGTCCCTACGCCGTCCGCTCCTGGCAGGCCGGAGCGGCCATCTCCCTCGACCGCTTCGACGGCTACTGGGGCGAGGCCCCCGCCTTCGCCCGGGCCCGCTACGTCTGGCGCAGCGACGCGAGCGTGCGCGCCGCCATGATCGACAAGGGCGAGGCGGAGATCGCCGTCGCGCTGGACCCGATGGAGGCGGAGAAGGACACGACGGTCGCCTACCCCAACAACGAGACGACCGCCCTGCGGCTGGACGGCCGCGAGCCTCCGCTGGACGACATCCGGGTGCGCCGCGCGATCGACTCGGCCGTGGACCGCGACGGCATCGTCGACGCCCTGCTCGGCGGTCTCGCCGAACCGGCCGGCCAACTGGTCCCGCCCGGAGTGGTGGGCCACAGCGACGGGATCGAAGCGCCCCGGCAGGACGTCGCCGAGGCCCGCGCCCTGGTGCGGGAGGCCGAGGCCGACGGTGTGCCCACCGACCGGCAGATCACCCTCGTCGCCCGCAACGGCATGTTCTCCGGGGTGTCGGAAACGGCGGAGGCCCTCCAGTACCAGATGCGGCAGATCGGACTGAACGTACGCGTCCGCATGGCCGACACCGCCACCCACCTCCAGTACCAACTGCGCCCGCTGCCCGAGGACGTCGGCCCCGTCGCCCTGCTGATCATGCACGGCAACCAGGCCGGTGACGCGGCCTTCACCACCAGTCAGTACCTGCTGAGCGACGGCCCCCAGTCCACGTTCGGCACCGAGACCCTGGACCGGCGCATCGCCGAGGCGGGCGCGTTGTCGGGTCACGAGCGGCAGCAGGCCTTCGCCGGGCTGCTCGCCGAGCAGAACGAGTCCGTCGTCCAGTACGCCCACCTCGCCCACATGAACGGACTGCTCGGCCTGTCACCGTCGATCCGCTACGAACCCGACTCCGCCACCGGGGATGAACTGCGGCTGACCGAGGTCCGCCCGGCCGAGGGGGCGAAGCACTGACATGATCCCCTTCCTGCGCAAGCGCGTGATCTCCAGCGCCGTCCCCCTGGTCTGCGTGGTCCTGGGCGTGTTCTTCCTGGCCCGGATGACCGGCGACCCCGTCGACCTCTACCTCCCGCTGAGCGCCACCGCCGAACAGCGCGCGGAGTTCTCCGCCGCGCAGGGCTTCGACCTGTCGGTCCCCGAGCAGTTGTGGAACTACCTCGTCAACGCCGCACATCTGGACTTCGGCACCTCTCTGCGGACCGGACAGTCGGCCGGCTCCATGGTGATCGACGCCTTTCCCGTCACCCTCCAACTCGCCGGCGTCACCATGCTGCTGGCGATCACCGGTGCCGTGCTGGTCGGCAGCCTCGCCGCCTACCGCCCCAACTCCCTGATCGACAGGGTCGCCAGCCTGCTGTCGATGACGGCCGCCAGCATCCCCGACTTCTGGTTCGCCATCATGGGCGTGCTGGTCTTCGGCGTGGGCCTGGGACTGCTGCCGACCTCGGGCACCCTCGGCGGCCCCGAGATATGGGTGCTGCCCGTCGCGACCCTGCTCATCCGCCCCTTCGGCGTGCTGGTCCAGGTGGTCCGCGGCAGCATGGTCACCGCCCTGTCCGCGCCCTACGTCAAGATCGCCCGGAGCAAGGGCGCCACGCCCCGGCGCGTGGTCTTCGGCCACGCCCTGCGCAACGCCGTC
Source organism: Streptomyces pactum (assembly GCF_002005225.1). Taxonomy (NCBI): domain Bacteria; kingdom Bacillati; phylum Actinomycetota; class Actinomycetes; order Kitasatosporales; family Streptomycetaceae; genus Streptomyces; species Streptomyces pactum. The sequence goes on from NZ_CP019724.1 coordinate 8,099,122, forward strand.
ACCCCGGTGCTGACCGTGGCGGGCGACCTGACGGTGGGTCTGGTCAACGGTGCGGTGATCGTCGAGACGATCTTCGGCTGGCCCGGCATCGGCAAGCTCATGATCGACTCCATCCTCCAGCGCGACTTCGCGGTCCTCCAAGCGGCCGTGCTCCTGACCGCGGTGACGATCTTCGCCCTCAACATCCTGGTCGACGTCTGCCACGCGCTGACCGACCCCCGAGTACGTCAGGCGGTGCCGGCGTGAGCGAAGGAAGCACGATGACCCGAGACGAACCGCCCGTCGAGGACGAGGCCGTGGCCTCCTCCGCCCGCAACGCGCGGCCGAGCCGGTGGCGGATGCTGCGCCGGGACCGGGCCGCGGCCGTCGGCGCCGTCGTCCTCACCGCGGTCGCCCTCGTGGCCGTCCTCGGCCCGCTGTTCATCAATGACCGGGCGCAGCGGCAGGACCTGGACGCCTCACTCCGGGCACCGTCCCTGAGCGACGGCGTGTACGGACTGCTCGGCACCGACGTCCTGGGACGCAGCATGGTGGCCCGGCTGATCGAGGCGGCCGGCACGACGCTCTCCGTGGCCGTCCCGGCCGTGCTGTGCTCCCTCGCGATCGGCTCGGGCATCGGTCTGTGGGCGGGCTACCACGGAGGGCGCCGCGAGAGCGTGGCCATGCGGATCGCCGACGTGATCCTCAGCTTCCCCTCGCTGCTGATCGCGGTGGTCGTGCTCTACGTCTTCCAGCCCAGCGCGCTGAACCTGGTGCTGATCCTCGCCGTGACCCGCATCCCGGTGTACCTGCGCACCGCGCGGGCCGAGGCGGCCGAGCTGCGCAGCCGGCTGTTCGTCGACGCGGCCCGGACCTTCGGCACACCCAGCCGGATGATCATCTACCGGCACATCCTCCCGATCGCCCTGCCGACGCTCCTGACGGTCGCCACCCTCGACTTCTGCTTCGTGATGCTCACCGAGTCCTCACTGAGCTTCCTCGGCATCGGAATCCAGCCCCCGGACGTGAGCTGGGGCCTGATGGTCGCCCAGGGACGGCAGTACCTCCAGACCGCGTGGTGGATCACCGTGCTGCCGGGGCTCGCCATCGTGCTCACGACGGTGTCCGCGACGGTGCTGGCCGCCTGGGCCCGCATCGCCACCGACCCCGCCCAGCGCTGGCGCCTGACACTGCCCAGTAAGCGCCGCCCCGCCCAGGCCGCCGTACCCCCGGAGACGACCCCGTGACGACCACCACCAGCCCCGCCCCGCCCGGCGCCCCGGCCCTCGACGTCGAGGGTCTGTGCGTGGACCTGAGCACACCCACCGGCACGGTACGCGCCGTCGACGGCGTCAGCTTCAGCGTCCACCGCGGCCGCACCCTGGCCCTCCTCGGCGAGTCCGGCTGCGGCAAGTCGATGACCGCGCTGTCCGTGGTCGGACTGCTGGACCCCGCGGCGGCGGTGACCGCCGGCGCCGTCCGGGTCGCAGGAGACGACACCCTCCGCATGAGCCCGGCGGAACGCCGCAAGCTGGCCGGCCCCGTCCTGTCGATCGTCTTCCAGGACGCCCTGACCGCCCTCAACCCCGTGCAGCCGGTGGGCCGACAGATCGGCGAACCCTTCCGCATCCACCGCGGACTCTCCCGGCGCCAGGCCCGGGAGAAGGCGGTCGAGCTGATGACACGGGTGGGCATCCCCGAGCCGAGGCAGCGGGCCCGGTCCTACCCCCACCAGTTCTCCGGCGGCATGCGGCAAAGGCTGCTCATCGCCATGGCCGTCGCCCTCGCTCCCGACGTGCTCATCGCCGACGAACCCACCACCGCCCTCGACGTGACCGTCCAGGCGCAGATCATGCGGCTGCTGCGGGACCTCCAGGACGAACGGGACATGGCCGTCGTCCTGATCACCCACGACCTGGCCGTGGTCGCCCAGCGCGCCGACGACGTGGTCGTGATGTACGCCGGCACGGTCGTCGAGAACGGCCCGGTGCACGACGTCTTCTCCGCGCCCCGCCACCCCTACACCCGGGGCCTGCTCGACTCGGTACCGGAGGGCAGCGTACGCGGACGCCCGTTGCCGGCCGTCCCCGGCAGCCCGCCCGAGCTGAGCGCGGTGCCGTCCGGCTGCGTCTTCCAGGCCCGCTGCCCGCTGGTGCGCGAGCGCTGCGTCCGGGAACGGCCGGCCCTGCGTACGTCGGGCGACGGCCGTTCGGCCGCCTGCCACTTCTCCGAGGAGCTCGCCCGTGTCTGAGTCCCGCGCCACCGCCGCCACCCCCGGGCCCCGAGCGGACGGCCCCCGGGAACACGCTCCGCTGCTGGAGGTCCGGGGGGTCACCAAGACCTTCGGCGGCGGCCGGCGCCGGCTCACCGCACTGGACGGGGTGGACGTACGGGTCGGCCGCGGCCAGACCCTCGGGCTCGTCGGCGAGTCGGGCTGCGGCAAGTCCACCCTGGCCCGCGTGCTACTGGGCCTGGAGCGTCCGGACGCGGGCACCGTGCGGTTCGACGGAACCGACCCCTTCGCCCTGCGCGGCAGGGAACTGCTGGCCTGGCGCCGACGCGTGCAGATGGTCTTCCAGGACCCCTTCGCCTCGCTCAACGCGCGCATGTCGGCCGCCGACCTGATCGGCGAACCCTGGCGCACCCACCGGGACGTGGTGCCGGGCGCCAAGGCGCGGGAGAAGCGGATCCGCGAACTGCTGGACCTGGTCGGTCTGCGGGCGAGCGACGCCCACCGCTACCCCAACGAGTTCTCCGGCGGGCAGCGCCAGCGCATCGGCATCGCCCGCGCGCTGGCCCTGGACCCCGACCTCATCGTGTGCGACGAACCCGTGTCCGCCCTCGACCTGTCGGTCCAGGCGCAGGTACTCAACGTCCTCTCGGACCTGCGTACGCGCCTCGGCGTCACCTACGTGTTCATCTCCCACGACCTGTCCGTGGTCCGCTACATCTCCGACCTGGTGACGGTGATGTACCTGGGCAAGGTCGTCGAACACGGCGCCACGGAGGACGTCTTCGAACGCCCCCGGCACCCCTACACGGCGGCGCTGATGTCGGCCGCTCCCGTTCTGGACACCGGCCGCGGCGACCACCGGGAGGAGATCCGGCTCCAGGGGGAGATCCCCTCTCCTTTCGACATCCCCTCGGGGTGCCGCTTCCGCACCCGGTGCCGGCATGCCGAGGACCGGTGCGCGAGCGAGGCGCCACCGGTCGTCGGGCGGGACACGCCGGGCGGGGCCGAGCCGCACACCGCCCTGTGCCACTTTCCCCTGGACGCGGCGACGGCGTGGACGTGACCGGCCCGGAGTTCGTCCTGCTCTCGGGCACGGTCGCCGTCGGCGCGCTGCTCCAGGTCTCCATCGGCTTCGGCCTGGGCATGCTCGCCGCACCGGTCTTCTCCCTCGTGGACCCGGCCCTCGCCCCCGCGGTGGTCCTGCTGCTCGCCACCGGGGTGACGGCGACCGTCCTGGCACGCGAACACGGCCGGGCCGATCTGCGCGGCTGCGCATGGGCACTCGCCGGCCGGGTGCCGGGCGTGTCGGCGGGCGCCCTGCTGGTGGTGGCCCTCCCCGCCCGGTACCTCGCGCTCCTCATCGCCGGGGTGGTCCTGACCGGCGTCACCGTGAGCGCGGCCGGCTTCGTACCGCGGCAGCGGCGCTCCGCGGTGGTCCTGGCCGGGATGGTCTCGGGCCTGATGGGCACGGCGACGTCCATCGGAGGCCCGCCCATGGCGATGGTGTGGCAGCGGCTGGACGGACCGGAGCTGCGCGCCACGACGAGCGCGTTCTTCCTCGCCGGGTCGCTGATGAGCCTCGCCGCGCTGGCGGTGACCGGCACGGTCGGCGCATACGCGCTGCGGGGCACCGCACCGCTCGTGCCCGCCGCCGTGGCCGGGGTGCTGCTCGCCGGGCCGCTGTCCCGCCGGCTGGACGTACGACGGACACGCACGGCCGCCACGGCACTCGCGGTCGCGGGTGCCGTGGCACTGGTGGTGCGGCAGTTCGTCTGACCGTCCCCCTCAGCCACCCTGAGCCGAACGACAGGCTTCAGGTGCGCAGCAGCCGCTGGGTGAGCTCCCGGTACTGCCGCAGCGCGATCCGGAGTTCTTCGGCCTGCGGGCCGGGGTCCCCGTCCTGCCAGCTCTCGTGCAGGGCCCGGCGTCGTTCCGCGAGGGCGTTCACGAGGTGGGCGGTCGCGTCGTCGAAGGCGCCCTCCGCCTCTTCCAGCGCTTGACGCGGAGTGTCGGCGAACGTGTTGATGGCCTGGCGGAGGCGCAGGAGGACCGCCTCCCGCTCGTCCGAGGACAGGAGCGCGTCCGGCGCCGCGGAGCGGTGCTCGGGGCGGCGCGAGGGCTGGTCCGACGGCTGCTGCGCGCGCGTCTGGTCGTACATCATCGAATGCCGCTTTCCTGGGTTGCGTGGATCACCGGGGTCCCCGGAGCGGCCTGGCGCTGCGCCGTACTGGTAGTCAACGCCCGATGGCGGTGGGTGTCAACGCGGTGACTGCCGGGCGCCCGGGTCAGGGCTGGGTGAGGGACTGGGGGTAGTCGGTGATGATGCCGTCGACGCCGAGGGCGGCCATCTCGCGCATGGTGCCGGGTTCGTTGACGGTCCAGACGTTGGTGTCCATGCCGAGTTGGTGGATGCGGTCGACGAGGGCTTGGTCGGTGACGGTGTGCTGGGGGTTGACCTGGTCGGCCCAGGTGCTGAGTTCGGTGAGTTCGGTGTCGGTGGGGCGGTCGGCGTCGAGGAGGCCGATGGGGATGTGGGGGAGGTGGGTGTGGAATTGGCGGGCGTCGTCGGTCTGGAAGGACTGGACGGCGAGTTGTTCGCGGGCGAGTGCGCGGCGGAGGTAGCGGGGTTTGTTCCGGAGGTTTTCGGCGAGGTCGGTGGCGATGTCGGTGTAGTGGCCGCAGGGGCTGATTTCGGCGAGGAGTCCGGTGCGGGTGTGGTCGATGCGGGAGATGACGTGGTCGACGGTGATGAGCCGTTCGCCGGTGTGGTCGGGGTGGAACCAGGAGCCGGCGTCGAGTCGGCGTAGTTCGGTCCAGGTGAAGTCGGAGACGCGGTAGCGGGGGCGGCCGGGGTAGATCTCTTCGATGTTGGTGGTGCGTTCCATGGTGCAGTCGTGGAAGTTGACGAGTGTGCCGTCTTTGGTGCGTTGGACGTCGATCTCGACGAAGTCGGCGTGTTGGTCGATGGCGAGGTCGATGGCGGCCGCGGTGTTCTCGGGTGCCATGCCGGAGGAGCCGCGGTGTGCGATGACGTCCGGTCGGGTGTCGGTGTGGTCGTCGGCGTGCGCGGCCGTCGACGTCGCCGCCGTCAGAGCCAGACCGCTCAGCACCGCCACGACGACACCGACGCGCCTGTTGCTCGTGTGCTTCACTACAGCCTCCCGCGATCGAATGACTCCCTGGAGGCTGTCGGACGGTGGTTACGGGAAACCTGCCGCGGCCTGGCGGCTCCGGGATCAGCCGGTGGACCGGAACGGTGAACCGGATGATCCGAGGCCGAAGGGGCGATTACGCGCATCGCGCCCGTCCCTGCGCTCGGACGGGGGGGACGCGAGAGGAGGCGCCGATCAGCGCCGACGGCGATCCGGAGCGGCGACGTCCGTCACCTTCCGAGGATGCCCGCAGGCAGCAGCGACGGCGGGGACGTGGCCGGGTGGCCGCCTTCCAGCGTTGCGAGGAGACCGTTCAGGAGAGGCCCACCGGGGACACCGGCGGACGGGCCGGGCGCGGGAGCCGCCTCGGCGGCGGGAGCGGCCGCCAGGAGAGCGGTGGCCATGACGGAGGCACAGGCAAGCTTCTTGATCATGTCCGCCTTAACGAATGACGGCCCGCGGAGCAACGCCCGCCGTCAGCCGACTGGCCCAGTCGGGCTGCCGGGGCGGGCCCGTACCCCTCGCCGCGGACCTGCCCGCCGTCCACGCGGTGACGTTCGCGGCTTTCGAAGCGGTGGCCCGGTTCGGGCGCCCGAGCCGGCCGCGCTCCGCGCGAGTCGGCCCCTTGCGCGCGGCCGGCGGTATCGGGCTCCCGCTCGGCGCGACCGACGTGCTGGACCGCTTCTGCGGGAGGGGAGAGAGCCGATGACGCTCCGCCTTCCCCCGGGACTTACCCCCGGGGTAATCGACCGCTCTCCCTTCCACCGGCAGGATCGAGTGCGTCGACGGGAACCCCCGCCGGGAGCCGGCCGCAGCCGTGAGGAGAACAGCATGTCCGTCCAGACCGCCGTCACCACCACGAGGTCCGCCGGCACACCGAGTTCGGTCGCCGAGGACACCCGGGCCGTGGTGCAGGAGTTCCTTGCCGCGCGCATCGCCGGGGACACCGGCCGGCTCGTCGGCCTCTTCGCCGACGAAGTGGACTGGCTGCTCGCCGACAACCCCGCCGTTCCGTGGATCCGGTCGCGGTCCACGGCCGAGGAGTGCGCCGCACAGTTCACGGAGCTGATGGAGCACACCGTGCCCGAGGACGCGCGTGCCTCCCTCGACACCTTCCTCGTCGACGGCACCGACGCCGTCCTGATGGGACACCTTTCGGGGACCGTACGGGCGACGGGAAAGTCCTTCGAGGGCCCGTTCGCCCTCCGCCTCACCGTCGGGGACGGCCGGATCACCCGCCACCACCTCTACGAGAACAGCCTGTCCATAGCCGAGGCCTGCACCCCGTGAGAGCGCACGAGGCACTCACCGGACCGATCACGGGGGCACCGCGCCCCTGAAGCGGGCCGACCCGAACCGGGCGGGCGCCGAGCCGGCCGGCGACGGCGGAGTCGGCCCCCACGGTCCCCGGCCGCGCCACGAGGCTTAGCGGCGTGTGTACCTGGAAACGACTACTCCCGAACGGTCGTCGCAACGACGGTCGGCCGACACCGGGAGGGGTCTTTCGTGGATGTGCCCTTATACCTGAGGCCGCGGGTGGACCAGCCGCTCGCCTCACTGCTGGGGGCCGCGCCATTCCTGCACTCGCTCGCCGACGCGCTCGGCTCCCCGCTCAACGTGCTGCTCCCCGAGACCGTCGCCGCGAACGTCGAACGCTTCCGTGCCGTCTACCGCCGCCACCACCTCGCGGGGCGGGTGTACTTCGCGCACAAGGCGAACCGGTCCAGCAGCCTGGTGCGGCGGCTGGCGGCCGCGGAACCGGCCGCCGTCGGTGTCGACGTCGCCTCACTGGAAGAGCTGCGGCACGCCCTGGGCTGCGGCTTCACCGGGGACCGTGTCATGGCCACCGGTCCCAAGGACCCGGAGTTCCTGTGGCTGGCGGCACGCGTGGGCGCGACGGTGAACCTGGACTCGCTCCGGGAACTGGAACAACTCGCCGGCCTGGTGCGCGAGTACGGCCTCGGCCGGGTCGGGGTACTGCTGCGACTGTCCGGGTTCGAGTGCGCCGACCACGGGGGAGCGGGCACCCGGATGCTGTCACGCCGCAGCCGCTTCGGCACCCCGGTACGGGACGTGGAGGAGCTCCTGGCTGCCGTGGAACGGCACGCGGACGCCGTCGAACTGACCGGCCTCTCCTACCACTTGGACACCACCGGCCTCGAGGAGAAGGGCCGGGCCCTGGAGCAGTGCGTGCTGCTCATGGACAAGTGCCGGGCCCGGGGGCTGGCGCCGCGTGCCGTCGACATAGGCGGCGGATTCGGCGTCGGCTACATCGCCGACGGCGAGGAGTGGCAGCGCTGGACGACCGCGCTCAGCGAGGCGGTGCTCGGCGGCCGCCCGCCCCTGACCTGGCGCGGTCACGGCTACGGGCTGCGCAACGAGGGCGGCACGGTGCGCGGGTCCGTCGCGCTGTACCCCGGCCACCGCCCCAACGCCGGCCCCGGCTACCTCGACGAGCTCCTGTCACTGCCCGCGCCGGTGCTGGGCAGGGGGCCGGGCACCCTTCTCCTGGAGCACCTCCACGACCTCCACATCGAACCCGGCCGTTCCCTGGTCGACCAGTGCGGACTGTCGCTGGCCCGGGTGCTGGAGGTGCGGGGCACGGGCGAGGACGCGACCCCCTACCTGGTGCGCCTCGGGATGAACGCCGGGGACGTGAGCCTGGAGGAGCACGGAGTCCTCATGGACCCCGTACTGCTGCCGCGCGGCGAACCCGGGAAGGACGACGAGGGGCCGGTCGGAGTCCACCTCGTCGGCAATCTGTGCCTGGAGGCCGATCTGATCACCCGCCGCCTGGTGTTCCTCCCCAGGCTGCCACGCGCCGGCGACCTGCTGGCCTTCGTCAACACCGCCGGGTACGCGATGGACTTCCACGCCCACCACGCGCAACGGCAGCCCCTCGCGCGGACGGTGGCGGTGGAGAGGGAGGGCGGCTCCTGGCGCTGGTGCCCGGACGAGGACTACTGGCCGATCACACACCCGGGGGGAACGCCCGCATGAGGTACGACAGCATCACGGAGGCCATCGGCAACACACCGCTGGTGCGCATCGACCCCGCCGTGCACGGGCTGCGCAACATCGACCTCTACGCGAAGCTGGAGATGCTCAACCCGTTCGGCTCCGTCAAGGACCGGCCCGCCTGGCACATGGCGCGCCCCCACCTGGAGGGCGCCGCCGAGGGGGGCGGGACGGTCGTGGAGCTCTCCAGCGGGAACACGGCCAAGGCCCTCGCCCTGCTGGCCGGCCTGCACGGCCTGAGGTTCAAGAGCGTCACCAACCGGATGCGGGTACCGGAGATCAAGGAACTGCTGCTGCTCCTCGGCGCCGAGATCGAGGAGCTGCCGGGACGGAGCGAGTGCCTCGACCCGACCGACACGGACGACCCGCTGACCCACTTCCACCAGGCACTCACGGAGCCGGGAAGCACGTACCTGCACACCGACCAGTACTTCAACCCGCGCAACGTCGAGGCGCACGCGGAGGGCACCGGACCCGAGATAGTGAAGGATCTCGACGGGCGGGCACCGGACTGGTTCGTCGCCTGCGTGGGCACGGCCGGTTCGTCGACCGGCGTCGCCAGGGTGCTGCGCGAACACGACCCGGAGGTGCGGGTGCTCGGCCTGGTCGCCCACAAGTCGGACTTCATCCCCGGCATCCGTACCATCGACGAGGTCCATCAGGTCGGCCTGTTCGATCCGGCGACGTACGACACCGTCGAGTCCGTCACCTCGGGCGAGGCCATCGACGGGATGCTCACCCTCATCCGCCGCTGCGGACTGCTGACGGGACCGACCGGAGGCGCCGCCTACCAAGGAGCGGTGCGGCATCTGCGGGACGCCGACGCGGCGTTGGAGGGATCGGGGCGTCGCGAGAGCGCGGTGTTCATCGTGTGCGACCGGGCGGAGAGCTATCTGAGCTATGTGCGCGACCGCCGCCCCGAGCTGCTGGGCCGGGCGAGCCGCGGGCCCACCCTCGCGACACTCACCGACGACGAGGTGCGGGCAGGGGGCCGGTCCGCGGCCGTGAACGAGGCCCGCCACTGGATCACTGAGGGCGATCCCCGCCCGCTCGTCGTCGACCTGCGCAGCCCGCACGCCTATGCCGCCCTGCACATCGAGGGCTCGGTCAACATCGTCGACGAGCTGTTCGAGGAACTCGTCCGGGGCGGTCTCCCCTTCAGCAAGCGGACGCCCGTGCTGCTGGCCTGTCCCGTCGGCGAGAGGTCACTGCGCTACGCCGCCCTGCTGACGCGCAGGGGACACCCCGACGTGCGCAGCCTGGCCGGCGGCATCGTCGCGTGGCGGGACGCGGGCGCACCGCTGGTGCGCGAATGAGCGCGGCGCTCTGGCAGCGGGAACTGAGGGAGCAGTTCCCCATCGTCACCGCACATCCGGAGTCGGCCTACCTCGACAGCGCGGCGACGTCCCAGAAGCCGAGGGCCGTACTGGAGGCCGTCCAGACCTACCTCACGACGTCGAACGCCAACGCGGGCCGCGGCACCTACCCCTGGGCCAACCTGACCACGGAGCTGGTGGAGACGACCCGGGAGCGGGTCAAGGAGTTCCTCGGCGATCCGGAACCGGAGCGCTCCGTCGTCCACTTCACCAGCGGCACCACCGAGGGCCTGCGCACCGTCGCCCGCGACTGGCTCGTGCCCCACCTCACCGACGGCGACGAGATCCTCGTGCCGTACGCCGACCACCGGGCCAATCTGGACCCCTGGCTCGAAGCGCAGCGACTGCTGGCCGCCCGCGGTGTCCACGTACACCTGCGCGCCCTGCCCTACCAGACGGTCTCCGGCGACTACGACCACCGCGCCCTGGGCGACCTCGTCGGCCCGCGGACCCGCTTCGTGGCCGCCACGCACGTGCACCACGTCTACGGCGGCGACATGAACGTGCACCGCATCCGCGCGGCGGTCGGCCCGGACGTGCCGATCTGCCTGGACGCGGCCCAGAGCGTCGGTCATCTGCCCGTAGCCCTGGACGATCCCGCACTCGACGTCGACTTCGTGGTCTTCTCGGGGCACAAGGCGATGGCCCTGCCGGGTACGGGAGCGGTCTGGGCGCGCAACGCGCGAGGCCCCGCCTTCCGGCCGGCCGGGTGGCAGGGCACCCCCAACACGGTCGGCATCGTGTCGCTGCGCGCCGCACTCGACTGGCTCGACGCGGCCGGTCCCGACCGGATCGCCGGCTGGACGGCCGGCCTCACGACCCGGCTGACCGACCGGCTGAGGCACCTCGACGCGTACGAGATCCTCGGCTGCCCCACCAGTCTGGCCGCCGACTCCGCGCTTCCCGCGGCCCAGCGCCGCCACGGCATCGTCACCTTCCGCCACTGTGACATCCCGTCCGACGACCTCGGGTTCATCCTCTACAGCCACGGCTTCATGGTGCGGGGCGACAGCCTGTGCCAGGCCGGCGTGGGCGCGAAGGACGGATCGGTGCGCGTGAGCCTGCACGTCTACAACACGGTGGAGGAAATCGACCGACTGCTCACCGTACTGACGTCATTGGCGTGAAGGACGAGAGAAATGGCAAGTGATAACCGTTTCCACCTGTAGATTCGGACGCGTCCACGACGGGTGAGGAACGGAAGAGGTGGCGCGACCAGATGGGCATCAGCATGGCGGTGGCCAGGGAGTGGGTGGAGCGCTGGGAGCGACAGCAGCAGCGCTACGCAGTGGACCGCGAGGAGCGGTTCACGGTTGTCACGGATGTCGTCGAGTACGCCACGGCCGGCCGTGGCCGGCCGCTCCTGCTCGACCTGGGCTGCGGCCCCGGCTCCCTGGCGGCCAGGCTCGCCGACCGGCTGCCGCACGCGGAGATCGTCGCCGCCGACATGGATCCCCTGCTGCTGGAACTGGGACGGACCCACCACGCCGACGCCGCCCGCTACGTCGACACCGTGATCGGCGCCGACGGCTGGACCGACGCCCTCGGGCTGGAACGCCCCCTGGACGCCGCCGTCTCGACGACGGCTCTGCACTACCTGCCCGAGCCGGTACTGCTGGACACCTACCGCCGCCTCGCCGCGCTGCTGCGCCCCGGGGGCGTACTCGTCAACGGCGACCACTTCCCGCCCGCCGAGGCGCCCTGCTCGGACATCACCGCGTACGTGGGCCGCCGCCGCGCCGAGCGGACGGGCGGCCACGCCCACGAGGACTGGCGGGAGTGGTGGACCGCCGCGGCCCGGGACCCCGAGCTGGCCGACCTGCTCGCCGAGCGGGCCCAGCGCCACGCGGCCCATGGCGGGGGCGGGACCGGCGAGGACCTGGCGGCGGACCGCCACGCGGAGTTGCTGCGCCGGGCGGGCTTCCGCCATGTCGCGCCGGTCTGGCAGTTCGGCGACAGCGTCGTGCTGGTGGCGGTCAAGGGCGGCTGATCCGGGACCGGTTCACAGGGTGAGGCTCATCAGGATCTCGTCGCGGTCGTCACCGGGCGCCAGGCGCAGCGCACCCGGCCATCGGCCGATCTCGGTCCACCCGGCCCTGCGGTAGAAGTCCTCGAGACCCAGACCGGCCCGCGCGGTGAGCCGCAGTCTCTCCAGGCCCATCTCGCCGCGGGCGATCTCCGGCAGGCGGCGCATCAGCGCGGCACCGACGCCGGTGCCGCGGAAACGGACGTGGGTCTGCAGGTGGTTCACCGTTCCGCAGTGCACGCCCAGAGGGTGCGGCTCGCGGCGCAGGAGTACCCAGCCCGCGAGCGCGCCGTCGACGCCGGCCAGGAGGATCCGGCTGCGCTGCGGAGAGAGCCCCCGGATGATCTCGTCCAGGGCCGGTTCGACGTTGGGCGAGGACTCGGGCGGCAGCGGGCAGCCCATGGGGACGACCGCGCCTCCGGCCTCGATGACCGCCGTCCAGCAGTCCCTGAGATCCCGCCGTACGGCCGGAGTGGCGTCCTGGGTGCGGGCGATCTGTGCGAACGCCGGTGCGCGCGCTGTCTCGTGAGCAGTCACGTCCGTCAGTCTGCCAGTACGGCGGAGGATCACCGGGCGCCGATCGGCTGCCGTCGCGGCCGGGCGTTTCGCTCAGCGCGGGGAAGGCCGGACGAAGATCCCGGTGCCCGGTTGACGTGCGGAGAACCGGGCGCACTGCGAGGTCGCCAGGAGCAGCCGACGCAGGTACCTCTCGAAGGCGCAGCGGCGCGCGCCGAACAGGTGCGGAGCGGAGTACGGCATCGAGAACACCTCTGCGACCAGGTCGTCACTCGTGCGTTCCGGCGCCTGTCCGGCTCGGCGCCGCCGTGTGCCGTCCGCAGACCGTACGGCCGGTGACGTACTGGCCGGTTTCACGTGAAACGCGGGAAATATTCCGGGCCGGCCCGGCGGACCACGGCTGCGCCGAGGCTCGCGCCCGTACGATCCGCCCGCATGCTCCCGTTGCACCCGTTCTGCGCCCTGTCCCACTCCCGTTCTCCGCCGCACGCTCGCATCCATGGGGGATACACATGAACCGAACCTGTTCCCGGTACCCGGCCCCGACAGCCACCGGCAGCCGCCCGACGACGCCCCACGGCCCTGGGAGAGCGTCGACCGGGGACAAGCCGCCCGCGACGGCGCCACCGGCCCCGAACCGCCGGCCCGGCCGATCTGCCCGCACTGTGGCCTGGCCGGTGAACGCCGGCCCACCTACACCGGTCAGCACGTCCTGCTCGAGCCACTGCTCACCGTTCCCGCTCACCTCGTCCCGGGCGGTCACCGCTGGCACGTCGACTCCGGCGGGCACGCCTGGAACAGCGGTCTGAGCGAACCGCCGCCCGGCACCACGTGCCACATCCCTCACCAACTCGCCTGCCCCGGCCTGACTCTGGACGAGATCAAGCCGTGGCGGTGGCTGGACGCGGTGCGCGAGGAGAACGCGCGCCGGGCGCGACGGCGGACGGACGAGGACGGCTTCCCGGCGGCACTGCCCGACGTGGGCTGACAGCGGGATCGTCACCGGCCGGGGGACCCACACCCAAAGGAGGCGCACCACCCTCGCCGCGCCGGCGTCCCGTGCCGATGAGCCTCTGCGCCGACGCACCAGCTAGCCCAACCAGGTCACATCCCCGCCCAACCCTCGCTCGGCCGGTGCGTCCGCATGACCGGCGCGGGGTCCTCGGTCGATGTTGGTGCCAGGTGTGCCGCGCCGTGGGCCGCGTCGGCACCGGACAGGTACGAGCGAGGGAGCCTGCGATGCCGGAACTCTTCATCGACGGCGAGTGGACGGGTGCCGTGGGCGGCGCGCGGCGGGACGTGGTCAACCCCTTCGACGCGTCCGTCGTCCAACAGGTGGACGACGCCGGTGAGGCAGATGTCGACCTGGCCGCACGAGCCGCCCGGCGGGCCTTCGACCGGGGCGACTGGTCGTCGGCACCCACCCGCGAGCGGGCCGACGTGCTGCTCAGGGTGTCGCGGTTCCTCCTGCGCGACCAGGAGGAGATCGCCCGCGTCGAAACCCTCGACACCGGCAAGACGCTCGCCGAGGCGCGCATCGACGTCGAGGACGTCTCCAACGCGTTCCGCTACTTCGCCGAGATCGCCGACAAGGACGGCGGCCGGGTGGTGGACGTGGGCCCCGACGTGCTCAGCCGGGTCACCTACCACCCCATCGGCGTCTGCGCCCTCATCGCACCGTGGAACTACCCCCTGCTGCAGGCCTCCTGGAAGGTGGCCCCGGCCCTGGCGGCGGGCAACACCTTCGTGCTCAAGCCCAGTGAGACGACACCGCTGTCCACGATCCACATGATCCGGCTGATCGCCGAGGCGGGAGCGCCGCCCGGGGTCGCCAACCTGGTCCTCGGTCCCGGCGGCACCGTGGGAGCGGCGATGTCCTCCCACCCCGAGGTGGACCTGGTCTCCTTCACCGGGGGCCTGGCCACCGGACGCCGGATCATGGAGGCGTGCGCGCCCGGCGTGAAGAACATCGCCCTCGAGCTGGGCGGCAAGAACCCGAACGTGGTCTTCGCCGACTGCGACTTCGACGCCGCCGTCGACCACGCCCTGGAGGCTTCGTTCCTGCACTCGGGGCAGGTCTGCTCGGCCGGCTCGCGGCTGCTCGTGGAGGACGGTCTGCACGACCGGTTCGTCGAGCGGCTGGCCACCCGTGCGCAGGCCGTCCGGCTCGGCAGCGGGCTCGAACCGACCACCGAGAGCGGGCCGCTCAGCTCGGCGGAACACCGGGCGAAGGTCGAAGCCTATCTGGACATCGCCCGCGACGAGGGCGCCCGCCTGGTCTGCGGCGGCCGCCGCCCGGACGACCCCGACCTGTCCCGCGGCTTCTTCCTGCTGCCCACCGTCTACGCGGACTGCGACCGTTCCATGCGCATCGTGCAGGAGGAGGTCTTCGGCCCGGTCGTCACCGTGGAACGCTTCCGCACCGAGGAGGAGGCCGTCGAACTGGCCAACGACACCCGCTACGGCCTGGCCGGTGGCGTGTGGACGAACGACGCGAGCCGCGCCCAGCGGGTCGCGGGACGGCTGCGGCACGGCACGGTCTGGATCAACGACTTCCACCCCTACGTGCCGCAGGCCGAGTGGGGCGGCTTCGGCCGCTCCGGCTTCGGCCGCGAACTCGGGCCCACCGGCCTGCGCGAGTACCAGGAGGCAAAGCACATCTACCAGAACCTCAGGCCGGCTCCGTCCGGCTGGTTCAAGGGCTGAGCGGGCAGGGCGAGAGAGAAGGCGACGCCATGGACGACGAGACGACGACCTACGACTACGTGATCATCGGTGGCGGCACGGCCGGCTGCGTACTGGCCGCGCGGCTGAGCGAGGACCCGGCCTGCCGCGTGTGCGTGGTGGAGGGCGGGCCGAGCGATGTCGGCGACGAACGGATCCTGCGACTGCGCAACTGGATCAATCTGCTCGGCTCCGAGTTCGACTACGGCTACACCACCGAGGAACAGCCGCGCGGCAACTCGCACATCCTGCACTCCCGCGCCCGCGTGCTCGGCGGCTGCTCCTCGCACAACACGCTGATCAGCTTCCTGCCGTTCCCGCAGGATCTCGACGAGTGGGTGGAACGCGGCTGCGCAGGCTGGGAACCGGAGACGATCCTGCCGTACCGGACACGGCTGCAGAACACGATCGTGCCCGTCGGCGCCGCCGACCGCAACGCGATCGCCGAGGACTTCGTCACGGCGGCCACCACCCGGCTCGGCGTACAGCGCGTCGAGGACTTCAACGCCCGCCCCTTCACCGACGGCGCCGGCTTCTTCTCCCTCGCCTACGACCCGGAGACCAACACCCGCTCCTCCGCCTCCGTCGCCTATCTGCACCCCGTACTGGACCGCCCGAACCTGACGCTGCGTCTGGAGACCTGGGCGTACCGGCTGCTGCCCGACGGCGAAGGCCGCTTCACCCGCGCCCAGGTCCGCAACCCCGACGGCTCCCTCTCGACACTGGAGGCGGACGCCGAGGTACTCCTGTGCGCCGGGGCGATCGACACCCCCCGGCTGCTCATGCTCTCCGGCATCGGCCCGGCCGACCGGCTGCGTGACCTGGGCATCGAGGTCCGCGCGGACCTGCCCGGGGTGGGGGAGAACCTGCTGGACCACCCCGAGTCGGTGATGGTGTGGGAGACCCGTGAACCGCTGCCGCCCAACTCCGCCATGGACTCCGACGCCGGCCTCTTCCTGCGCCGCGATCCGGCGGGCGGTCCGCGCCCGGACCTGATGTTCCACTTCTACCAGGTGCCGTTCACCGCCAACACCGAACGGCTGGGCTACCCCGTCCCCGAGCACGGCGTCTGCATGACACCGAACGTGCCGCGCGCCCGCTCCGTCGGCCGCATGTGGCTGCGCAGCGCCGACCCGGACGTCAAACCCGCCCTGGACTTTCGCTACTTCACCGACCCGGACGGGTACGACGAGCGCGCGATCGTCGACGGGCTGCGGATCGCCCGCGAGGTGGCGTCGACCGCCCCGCTCAGCGACTGGCTGCTGCGCGAGGTGGCGCCGGGCCCGGACGTACACTCGGACGCCGACCTGTCCGAGTACGGACGCCGCGCCGCACACACCGTCTACCACCCGGCCGGAACCTGCCGGATGGGCGCCGAGGACGATCCGATGGCGGTGCTCGATCCCCAGTTGCGGCTGCGCGGACACGACGGGCTGCGGATCGTGGACGCGTCCGTCTTCCCCACCATGCCGACCGTCAACCCGATGGTCACCGTGCTGCTCGCCGCCGAACGCGCGGTGGACCTCATCACCGCCCGGCCTGCCCCGCGGCCACCGGCCATGGAAGCGTAGGCGGCGACGGACGTCCTCACCAAGAGGGTGTCTCTCGCGACCCCGGGCGTCCACGCCGCGTCCAGATGGTCGTCCTGGCCGCTTGGCGAGCCTGCCCCGATGGAGGGAAGCCGAGCGGTGATTCCGGCTGGCCCTGTGGGGCCCGCTGGTGAACGCCGGAGCAATCGCCTACGGGATCTTCGCGATCGTCAACACATCCTGCCCGGTCGCGTGACAGCACGTATGTATCGCTGCAGGCAGGTCGGCGGTGATGAGGACAGCAGCAGCACCGGTCCTGGTCGTGTGTCAGGACGATTCGCGCACCACCAGCTCGGTCGGCAGGGTCATTTGCTGCCGGGACGCACCGTGCCGCGTGATGTCGGTGAGGATGCGGGCCATGGTCCGGCCCAGTTCCTCCACCGGCTGACGCACCGTCGTCAGCGGCGGGTCGGTGTGGCGGGCCAGGACGGAATCTTCGAATCCCACGACGGCGACGTCACCGGGAACCCGTCGTTCCTGCCGGCGCAGTTCCGCCAGGGCGCCGACCGCCATGAGGTCGGAGGCGGCGAAGACGGCATCCAGATCCGGGGCGCGTTCAAGAAGCAAACGCATGGCGCGGCGCCCGCCGTCCTCGGTGAAGTCGCCCGCCTCGACCAGCGGTTCGCTCGCAAGCACCCCCGCCTCCTCGTGCGCGGCGCGCCAGCCGGCGAGCCGGCTGCGGCCGACGTCCATGTCCAGGGGGCCGGTGATCGTGGCGATCCGCCTCCTGCCCCGGTCCAGCAGGTGCCGGACCGCCGCACTGGCCCCGCCGGCGTTGTCGGAGTCGACGTAGCTCAGCCGCTCGCCGGCGTCGCGGCGGCCGGCCAGCACGGTGGGCAGGCCCATCTCCTCCAGCATGCCCGGCAGCCGGTCCTCGGCGTGCACGGAGACCAGAAGGACGCCGTCCACGCGGCGGGTCGCCACCGACTCGGTCAACTGGTCCCGTTCGGCCTGGTCGCGGACGAGCATGAGCTGCAACTGCGTCCGGTTCTCGGCGAGAGCCCCGCTGACGCCCCGGATCAGCGCGGCGAAGAAGGGTTCCGAACCGAGCCGGCTCTCCGATTCCGGGATCACCAGGGCCACGGCGTCGGTGCGGTTGGTCACCAGACCGCGGGCGACCGAGTTGGGAACGTAGTTGAGCTCCTTTATCGCGGCGAGGACCCTGGCGCGTGCGTCGGCACTGACCAGTTCCGAACCGTTGACGACGCGGGAGACCGTGGTGCGGCCCACGCCGGCGCGGGCGGCGACCGTTTTGATCGTGGGACGGCGGTGGCCGGTCATGCACTCCCCCCTCGGCGGCCGCGGCGGCGGTGCCTGCCGCGGAGGTGACCTGCGCAATTCTTGCAGACGCCGCAGTCGGCAGCGCACCCCCGAGGTCCGGGAAACCGACACCGGCCCCGGGGAAGAGGTCCACAAGTTGCTTTCAAGTTATTGACAGATCCGCCCGATCCAACGAGTCTTCGATGCGCCGGTGGGAACGTGCCCACCAAAAAGTGGGCACGTTCCCACTTCCCGTAAGAGCCGCTGTAGTCGTCGCTGTGGTCATCGCAGAGCTCGTCACGCCGATCTGTCAGCGCCATCGCTAGGAGGAGATCCATGAGCAGTCTCGGTTCGTTGCGCACAAGAGCGGTGGCGGCGGTCGCGGCCGCCGGCGCGCTGGCACTCGTCGTGGGCTGCGGCAGCAGCGACGACTCGGTCACCGGTGGTGGCAAGAAGGACGGCAAGACCACCATCACGATGGGCCTGTACGGCGTCATGGGCATCAAGGAGACCGGCCTTCTCGAGCAGTACGAGAAGGAGAACCCCGATGTCGACATCAAGGCCGAGATAGCCGGTGACGAGCAGACGTACTACACCGCGCTGCAGACCAGGCTCGCCGCGGGCAAGGGCCTGAAGGACATCCAGGGCATCGAGATCGGCCGGGCCAAGGAGATCACCGAGACCCAGGCGGACAAGTTCGCGGACTTCTCCGGGATGTCGGGCACCGACCACTTCCTGCCGTGGAAGGAGTCCCAGATCAGCACCGAGGACGGCAAGGTGCTGGGTCTGGGCACCGACATCGGCCCGATGGCCGTCTGCTACCGCAAGGACTACTTCGAGAAGGCCGGCCTGCCCAGCGACCGCGAGGAGGTCGCCAAGCTCTGGGAGGGCGACTGGAAGAAGTACGTCGAGGTCGGCCGCACCTTCAAGAAGGGCTTCAAGGGCGACGACGTGGCGTACATGGACGCGGCCAGCGGCCTGTTCAACGCCATGGTCTACGGCTACCCCGAGCAGTACTACGACGAAAAGGGCGAGCTGATCTACGACAAGAACCCGGCCGTCAAGGAGGCGTGGAACCTCGCCGCCGACGCCGGGGAGGAGGGGCTGTCGGCCAAGCTCCGCCAGTTCCAGCCCGGTTGGGACCCCGGTCTGGCCAACGGTACGTTCGCCACCGCCGTGTGCCCGGCGTGGATGCTCAGCCACATCAGCGAGAAGGCCGGTGAGGCGAACAAGGGCAAGTGGGACGTCGCCAAGGCGCCCAAGGGCGCCAACTGGGGCGGGTCCTTCCTCGGTGTGATCGAGCAGAGCCCGGTGAAGGAGGAGGCGAAGAAGCTCGTCGCCTGGCTGACCGCGCCGGAGCAGCAGGCGCACATCTTCAAGGAGATCGGCAACATCCCGTCCTCGCTCCAGGCGCTGGAGAGCGACGACGTGAAGAACGCCAAGTCGGAGTACTTCAGCGACGCGCCGATCGGCCGGATCTTCGGTGCCGCCGCCCAGGAGATCCCGGACAAGCAGGTGCTGGGCCGCAAGGACGGCACGATCAAGGACACCTTCTCCCAGGGGCTGGCCCTGGTCGAGCAGGGCACCTCGCGGGACGAGGCGTGGAAGACCACCACGGAGCGCATCGAGAAGGCGGTCGGCTGACCCACCGCCCCTGCGGCCGACCGGGCCCGCCGGCTCCCCGCCGGCGGGCCCGGGGCCCGGCTCACACATCCGCTTTCAGGAAGGAAGTCCGGTGGCCACCTCCACCACCAAGGCCCTGGCCGGGGACGAGCCTCCCGGTCCGTCCCCTCGGACGGGCGGCGAGCGCACCACCCGGCGGCGTGGCGCACTGCTGCACCGACTGGACGTCAAGGGCGCCCCCTACGCGTTCGTCGCGCCGTTCTTCGTCGTCTTCGCCGCCTTCAGTTTCTACCCCCTCGTCTACACCTCGTGGATCTCCCTGCACGACGTGGAACTGGCCACCCTCGACGTCATGGAATGGGTGGCGTTCGACAACTACGTCGAACTCTGGGGCGACTCCCGGTTCTGGAACGCGCTGCGGAACACGATCACGATCGGCGTCATCTCCACGGTGCCGCAGCTCATGATGGCGCTCGGGCTGGCCCACCTGCTCAACTACCGGATGCGTGCCTCGCTGTTCTTCCGGGTCGCCTCGCTGGTCCCCTACGCCACCTCGGTGGCCGCCGCCGCCCTCGTGTTCACCATGATCTTCGAACGCGACTTCGGCATGATCAACTGGGCGCTCGGCTCGGTCGGCGTCGACCCGGTGAACTGGGAGGCCGACAAGTGGCCCGCCCAGGTCGCGATCTCCACCATCGTCATCTGGCGCTGGACCGGCTACAACGCGCTGCTCTACCTCGCCGCCATGCAGGCCGTCCCCGCCGAGCGGTACGAGGCGGCGGCGATCGACGGCGCCTCCCGGTGGAAGCAGTTCACCCACGTCACCGTCCCCGGCATCCGCTCCACCATCGTCTTCACGATCGTGCTCTCCACGATCGGCGCCACCCAGCTCTTCGGTGAGCCGCTGATCTTCGGCCAGGGACCCAACGGCATCACCGGCGGCGCGGACAACCAGTACCAGACGCTGGGCCTGCTGCTGTACGAGGAGGGCTGGAAGAACTACCAGATGGGCCGCTCGGCGACCGTCGCCTGGGCGATGTTCATGCTGCTCGTCCTCGTCTTCGTGGCGCAGCGCCTGATCAAGCGCCTGCGTTCCCGTTCGTCCTGACCTGGAGTCGCCATGACCACTCAAAGCCTCCCGGCCCGGACGGACGCCCCGGCCCGGACCCCCGCCGAGAAGCCGGCCGGCCGCGGCGGCCGCCGGCTGCTGCGCCAGCGCGCCGGCCGACAGCACCACGCCGGCCCGCTCGCCTACGTCCTGCTCGCCGTCATGGCGGTGCTGTCGATCTTCCCGCTGTACTGGACGATGGTGGCCGCCTCCACGGACAACACCCGGGTCAGCCAGACCCCGCCGCCGTTCCTGCCCGGCCCGAACCTGTTCAGCAACCTCGCCCGGGCCTGGGACGAGGCGGCGATGGGCAAGGCCATGATGAACAGCCTCATCGTGGCCGGGGTGATCGCCCTGTCCACGGTGATGTTCGCGACGCTCGCCGGATTCGCCTTCGCCAAGCTGCGGTTCAAGGGGCGCAACGTCCTGCTCATGCTGGTGATCGGCACCATGATGGTGCCGCCGCAGCTCGCCGTCGTCCCGCTGTTCATGATGATGTCCGAGCTGGGCTGGTCACAGCAGTTGCCCGCCGTCATCTTCCCCACGCTGGTGAGCGCGGTCGGGGTCTTCTTCATGCGGCAGTACCTGGCGGAGGCGCTGCCGGACGAGCTCGTCGAGGCCGGACGCGTGGACGGGGCACACTCGCTGCGGATCTTCTGGAGCATCGTGCTGCCCGTCGCACGGCCCGCGATGGCCGTCCTGTTCATGATCACCTTCGTGCACGCCTGGAACGACTTCTTCTGGCCCTTCGTGGTGCTCGACATGACCAACCCGACGGTCCCCGTCGCGCTCACCCAGCTCAGCGCCGGCTATGTACGCGACCAGTCGCTGATCATGGCGGGCGCGCTGCTCGGCACGCTGCCGCTGCTGCTGATGTTCATCGTCTTCGGCCGGCAGATCGTCAGCGGCATCATGGCGGGCGCCGTGAAGGGCTGACCCGCCACACGGCGGCCCGGCACCGAGCCGCCGGGCAGCACCACCTCCTCCCCAGCCGGCACGCGCGCACCCTTCCGGCATCCGCGCGCTCGCGAACACCCCCTCCACGAAAGGACTTACGTGGTCACCGCAGCACAGCAGACCGCGTCCGCCCCGGACGCCGCCCGTACCTTCCCCAAGGGCTTCCTCTGGGGCTCCGCGACCGCCTCGTACCAGATCGAGGGGGCCGCCGCGGAGGACGGCCGTACGCCGTCCATCTGGGACACCTACGCCCGTACCCCCGGCCGGGTCCGCAACGGCGACACCGGTGACATCGCCACCGACCACTACCACCGCTGGCGCGAGGACGTCGCGCTCATGGCCGAACTCGGCCTGGACGCCTACCGTTTCTCCCTCGCCTGGCCCCGTGTCCAGCCGACCGGCCGCGGCCCCGCCGTCCAGAAGGGCCTGGACTTCTACCGGCGCCTCGTCGACGACCTGCTGGACAAGGGCATCCAGCCCGTCGCCACCCTCTACCACTGGGACCTGCCGCAGGAGCTGGAGGACGCCGGGGGCTGGCCCGAGCGGGCCACGGCCGAGCGGTTCGCCGAGTACGCGGCCCTCGCCGCCGACGCCCTCGGCGACCGGGTGAAGACCTGGACGACGCTCAACGAGCCCTGGTGCAGCGCCTTCCTCGGCTACGGCTCCGGCGTGCACGCCCCCGGCCGCACCGACCCGGTCGCCGCGCTGCGCGCCGCCCACCACCTCAACCTGGGCCACGGCCTGGCCGTCCAGGCGCTGCGCGACCGCCTCCCCGCCGCCGCCCAGTGCTCGGTCACCCTCAACATCCACCACGTCCGCCCGCTCACCGGCAGCGACGCCGACGCCGACGCGGTCCGCCGGATCGACGCGCTCGCCAACCGGGTCTTCACCGGCCCGATGCTGCAAGGCGCCTACCCCGAGGACCTGTTCAAGGACACCGCGGCGCTGACCGACTGGTCCTTCGTGCGGGACGGCGACCTGCGGCAGATCCACCAGCCCTTGGACTTCCTGGGCGTCAACTACTACACGCCCACCCTCGTCTCCGAGGCCGACGGCAGCGGCACCCACACCTCCGACGGACACGGCAGGAGCACCCACAGCCCCTGGCCGGGAGCCGACCGGGTCGCCTTCCACCAGCCGCCCGGCGACATCACCGCCATGGGCTGGGCCGTCGACCCCACCGGCCTGTACGACCTGCTGAGCCGGCTGGCGTCCGACTTCCCGAGGCTGCCCCTGGTCATCACCGAGAACGGGGCGGCGTTCGACGACTACGCCGACCCCGAGGGACAGGTCAACGACCCCGCCCGCATCGCCTACGTACGCGACCACCTGGCCGCCGTGCACCGGGCCATCGTGGACGGCGCGGACGTACGCGGCTACTTCCTGTGGTCGTTGCTGGACAACTTCGAGTGGGCCCACGGCTACGGCAGGCGCTTCGGTGCCGTCTACGTGGACTACCCGACCGGCACCCGCATCCCCAAGGCCAGCGCCCGCTGGTACTCCGAGGTCGCCCGCACCGGCGTACTGCCCGGCGCCTGACCCGGCCGGTGCGCCACAGCCGCCCCGCGCGGCGCCGCACCCGTGGTTCCGCCCCCGCCCCGCGTCGACGCGGGGCGGGGGCGGGCGCGGTCACCGGGTCAGTTCAGCGGGTCGAGCGTGAGCCGTGCCTGCGCCGGGTTGCCGTCGTGCACCAGCGACTCGTGGTGACCGACGTCGTCGAAGGCGAAGGCGTACGCCTTGCCGTCGGCCATCCGGTCGTGGATGATCCGGGCGTAGTGGTTGGTCACGGAGTCCTGGTAGAAGCCGGCCGCCGAGGTGTCGGGCTGGTGGGGGTTGCTCAGCAGCGTCGAGCGGTTGAAGCCGGCGCACAGCGTGCGCGAGATCGGTCCGCGCACCTGGTCGTTGGGGGCGTCCAGGAGCTTGTGGCAGCCGAAGACGCTGGAGGCGTCGGGCTTGTGGAAACTCGTGACGACCGCACCGGAGCCGTCGGTGAAGTTCATGACACCGCCGGAGACGCGTCCGAAGTACTTGGTACCCGGCCGGTCCGCGAACGGGGTGACGGTGAGGGTGGCCGACGTGTACTTCTGCCACACCCGGTTGATGTAGCCGTCCATGACCGAAGCCGACAGCGCCCCGGTCTCCAGCCCGTACAGCGGCGACAGCGCCCGCAGGACGGTGCCGTCGGGCCGGGTCTGGATCAGCCCGCCCCAGCCGGGCTGCGCCCGCAGCGCGCTGAACACCGCCTTGTAGCCGCCCGCCTTGAGCCGCCCGGCGCTGCTCACGCTGCCGTCGGCGCGCTGCACGCCGACCGTGTAGGGCGCGGAGAACATGTCGACCTGCGTACTGTTCAGCCACAGCCCGGAGTCGTTGAGCGTGTACTCGGACCAGTTGAACAGGATGTCGCGGTTGGGGTCGCTCGGGTTCTGCACGGCCGGCTGCACCAGGCCGCCCGTGGTCAGCCGGAAGTCGAGCTTTGGGCCGTACGAGAAGTAGATGCGTCCCGACAGCTTGGGGATGCGGATCGTCTTGGTCTGTCCGGCGGCCGGTCCGGGGATGGACGCGTCCGGTGCGGGGGTCGGGGGATTGCCACCGGCGGGCCAGGCGTGGAAGGTGCCGTTCGCGTCGGCCCAGCCCTGTTGACCCGTCGTCAGCGAGGTGCCCAGGTTGTAGATGTGGACCGGTTCGCCGCGGCTGGAGTTGTTGGTGATCTTCAGTGGGATGGTGGCGGGCACGGCGGCGTCCGCGGGGGGTGACGCGCCGAATGTGACCAGGGCGCCGGCCAGGCCCGCGGCCGTGGCCACGGCGAGCAGACGGTGTTTGAGGCTTGAGAGCACTCTCCACCTCCGTGCGGGTGTGGGGGGAGGGAATTGGTCCGTACCGATTCTGAGAGCGCTCTCAGAGTTGCGCCGGGACGCGTTCATGTCAATAAGGCAGGAGCGGGGAAATCGGGTGGTGACCGCGCGTGCGCGCTCCGTCAGCGGCTCGGTTCGGAGTTGAGCCGTGCGGCCCGGCGCGTCGGGTGGTCGCTTTCGGCGAGGTTGGACGCCTTGCGGGCCGCCTCGGCGCAGAGCCGTGCCGCGGTGGACGGGTCGCCGGCCCGCTCGTGCAGTACGCCGCCGCCGCGGTGTGGCGGGGCAGCGAGTCGTCCAGCTCCGCGAGCGCCGCCAGGCCGGCGCGCGGCCCGTTCGCCTCCTCCCACGGCCACCGCGCGGTTGAGCCGCCGATCACGGGTTCTCGGCATCGCCGGCGAATACTTCCCGGCCCGGTTTCCGGGAGATCCGCGGTGTCCGGAGGCTCGGAGTGCGCCGGCCGCCGGCCCCCGGGCTGCCGGGTCGGTGCACTGGCTCATGGGCGCCGTCCCGTCACGTACGAGATCTGCCGCGACGCCGCGCACCCGCCCCGGCTCCCGAGGCCGCTCACGACGGTCGGGGCCGGACGCCGGCTCACGGGTGCCGGGCGGACGCGTCGCCGAGGACGCCGTAGTGACGCACCTCGGCGGATCCCCGCCGTACCGCTTCCGGCCACAGACAGTCCAGGACCGAGGCGGACGGCGGGAAGAGCGGCACGGGGACCGCCTGGCGGGTGAACCACTCCCAGCACACGATCTTGTCCGGCTCGGTGGCCCGTGGCGTGCCCGTCGCGACCCGGGTGACGGCCGCGGCCGTCACCCGGGTCAGCCCGTTGAGGCCGTCGACGAGAACCGCCAGTACCCGGATGTCCGCCGCGGGCACCGAGAGCCCGGTCTCCTCCGAGAGCTCACGGGCGGCGGCCGTCTCGAAATCCTCCCCGGCGTCGACTTTGCCACCCGGAAGTTCCCAGCGGCCGTCATGGCCGAGGCCGAGCAGCACCCGTCCGGCGGGATCGAGGACGGCGAGGCCGACACCGGTGAGGCTGTGGGAGGCGGGGCGGGCGCGTTCGGGGCGCTCGGCGCCGGGCGTGCGAGAGTTCACCCGCCCATTTCACACCGCAGAGGCCGGAGGAAGCCAACGCGGGCCGGGGCCCGGCCGGCCTCAGACGGTCGCAGCCACGGCCGAAGCCCCTTCCGCGCCGTCACCCGCCGCCCGCCGCCGGGAGTTCACGCACGACGAGGCCACACCCGCTGCGTCGACCGCCTAGAGCAGATCACGTGGCACCGACTCGTTCCAGGTGCGGGAGAACACTCGCCGGCCGCCCTCGTAGCCGTCCAGGGTGGCGTCGACGAAGAAGCTGTCCTCGTCGCAGGTGAGACGCGTGTGGGTGACCACGCGTACGTCCCAGTCGTCGCGCCGGAAGGTCATGGTCCAGGTGGACTCACCGCTGACGGAGGTGAAGTCGTCGGCGACGGAGGCGTAGCGTTCGTGGGCGCGGCGGCCGACGTCGAGGCCGATCGCCTCGAAGCGGACCGTGCCCCGGTCCTTCACGGTGTCCAGCTTGGCGTGGTAGCCGACCAGGTCGCGTTTCACGTCCCAGCGTTCCTCCGGAGGAGTCAGCGTGGTCGTGGCGATGGGCGGGGTGCCCTCCGGTTCGCCGAACGGCGCGGCCTGCGTGTCGTCGGCCTGCTCCGGGGGACGGACCGGAAGGGTGAGCGTGCTGGAACCGCCGTGGACGCTGAGCGTCGCCGGTTCGGGCGGTGGCCAGGCCAGCGGCCAGTACGACGTGGACAGGGAGAGACGGATACGGTGCCCGGGCGGAAAGCTCTGCGCCACTCCGTTGAGCTGGACGGTGGCGCGGTAGCGACGGCCGGGCTCCAGCGGTTCGGGCCGCTCCGCACTGTCCCGGCGGGTCAGGTTGAGCAAGCCGTAGGTGACCCGGGTGGCGGCTCCGTCGGGGCTGACGTCCGACAGCCGCGCGGCCACCATGGCGACCGGCTCGTCGGCCGACAGGTCGAGGTCGACGGTCGGCGATCCGAGGATCTCCAGCCGCTCGGTGAGCGGTTCGGTCTCGAAGACGAGCGAGCCGCCGTCCTCCTCACGCTGGTCGTAGGGCAGGTCGGGCGGCGCGTTGTAGGAGGCCCACTTCCCCGCGAACTGGCCGACGGACAGCGGTGACCGCACGGTCAGCGGGTCGCCGTCGTCGCTCCCCGCCGTCCTCTCCCGCGGCTCGCCGGGAGGGACGATCCGGTGCCGGGTGAGCGCGTGCGTGGTCGGACGGACGTGAGGAGAGGGCCAGCACGGTTCCGCCACCCAGCGCCCGGGCCGTTCCTCGTACGACGTGGACGGCGGCACGCTGTCCTGCATCCACGTCCGCAGCATCGGGCCGTCCATGACTCCGTTGTCGACGCCCTTGAGCCAGTGGTCCCACCAGCGCACGACCTCCTGGAGATAGCCGATGGCGGGACCGGGCTCCCCGAGGTGGGGGAACTTGTGCGACCAGGGGCCGATGAGCCCCTTCCGGGGCACGTCCAGGTGGGCGAGCAGCCGCGTCACGGCGTTGGAGTAGCCGTCCGCCCAACCGCTGGACGCCAGGACCGGGCACTGTACGTCCTGGTAGTTCTCGGCGACCGAGGCGTGCCGCCAGTAGTCGTCCCGCCGCTGGTGGCGCAGCCATTCCAGGACCCAGGGCTGGGAGTGCTCCAGGCGCTCGAGCCACATGTCGCGCCAGCGGTCGCCGACCACGGCGGGATCGGGCGGACAGGTGGCGTAGGCGAACATGGTGCCCGCCTCGGCCAGGTTGTCCGAGAGCATGGCTCCGCCCATGTAGTGCATGTCGTCCGCGTGCCGGTCGTCGGTGAACGACGCGATGACGACGGCCTTCAGGCTCGGCGGCCGCCTGGCCGCCACCTGGAGCGCCGCGAACGCCCCCCAGGACAGGCCCATCATCCCCGTGGTGCCGTCGCACCAGGGCTGCTCGGCGAGCCAGGCCAGCACCTCCTCGGCATCCCGCTGCTCCACCTCCAGGTACTCGTCCCGCAGCACCCCCTCCGACTCGCCGGTGCCGCGCAGGTCGACGCGGACACAGGCGTAACCGTGCCCGGCGATGTAGGGGTGGTGGACGGAGTCCCGTTCGGCGGTGAGGTCCCGCTTGCGGTAGGGGATGTACTCCAGCACCGCGGGCACGGGCTCGTGGTCCGAAGAGTCGGGGCGCCAGACCCGTGCCGACAGGCGGACGCCGTCGGACATGGGAATGACTACGTGCTCCTCTTCCTTCGTCGTGCAGGGCAGATGGGTCACGTGACGCATGGTCGGCGCTCCTTATCCTCGCGTTTCTTCCGGGGGCTCGTCGAAGGTGAGGCCCAGGGCCGCGACGCACTGGTCGTACTTCCTGCGCATGTCCTCTTCGTCGTCGCCGCCGGTGAAGATGTGTGCGAGTTCGTAGCTGTAACTGTCCTGCTGGGACAGGTCGGACAACCGCTGTCCCCGCTCGGGCAGGACTTCGATCCGCACGCCCGGGATCTCGCGCTCGATACGGGCGACCTCCTCGGGGGACGGCACGTGGCGCACGACCCCGTCCGTGAACCACCGGTAGTACCACTTCGCCGCCATCGCGTACGGGCCCTGCCGGTGCGGCATGCGCGGGTCCTCACCGAGGGCGAGGGCGAGCATGCAGTGGTGGTTGGGCACGCCGTCCACGTACTCGAACAGTTCGGCGTGCGACTGCGAGTGGCGCGGGTTGATCTCCAGCAGGCTGATGTCCTGGCTTCCCGGATCGTAGAAGTACTCGACGCTGAACGTCGCGGAGTCGAAGCCGATGCGGCGCATCACCCGCTCGGTGACAGCGTGCAGCCGGTCGATGACCTGCGGGGGCAGCATGGACGGGTACTGGTGGCGCAGGAAGCACGGTGAACCGGGGTAGTCGATGGAGTCCAGCGTCCCGTAGACGGTCACTTCGCCCTTGTGGACGTAGCCCTCCACGGCGACCTGGACGCCCGACAGCGACTCCTCGGCCAGACACACCCGGCCGCCGACACCGTCCATGTCCGGCGGCAGGTCGACCTGGTCGAGGATGTGCTCGAACGGGCGGCCGATGCGTGAGATGCCCTTGCGTATCTCGGCGACGGCGGCACCGAACTCCTCCTCGTCATCGACACCGAAGGCGAGCTCCGAGGAGTAGGACAACGCCGGTTTGAGCCACATCGGGAACCGTACGTCGTCCGGAGGGCGCGGTGGATCGGCCTCCAGGTCGACCCGGCCGAAGCGCGGGTGCCGGTCCGTCACCTTCTGCTGCTCGAGCCTGCTCCAGTACTTGTGCTCGCACTTGACCACCGACTCCAGGCTCGTGGTACGAGTGCCGTAGCGTGCTCCCAGGATCGGCACCAGCGTGCTGACCGGGAAGTCCCAGTAGCCGACGATCGCGTCGATGCTTCCGTCGAAGTCGTCCAGTACCCGCTGCGCCTTCTCGATCACCGACGGCAGCGAGACCTCCCCGTCCTGGAGCTCCTCGACCGTCAGAAGACCGTGGAAGCGCAGCGAGTCGGCGCCCGGCACGGCCCTGAGTGTCGGAAGATTGGCCTCGTCGAGACCGACCACGAAGACGTTCTTGACATTCTCGTCAGACACGACTCTCCTTTCTCCTTCCAAGATCGACGGGGTACCCCTGAGTGGCCGGGGCAACCCCCGGCGTGGGTCACGCGCGGAGTCGATCTCGGGACGAGGAGGGAGGAGACGGGACGGAACGGTCCTGGCCGGTGTCAGGGCTGGGTGAGGGACTGGGGGTAGTCGGTGATGATGCCGTCGACGCCGAGGGCGGCCATCTCGCGCATGGTGCCGGGTTCGTTGACGGTCCAGACGTTGGTGTCCATGCCGAGTTGGTGGATGCGGTCGACGAGGGCTTGGTCGGTGACGGTGTGCTGGGGGTTGACCTGGTCGGCCCAGGTGCTGAGTTCGGTGAGTTCGGTGTCGGTGGGGCGGTCGGCGTCGAGGAGGCCGATGGGGATGTGGGGGAGGTGGGTGTGGAATTGGCGGGCGTCGTCGGTCTGGAAGGACTGGACGGCGAGTTGTTCGCGGGCGAGTGCGCGGCGGAGGTAGCGGGGTTTGTTCCGGAGGTTTTCGGCGAGGTCGGTGGCGATGTCGGTGTAGTGGCCGCAGGGGCTGATTTCGGCGAGGAGTCCGGTGCGGGTGTGGTCGATGCGGGAGATGACGTGGTCGACGGTGATGAGCCGTTCGCCGGTGTGGTCGGGGTGGAACCAGGAGCCGGCGTCGAGTCGGCGTAGTTCGGTCCAGGTGAAGTCGGAGACGCGGTAGCGGGGGCGGTCGGGGTAGATCTCTTCGATGTTGGTGGTGCGTTCCATGGTGCAGTCGTGGAAGTTGACGAGTGTGCCGTCTTTGGTGCGTTGGACGTCGATCTCGACGAAGTCGGCGTGTTGGTCGATGGCGAGGTCGATGGCGGCCGCGGTGTTCTCGGGTGCCATGCCGGAGGAGCCGCGGTGTGCGATGACGTCCGGTCGGGTGTCGGTGTGGTCGTCGGCGTGCGCGGCCGTCGACGTCGCCGCCGTCAGAGCCAGACCGCTCAGCACCGCCACGACGATACCGACGCGTCTGTTGTCCACCTGTTTCACTGCGGCATCCCAGCCTCTCGAGTCGGTCGATCAACCGGCGGAGTGGTTCGGTGAATCGGCTGCCCGAGGACCGTGGGCGTCCCGTCAGGCGCTGTCCGGGGCCCGCCCGGCCCCGCAGGCCCACCGTGCCGGGGCCGGACTCCTCACCCGGCGGGCGGCCCGGTCGGGGCAGGCGTGGGCAGGGCGTCCAGGACCGCGGTGGCCAGTGCCACCGGGTCGCCCGACGCTCGCACGGGGTAGCCGTCGCTCTCCTGGTTCCAGGCGTTCTCGAGCGCGAACCAGTCGATGGCGACGGGCGCCCGGCCGGTGGCCAGCGCCGTGTCGAGGGAGTCGAGGTACGTCGTCCAGCGCATCGCGTAGAAGTCGGAGACCAGGCCGGACCACTCCCGGTTCGCGTAGTCCCGCAGGCCTCCCGCGTCGCTGCCCATGCGGTGGCCCCAGGTGGTGAGGATCGAGCGGGCGTCGAACTCGGCAGCGGCCCTCTCCGCCTTCGTACGGCCCCAGGACTTGGCGTCCTCCAGCCACGGGCCGAGGAGGAACCGCGTGTCGGTGGCGAGCAGCCGGTCCAGCAGCGCCAGGTCGCTCTTCCACTCGGCGGCCCGCTCGCGAAAGCGGGGCAGGTCCTTGGCGTCGTAGGCCGCCTTGATCTGCGGCAGCAGGGTCCGGCTGTGGTTGGCCAGGGCCTGGCGGGCGACGTCGACCAGGTCGAAGCGGTAGGCGTCTGTGGTGCGCAGTGCCGGTGCGACCCGCAGCAGCTCGGCCAGTGCCCGGCGCACCGTGCTCGGGTCGTAGCGCATCGCACCGGGACTCCAACTGGCCGCCTTGGTGGCCGTCAGTGCGGGGCGGGCGGTGAAGAGGCCGTCCTGGGACTCGCTCCAGGTGCCGGACGGCGTGCTGTAGGGGCCGCCGCGCAACAGCTCCCATGCCCGGGCGGCGTGCGGGTCGGCACCGCCGTAGCGGCGTTCCGCGTACGCGGCGAACCACGCCCGGTGATCCAGCGGGCCCGTGCGCCAGGCCAGTTCGATGAACAACTCGTAGGCGACCGGGTTGCCGCCGGAGCCTTCCGGCAGGTAGGCGATGCCCGACAGCGCGCTGCCGGGCTTGGTGCGCCACTGGTCGAAGCGCTCGGTCCAGACGGCGGTGTTGGCACCGACAGTGGTGTGACCGCCGAAGTTGGGGATCGTACCGAACGCGTAGGGGGCGCCGTGCCAGGTGGCTTCCCGGTCGAGGCCGTCGTAGCGGTCGGACAGTCCGTCGACGATGAGCAGCCTGCTCTTGTCGACGGCGTCGATGATCTGCGTCGAGGGATTGTTCTGCCAGCCGATAAGGGTCCACACGGCGCCGGGGCGCGCGGTCTGCAGAGCGTTCATCACGGCCTTTGCCGCGTCCCCGACCGGCACGTTCCCCGGCCGCCCGCCCTCGTGCAGCAGGTCCATCTTGTACATGGTGGAGTCGCCGAACAGCTCACGCTGGTGGCGGTAGAACGAGGCGGCGACCCTGCCGAACACCTCGCTGCGCGGGTCGAGCCAGTCGGGTCGCTCGAATCCGACCCAGTCACCCTGCGGGACGACCGGTCCGGTGGGGTTGCGCTCCGTGAAACCCGGAGGCACGGTGCCGTAGTAGCCGGGCAGTACCGGAGTCATGCCGAGTCGGCGCAGCCGGTCGGCGATTTTGCGGCCGAGCTCCGCCCGCTCCTCGATCAGCCGCACGGAGACCGGGCCGCCGAAGCCGGACATGTTCTGCATCAGCCACCACGGCTGGTGCGCCGGGCCGGGGATCCAGGACCTGAGCTCGTCCTCGGAGTAGCCGAATTCCCGCAGCGTCTCGTAGTAGACGGCGTCGGCACCCATCTGGACGAAGACCTCGTTCACACCGTGCAGGGCGAGGAGGTCGATCTGCTTCTCGTAGGACTCCCAGTCGCGGTAGGCACCGGAGTAGCCGTCGTCGGTGTCGTTGAGCGCGAAGCGGTGCGGGACCGAAGCGTGCTTGCGCACGGTGCCCGCGGGCGTGGGCAGGGTGCGGGGCAGCTTCGCGGTGCTCTGCCCGGGCCACCCGATGTCCACCTTGGCGGTGTACTTGAGGTACCAGTTGACGCCGCTGAGGATCACGGCGGGGCTGGTGCCCTGAACGCGTATGTGGCCGGCCCGGCCGGAGACGCTGAAGTAGTCCCCGGACGCCGGACGACCCGCCGCGACGAGGGTGAACTGCGAGACGTGACGCGGCAGCAGCCGGGCGAGCGCGGCCCGGGCGGGACGGGTGGCGAAGGCCGGTTCGCCCGCCGGGGAGGCCACCGCGGAGGAGACGGGGCTCAGGGCCGTGGTGAGAAGGACGAGGGCGGTGGCCGCGTACAGGGCGGCCCAGGCTCTGAGGCTTCTCACTGGTCACCTCTATGGCAGTGAATGACGGGGTGTTGGTGAATATGGGGGGCGCCGGGTCACCAGTCAAGAAGGCATCCCAGGGGGTGCGTCGTTCTTCGGCCACGAGCGCCCGGCCTGCCGACGGGGGCCGATGTACGTCGCTCCGTTCACGTCGCTCCGTCCGTCGCCTGCGCCGTCACGGCGGAGGCGGAACCACCGCTGAGGACCGTGGTGAACCCAGGTGTGAACGGGAACGAGGGTGGCGGAGGCCGGCCCCCGTTGACCGTCGTCAGGAGCTGCCAGTAGCGCTCGGCGTGCGGGTCGGAGGTTCGTCCGCAGGCGGGCTAGGTGTATTGATCACGAGCCTTGTTAACGCCGGCGGGGCTTGATCACGGCGAAGACCTCCGGTGTGGTGAAGCTGTCTAGGAACGCACCACACGGAGGTCTTCATGTCCCACCGTAATGCCCGGCTGACCGTTCACGGCAGGCGGCTGCTGGTCGAGCGTGTCCGTTCCGGCCGTCCGGTAGCGCATGTCGCGGCCGAGATGGGCGTCTCACGGCCCACGGCTCACAAATGGCTGCTGCGCTGGCGAGCAGAGGGCGAGTCCGGCCTGCACGACCGTTCCAGCCAGCCCCGCAGGACGCCGCACCGGACCCCGGCCGCGCTGGAGGACCGGGTCTGCCGACTGCGGCAAGAACGCAAGCTGGGCCCGGCCCGCATCGGACCGATCCTGGGCCTGCCCGCCTCCACCGTCCACCGGGTCCTGGCCCGACACGGCCTGAACCGTCTGGCCTTCCTGGACCGCCCCACCGGACAGGTCATCCGCCGCTACGAACGCAGCCGGCCCGGCGAGCTCGTCCACGTCGACGTCAAGAAACTCGGCCGCATCCCCGACGGCGGCGGATGGCGCATCCACGGCCGTGCCGCCTGCCCCGACCGCCGCCGCACCACCGGCTTCGACTACATCCACTCCGCAGTCGACGACCACAGCCGCCTCGCCTACAGCGAAGTCCACCCGGACGAGAAGGCCGCCACCTGCGCGGCCTTCCTGCAGCGGGCCGCAGCCTTCTTCGCCACCTGTGGCATCCTCCGCGTCGAACGCGTCCTGACAGACAATGCCTGGCCCTACCGCAAGAGCTTCGCCTGGCGGCAGGCGCTTGCCGACCTCGGCGCGTCCGGCAAGCTCACGCGCATCTACCGGCCGCAGACCAACGGCAAGGTCGAACGCTTCAACCGCACCCTGCTCGACGAATGGGCCTACCTGCGGCCCTACACCAGCAACGCTGAACGCACCGCCGCCCTGGCAGACTTCCTGCACACCTACAACCACCACCGTTGCCACACCGCACTCGGCGGCCACCCACCCATCAGCCGCGTGAACAACGCTTCAGGTCAATACAGCTAGGGACCGTATTGAGTTCCGATCAATGGGTGGCTCGGGTGAGGTCCTTGAGCCAGATCATCGAGGCGCGTAGGTGGAGGCCGGCGAGGTAGCTGTCGGGAGACTTGTCGTACCGGGTGGCGATGCCACGCCAGGCCTTCATCTTGTTGATCAGCCGCTCGACGGTGTTCCTCTCCTTAGCACGTCAGAGGGCCATGCCTCCCGTTGCGTCGATGACCTGGCCGGTTACCCAGCGTGCGTCGTCGGAGGCGAGGAAGGCCACGATGTCGGCCATGTCTTCCGGCCGCCCGATCCGGCCGAGGGCGGCAAGAGACGCCGCTTCCGCCTCGGCATGCGGATCGCCCAGCAGGGTGGCCGCGCTGGCATCGGTGAGTACGGTTCCGGGGGCCACCGAGTTGACCGTGATGCCCCGGGGGCCCAGCTCCTTGGCGAGGGCGAGACTGAAGTTGTCCAGGGCTCCCTTGGTGGCGCCGTAGGCGATCATTCCCGGCGTGGCCAGGCGGGCCACGGAGCTGGAGATGTTGATGATCCGGCCCCCGTCGCGCAGGCGCGGCAGTCCCTGCTGCGTGACGAAGAACGGTGCACGCACGTTCACGGCGAAGACCTTGTCGAAGGCGTCCTCGGTCAACGACTCCAGGGATGCGAAATCCCCGATGCCGACGTTGTTGACGATGATGTCGAGCTTCCCGTCGGGCACGTGCTCCGTGCCCGCGGCGTCGAAGGCGGCCCAGAGGCGGGCCGCGTCGCCGCGTTCGCCCAGCCCCGCCTGGAGTGCGAAGGCCCGTCCTCCGTTCTTGCGGATGTTTTCGACGGTCTCGCTCGCCGCCGTCTCGTCGCGGGCGTAGGTGACGCCGACGGCGGCGCCGTCCTGGGCGAGCCGCTCCGCGATCGCCCGGCCGATGCCCCGGCTGCCGCCGGTGACCAGTGCGACCTTGTCCTCGAGTGCTCTTGCAGACATGGCGGAAGACCGCCTCCCGTTCATCGAATCGTCTCTTGAGTGCTATGGAGCGCAGACCAGCGGCTTGTGTTCGGGCCACCACCGCTGGACGGCTTCGACAGCCGTCGTCGGGCTGACGTTGAAGCAGAGCTTCGCGCCGGGTGCCAGCTCGTGGGTGGTGTTGACCAGCACCTCCAACAGCGGGGTCAGCTCCGGGTCCAGCCGGACGCCGGCGCCGATCAGCACGATGTCGTAGTCCTTGGCGGTCAACGCGGCGCGAAAGACCGCCTCGGCCGTGCGGCCGTAGTCGAGCAGGCAGACATCGACACTGAGGCCGAGCTCCTCGAGCCGAGCCCGGCCCGCGGCCATTCCGGCCCGGACCGCCTCGGCGTCGATTTCAGGGAACGCCGCCCGTGACGAGGGCGCGTCGTCCACCAGCGCTGGATCCAGTCCGACGTTGAGCATGGACGGGGACATGTCGGTGTACCTCCGGTGACCTGGGGTTTCTCGGACCCACGGTAGGCGCCTGGAGGTCGGGCGGCCCTCCCACATTTCTGGGATACCGTGGCAAGGGTGAGTTCCCCGATGGTCCGGCGCGAGACCGTGCGCGACATCGAGGCGATCTGCCGTCTCGACCTCGACTCCCGAATACTGCGCCGCCGGATCGCCGACCGGCTGACACGCCTCATCCCGGCCGACTCCTACTGCTTCAGCACGATCGACCCGATGACGCTGCTGACCGCCGACCAAGTCAGCGCCGGGCTCGTACCGGAGGCGGCCGCGGCCGCCGCGCACAACGAGTACCTGGTGGACGACGTCCTGAAGTTCGCGGCGCTGGCCCGCTCCGAGGTGTCCGCGGGCACGCTCGGTGCGGCCACCGGCGGTGATCCGGAATCCAGCCACCGCTACCGGACCGTGCTGCCGATGATCGACGCACGGCACGAGCTGCGGGCGGGCTTCGTGGTGGACGGCCGCTGCTGGGGCGTCGTCGCCCTCTTCCGCGGCGGCCGGCGGCCCGACTTCACCCCGGCCGACGTCGGCGTCCTGCGGCGGCTGTCCGCCCCGGTCGGTGCGGCCCTGCGCCGGGCCGCCCACCGGGCACCCGACGACACCGCTGCGGGCCCGTCCGAGGCCGGAGTGCTCCTGCTCGACCAGGACTTGCGACTGTTTTCGGAGAACCTGGCCGCGAAACTCTGGCGGGACGAGCTGGGCCCGTCGCAGGCGGAACTGCCGTCCGCGATCCTGGAGGTGGCCGCACGGGGAAGAGGCGCTGAGCTGCCGGCGTACGGACGCATCCGCGGCCGCTCGGGCCGGTGGCTCTCCGTCCAGGCCTCGCCGCTGAGTGGTGGCCCGCACCCGGCGGCCATCGCCGTGACGGTACATCCGGCGCCGGCCGCCGACGTGGCCGAGATACTGCTGCTCGCGTACGGGCTTACACCGCGCGAGCGGGACGTGCTGGCGCGAGTCGTCGCCGGTCTGCCGTCGCGGACCATCGCCGTGGAACTGCACATCACCGCGGCGACCGTGCAGGACCATCTGAAGAGTGTGTTCGCGAAGACCGGTGTCCGCAGCCGCAGCGAACTGGTGGCGACGGTCCTGGGCCTGTGACCGGACGAGTGATTACTGAGTTTTTCGTTAGGGACCGTATCCAGTTGTGATCAATCTGCGGGATTCGACCTCGCGGCACGGCGTGAGCCGGTAGACCTGGTGTCATGACGCAGGTGCAACTGAGCAACGCTGAATGGGAGTTCATCGAGTCCTATCTGCCGATCGGCCGGTTCGGTCCGTATCAATCCCGAGCGGTTGCGGCAGCAGTTCGAGGGGGTGATCTGGCGGTTCAGGACCGGTGGGCAGTGGCGGGAGATGCCGGCTGAGTTCGGTGCCTGGCCCACCGTGCACAACCGCTTTAGGCTCGCTTTAGGCAGTGGCGCGACGCGGGCGTCTTCCAGGCCCTGCTGGAGGGGCTGATCGCGGAGGCGGCCCGGCGGGACGAGGTGGACCTGTCCCTGGTCAGTATCGACTCCACCACCGTGCGCGCCCACCAGGACGCGGTCGGCACGCACCTGAGCCCAGACGTCCTCACCGCGCTGGAGAAGGCCGCGGCCGAAGAAAAAGCCAGGTCAAAGGGGGCGACAACAACGGACGAACCGGACAGGACATCGACACCGACCCCGGACGGCAGGAGCGGCGCCGCGTCCGGCGCCGGCACCGGCTGCGGCTGAAGGCCGCTTCGCTGGGCCGCTCCCGGGGCGGGCAGACCAGCAAGATCCACCTCGCCGGCGACCGCAGGTGCCGCCCGCTGGTGCTGCTCCTGACCGCCGGGCAGGCCGCCGACAGCCCTCAGTTCATCCCCGTCCTGAACCAGATGCGCGTCCGTCTGCCCGTGGGCCGTCCGCGCACCCGGCCGGACGCCGTGGCGGGCGACAAGGCCTATTCCGCCCGTGCCAACGGCGCCCACCTGCGCAAACGCCGCATCCGTGCGGTCATCCCGGAGAGGAAGGACCAGCTGGCCAACCGCAAGAAGAAGGGCTCCCAGGGCGGTAGGCCCGTCGACTTCGACGCCGAGCTCTACAAGGAGAGGAACACCGTCGAGCGGCTGATCAACAAGATGAAGGCCTGGCGTGGTATCGCCACCCGGTACGACAAGTCTCCCGACAGCTACCTCGCCGGCCTCCACCTATGCGCCTCCTATGCGCCTCGATGATCTGGCTCAAGGACCTCACCCGAGCCACCCATTGATCGGAACTCAATACGGTCCCTAGGAGCCATCGGCGCAGATCACCGCCGCCGACACGGTCGAACGCGTGCCCGTGGAGGCAGGCCGGTGAGCCGGTGAGGGACGGTGCGGTTGCGGCGAGGTCGGCGAGGCCGCCGACCGAGAGGGCCTCGCCGATTCGTTCACGCATCACTTGGTCCGAGTCGTCGTGCAGGCGGTCGATGTCCCGCGCGGCCGGTTCCACCGCCTGGTCCTCGGCGATACGCCGCAGCGTGGTGCGGAAGTCCGAGTTCTGGCGAAGTTCGGCGAGTTTCACCCAGGCTTCGACCTCCCGTAGAGCCGGTAGCCGGCGGCGCTCCGGCCGGTCGGCGGGACGATGCCCTGGTCGGAGTGGAAGCGGATAACTTTCACCGTCAGGTCGGTCCGCCGGGACAGTTCGCCGATGGGGTGGAGCGCGCCGCTGTCCATGCACTCAGCGTCACGTCTCTCCCCCCCCACGGGAGACTCAACCGCCACGTGAGGTGGGCGTCCGGCCCGGCGCGCACCGATCCGTCGGCGGGGAGGCGGGGAGGCGGGGAGAGCGGGGAGGACGGGCCAACGGAAAGAGGCGGAAACGGGAAACGGGGGGTGGGGATGGGGAGATGGGGGTCGCGGAGAAGCGGGTTCTCCGTGTGCAGAAGACTGAGGCCATGGAGTTCTTCTGCTACCACCGCGACAGGCCCGGATCGCTGACGCTCCGCCATGAGTTGCTGGAGGACCACTTGTCCTACATGGACCGCTACTCCGAGGAGATGATCGCCCGCGGTCCGACCCTCACCGGCGACGGCACGGGCGACGAGGCCGAGCCCACGGGCAGTGTGCACATCCTCGATCTCCCGGACCCCGCGGCCGCCCGTGACTTCGCCTTCGGGGAGCCCGGATACCAGGCGGGCGTATACCGCGACGTACTGCTGCGCCGGTGGCGCAACACCCTGGGGCGCACCATGTGGGATTTCCACGGCGGCCGGAGCGGTGGCAGCAGATACCTGGTGCTCGGCCTCGGCGCGGGGCGGGCCGCCGACCTGGCGGTGCCGCCCGACCAGGACGAGCTGATCGCCTACGGCCCCCTGCTGTCCGACGACGGTGCCACCTGGCTCGGCACGGCGGTGCTGATGCGGGCGCCGGACCCGGAAACGGCGCGCGCCGTCCTCACCGCCGACCGGTACGCCGACATCGAGGTGCACGACTGGCAGTTCGGCGGACGGTCGTCCTGAACACATCCCGCGACGTGTCCGGCGGCGACCGGTGGCCGGCCGGTGATGCCGAGCCCCGTGGCGGCACCGGGCGAGGGACGTGCCGTACGGTCACGAGGCGCGGCCGGCCACCGGCCGTGCGGCGCCCGCGGCGGTGCCGCCACGACGGATCAGCCCCGGCAGGGACAGGGCGCCCGGTCCGAAGAAGACCAGCAGCAGGAATCCCCAGCAGAACAGCGCCGGTGACAGGCCGCCGTTCTGCAGGGGGAAGAGGCCGTCCCGCTGATGCTCGGTGAAGTAGGCGAAGGCCATGATTCCCGAGCAGAGGAACGCCGCGCCGCGCGGCACCGCGCCGACGAGCACCAGGGAACCGGCGACCAGCTCGATCACCCCGGCGTACCAGAACGGCCAGTCACCCGCGGGGCTCGCCCGCCGGTCCAGCAGCCCGAAGACCGTGGCGGCGCCCTCGCTGGTGAACAGCAGACCCAGGACGATGCGGAACAGGCCGAGAACCAGGGGCTGGTGTCTGGTCAGCCGGTCGTTCAGGCGTGCGGTGCTCATCGGTGCGCTCTCCTCGAATCGGTCGGTGCGGCCTCGGGCGACGTGGGCCGGGAGGGCGGGAGTCCTCCCGTACTACCTACGTGCGCGCGGGACGTTCGACTCAGCGGAAAGTCCCGTCCCCCGCCGCGGGCCCGCGCCCGCCTGTCAGATCACACGGAAGAGGTCGGCGGTGGCGTGGACGTCGGTGAGGTCCTCGACGGAGCGGAGGGTGTCACACAGGGCGTCGAGGACCGAGTCGGCCTCGGCGACCCGTGGGGCGCCGAGGGCCAAGCCGAAGACGCGGGACCCCAGCCGCTGCCTGGCGTCGTTCCAGCCACGCATTCACTCCTCGGTGACGCCGCAGTCGTCGTCGGTGAGCATCACGAGTCCCGATCGAGGCCCCCCGGCCCCGGAACACGCGGATTCTACGACCGCGGGCCCCGCCGACCCCGTCCCCGGGCCTGATCGAGCAGGTCGGCCAGGGCGGCGAGGCCGTCGGCGCGCAGGTCGAAGCGGTCCGAGGGCGCGGGTGGGTCGCCGACGGGACGGGCGACGTAGGCGGTGCGCAGGCCGAGCTCCTGTGCCGCGCGCAGATCCCAGGCGTGGGCCGCCACCATCAGGAGTCGCTCGGGCGGTCGTCCCGAAACGGAGACGGCCAGTCGGTAGACCGCCGGGTCCGGCTTGTAGGTCCGGGCGTCCTCGGCGGACAGGGCCTGGTGCCAGCGCAGTCCGGCATGGGCGTTGATGTCCAGCAGCGCCGCCCGGCTCGCGTTGGAGAGCCCGATCAGCGGGAACCGTTCGGCGAGTCGGGCGAGCCCCGCCACGGTGTCGGGCCACGGCGTGAGCCTGCGACCCGCCCGGGCCAGCGCCGCTACGGCGGCCGGGTCGCCGACTCCGACGGCATCGGCGACGAGCCGGGCGGCCTCCAGGTCGAGGAGGTCGCTCGTGAGGTAGGGGCGCACCCCGGCGACGATGCGACGTTGCTCGCGGTCGATGTGCCGCTGCCACAGCGACAGAAGCTGTTCGACCCCGGAGTCGTCGAGAGACGGGTCGAGCGCACGAATACCGGCGCGGATGCCGCCGGGTTCGTCGACGAGGGTGCCGAGCACGTCGAACACGACGGCATCGATCTCCGGCTCTGACATGGCGGCGTCTCCTGTGCTGAGCGGGGGCGGGAAGCTGTCTGTTGGCCGAACGCGACTGCGGACCACGGGATTCCCGGGAAATGAGTACGCGTACTCAGGTCCAGGAAATCCCGTGCCCCGACCATGGACGCCCGGGCTTACGAGAGTTGGGGGCCGATGTGGGGAAGGTCGTGGCCGGCGCGGTGGCCGTCGGGACAATCACCGGGGCGCTCGTGCTCGCCTACGCGGTGGGCGCGCCGTTGGCGACCGTACTGACGGCGGCGGCGGGAGTGCTGGCGCTGCTGTGGTTGCTGGTGCTGCTCACCCTTCCGTGGAACATGTACTTCCGGGCGCACTCGGTGCTGGCCGAGATCACGGTCAGCCGGGAGAGGGGAATCGACGTGTCGCCCGTGCGCGACACGGAGGCGTCCCGGATCGCCCGCATCATGCTGCGGACGGCCGTGGCGGGACACCTGGTCACCGCGGGGGCGGTGCTGGCCGTCGCGAGCGCGACGGGGGAGCGACTGGGCTACTGGACCGCCGGGCTGTTCCTGCTCAGCACGGTTTTCCGGCCCGCGGGCGCGTGGTTCGGGCAGGTACGGCGGCGGCTCGGGACGCTGTTGCGGGATGTGACGTACCCCCGGGACGACGTGGTGCGGCTCAAGGGCGAGGTGGACCGGGTGGCACGGGGCGCGGAGGTGCTGCAGGGAAAGGCGGAGGAGCAGTATCGCGTTCTCGCCGAACTGCGCCGCACCATGGACGCGTTGACCGCGTCGGTGTACGCCCGGGCCGATGACACCGACCGCAGGATCACCGCCCTCGGCCGGGAGTTCGAGTCCACGGTGAACCGGCTGACGACGAACGAGGAGATCATCAGCGGGGTGAGGGCGTTCCTGCGGCTGATGCGGTCGGAGGACCTGGGAACCCCGCCGGCGTCGCCCCGGTGAAGGTACGCCGGCGGCAGCGAGGCCGGTGGCGCGGCGGCCGGTCCCGCCGGTCACCGTTGCCAGTAGCCGCGGTGCGGCAGTCGGACCCAGAGATCGGCGGGCCCGGTGACCGCGCGCGCGTCGGTCAGGCGCAGCCCGGCGAAGGAACACGAGAAGGCCACCGCGTTGTACCGGTACAGGTAGGAGGCCAGGACCTCCTCGGACGTGTCGTTCTCGTACGGTCCACCCCCCGGGTGCAGATCCCAGCCCTCGACGGACCCGTCGCGGGCGATGCTGCCCTGGTTGCCGCTCTTGGGGTTCGCGTACAGGCCGTAGCAGACGGTTCCGGCGGACAGCCGGGTCAGCACGCCCGGCATCTGCGGTGCGTACCCCCACGGCTGGGTGACGACGCAGCCACCCGGTACGGAAGTCACTCCGACGATCCGCAAGCTCTCGTCCATGTCGTACGCGTACGGGTCCTCCAGCAGTTCGTCGATCACCTCGCTCCGCGCCGGCGTGGCTCCCAGACGGCGCACCGCCTCCGCCGCGTCGATCCCTGCCACGCAGGCCAGACCCGTGCCGTCGTAGTGGAAGGTGCCCAGTGCCTCGACGAGCCGCCGGCCCTCCTCGGCCGCCGCACGCTCCGCGTCGGTCAGGCGCTCACCGGGCGGCACGGTGAACAGGTCCGGAGTCGGCCCTGCCAGACTCAGCCGCCCCGGTGACCAGCCGCCGAGCGACCGCCGCCACGGATCGGCCCCGGCGGCGGCCAGGGCACGCGCGTTGTCCGGCCTGCCGTTCACGACGGCCTCCCACAACGCCGTCACACCGTTCTCCAGCGCGTCCACGTCCGCGACCCGCCGGGCCAGCTCCGCCACCACCTCCGGGGAGCCGTAGTCCGCCGCCCGGTGCAGGGGGCGGCCCCCGCTCCACGTCTCCGGGTCGGCGCCCCGGTCCAGGCGACGACGGATGTCGTCGTAGTCCTTCCAGTCCCATCCCACGCCTGCCCAGCCGTCACCCTGCGTCGTCACCATGCCCCCTCCAGCACCGGTCCGAGGGCCGCACCCGAGCCCTCCCACCCCACACACTCGCAGACAGGTCTGACAACGCCCCTCCGCACCGCTTCGCCGAGGCCACGGTCGGAGCGCTCTCCGGCCACGGCGGTGACGGGAGCGGCTATGGCACGGGGCCGAGGTCGCCCCGGAGGAGGGTGCGGATGATCTGGGGCCGGCCCCAGAGGGCCAGGAGTTCGTTGACGACGGCCCCGACGGGCACCACGTCCTCGTCACCGTGCACCTTGACGGCGGCGGCCGACAGACCCCGTGGCACGGCTCCCGCGTCGAGAAGGACGCGCCATTCCTCCGGGCCGACCTCCAGGTACTCCAGTGCGGTGAGTCCGGCGATCTCCAGCGGATCCGTGAGCGTACCGGGATAGGCGGCGAGCGTCCGCAGCCGGGGCAGTCCGACGACCGGGGCGAGGCTGAGCGGCTCGGCGTCCCACACGCCGATGGACAGCACCTCCAGACCGGGGTGCGCGGCGGCCTCGATGCTGGGCAGGCTGCGGACGTTGACGTGGGCGACGGCCGGCGGCCGGTCTTCGCGGGCGCCGCCACGGGGGTCGCCGAGCCGGCCCGTCACGAGGTCGGTGAGCGAGTCCGCGACCAGTGCGGCGCCGATGTTCTCCTCGTGGCCGATCATGATGATCTGCCCGATGTGTCCGCGCGGGGCGGGCGTCAGGTCGACCGCCAGCCGGTCGCCGCCGCCGTTGTCCCCGAAAACGATCCAGCCGGGTGAACCGACCAGGCCCTGGACCGCGGCGTCGGGCGGGGTGACGACCGCCTCCTTCGCCGCGAACGTCCAGGAACAGTGGCGTGACGACGCGTCGGCTATGTACAGGCCGTCCAGCGGGAAGAGTTCGCAGCCGACCGCGGCGCACTCCCGTGCCGGTGCCTCATGGTCGTCGCCCCAGTCCTCCCACAGCGACCGTGTCACCCGGTAGAGCGCCTTGAGCTCCTCGGGCAGGGCGACGCCGAGACGTGCTTCCGCGGCCGCCATCTCCGTCTCGGACGCGCCGATGGCGTCGGGCAACCGCTCACGCAGTGTCCGCTCCAGCAGGGCGGGGTCCGCCGAAGCGGCCGCCACCGCCCCGGGCACGGGCTCGGGCAGACAGCGCCAAGGCTGCGGAACGGCGCCCTCGACCAGCAGGAGCGCGCCCGGATGCGGGCCGAGGCCCGACTCCACGGCGGGGCTGCGCGCCAGCAGGCGGATCGCCGCCTCCCCGGTCGGCGTGATCTTCGTCGTGAACGAGATGTCGTCGAGTCCGGCGTCCGCGAGCGCGTCACGCACACGCTCCACCGCCTCGGTCTCGGCCCGCGTGTCCGCCGCCGGCGCGGTCCGCCCGCTCGGGAGCGCCCGTCGTCGCAGAGGCAGACTCCAGCCGTGCAGACCGATGCGTCCCGTCACCCGCAGGGGTGAGGAAGCGGTCGCTTCCCGGGTGCTGCCGTCCCGCAGCAGCCGCAGCACGGGCTCCCAGGTCGAGAAGTCGTGCAACGAACTCGGGGAAAGGGTCCGGTCAACCATGCGCAGACCGTACGCGGGGCCACCGACATCGAAGCGCCAGGGCCCGCCGCGCGCACCCTCACTCCTCCCGCAGGCGCATCACCAGGTCGCGCGGCAGCCCGTGGGTGTCGTGCAGGTAATGGAAGTCGTCATCCCCGAGAGGACCCCGGAACCGGAGCCGGGCCAGCACCTTCCGGCCGCGCTCCATGAGCCGGCCGAACCGGTCTTCCTCCTCCACCAGCAGCCGACGCACGTGGCCGGGGTCGCCCTCCTGCCGGAAGCGGTCGAGGGTGTGCGAGACCAACTCGTCCGGCAGGTCTCCGAGACTGCGCGACGGATCGTCCCGCCACAGCACGGTGAGCACCCGCCGTACCAGGCGGCGCAACACGTAACCCCGTCCGGTGCTGGCGGGGAGGACCCCGTCGCCGACGACCACGACGGCCGAGCGGAGGTGGTCGTGGACCAGGCGGAGTGACGGTTCGTCCAGTGGCCACAGGGACGGCACGACACGCCGCCAGGGCTCGAAGACATCGCACTCGAACACCGACGACTTGCCCTGCAGCAGTGAGGCGAGGCGCTCGAGGCCGAGCCCGGTGTCGACGTTGCGCTGGGGGAGCGGCACGAGGCGGCCGTCGTCGAGTCGGCGATGGTGCATCATCACGTGGTTCCACACCTCCACCCAGCGCTCGTCGCGGGTGGGTGTCGACCGGGGCGGGGTGTCACCGGTCCACAGGAAGATCTCCGAGTCGGGCCCACACGGGCCGACCGGCCCGTTCGACCACCAGTTGTCCTCCACCGTGAGCTCCACGGGAACCCCGTGCTCCTGCCACCGGCGCAGGGAAGCGGTGTCCGGTCCGACCTGGTCACCACCGCCGTACACGGTGGCGTGCAGCAGGCCCGGATCGACCCCCAGCCCCTCGGTGAGCAGCCGGTAGCCCCAGTCGAGACTCCGCGAGCCCCCGTAGTCGCCCAGCGAC
This sequence comes from Streptomyces pactum, assembly GCF_002005225.1. Classification (NCBI taxonomy): domain Bacteria; kingdom Bacillati; phylum Actinomycetota; class Actinomycetes; order Kitasatosporales; family Streptomycetaceae; genus Streptomyces; species Streptomyces pactum. The sequence continues at coordinate 8,143,924 of NZ_CP019724.1, forward strand.
CAGGTGCCCAGCATCTCGAAGACCGTCAGGTGCGTACTGTCGCCGACCTCGTCCAGGTCCGTGGTGCGCAGACAGCGCTGTACGTTGACCAGCCGCCGGCCCAGTGGGTGTGGGCGGCCCTCCAGATACGGGGTGATCGGATGCATGCCGGAGGTGGTGAACAGCACGGTGTCGCCGGGTGGCGGCAGCAGTGTCGAACCGCTGATCCGGCGATGACCGAGTTCCTCGTAGTACTCGACGAACGTGCGGACGATGCGCTCCGTGTCCATGAGGGTGACTCCTTCGCGTAGCGGTGGGAGAGGCACCGGAGAGCGGACCGCGTGGTCGTCACACTGGAGCGAGGGCGTCGGAACGCCACGGGACCACCGGCGGGCCGTTTCCGGTCGCCGGTGGGGGAGGGGAGAAGGTCAGGCGGCGGCAACCGGCGAGCTGGTCGCTCGCGCGGTCGCGAAGACGCTTCGGCCGATGACGTTCATGCCGAGGAAGATAACGTGTTCCGCCCACCCCGGGCACTTGAATATCGCGCCCTCGGACGGTCCAGGACCGCCCCCGCTTCCGCGATGCGCCTTCGGCGGCCGAGCCCTCGGGCCGGCGCTCCACGGCCGGCGCGCCGCCCTCCGACACCCGGGCGGAACCCCGACTTGATAGGCAAGCGGATGCTTGCCTATCCTGTGGTCGTGGCCGACGACCTTTTCAAAGCCTTGGCCGACCGGACCCGCCGCACCATCCTCGACGAGCTTGCCGAGAAGTCCGGACAGACACTGTTCGAGATCTGTTCGCGACTGAGCATGAAGCACCGGCTCGGCATCTCGCGTCAGGCGGTCTCCCAGCACCTGGCCGTGCTGGAGGCCGCCGGGCTGGTCGAGACCCGGCGGGAGGGCCGCTACAAGTTCCACGAGCTGAACACGGCCCCGCTGCGGCAAATCACCGAGCGATGGCTCGTGCCCGACACCATGCCCGACACCTCCGCACCGGAAGAGAGCACCCCGTGAAGATCCATCTGACCAGCGTTTTCGTCGAGGACCAGGCCAAGGCTCTGCACTTCTACACCGAGATTCTCGGTTTCGTGAAGAAGCACGACGTGCCGGTGGGGGAGCGGGACCGGTGGCTGACCGTCGTGTCGCCCGACGAGCCCGACGGCACCGAACTCCTCCTGGAGCCCGCCGGCCACCCGGCCGTCAAGGCCTACCGCGACGCGCTCGTCGAGGACGGCATCCCGCTGGCCCAGTTCGCCGTCGACGACGTGCGGGCGGAGTACGAGCGCCTGCGCGGCCTGGGCGTTCACTTCACCCAGGAACCCCTGGAAATGGGCCCCGTCACCACCGCCGTCCTCGACGACACCTGCGGCAACCTCATCCAGATCGCGACGCAGCCGCGGTGAGTGGGCTGCCGGCCGGGTCTCTTCCCTCCGTACCGGGTCTCTGATCAGGCGGCCCGAGTCGCCTCGTGCGCGTCGTGCGGGCAGTCGAACGGGATGCCCTGGTCGAGTACGGCGAGTGCGTCTCCGGAGGGAAGGCCAACCCAGTTGATCTGGAAACCAGCCCCTGTTTCCGGTCGGTTCGAGTTCGGTATGCCCTGTTGCGAGGCGAATGAGAGACTTGGACTGTCCGCCTTCTCAGGCGCCGCCGCGAGGACCGGCGGATCGGATGGCCCGGGAGTGGTCGATGTTCCGCAAGCGTCCCGCACCCGACGGTGAAGAGCTGCTGGCCCGGCTGGCATCGCTCACCACTCAGGCACGGGAGCTCGCTGAGCTGCGCCGGTCCCAGGTGGAGCTGGCGATCGCGCTCCAACGTGACATGCTCCCCGCGGACCTGCCCGCGGTACCCGGGTTCCACCTGGCCGCCTGCTATTCGCCCGCGTACGCCGGACTCAACGTGGGCGGTGACTGGTACGACGCCTTCGTGCTCCCCGACGGCCGTCTCGGCCTCTCCGTCGGAGACGTCCAGGGCCACGCCATCGACGCGGCGGCCTTCATGGGGCAGATCCGCGTGGGCCTGCGCGCCCTCGCCTCCGTGACGAGTGAGCCCGGCGACCTGCTCGCCCGTACCAACGACCTTCTCCTCACCCTGGACAAGGACCTCTTCGCCACCTGCACCTTCATGCGCTTCGACCCTGTCACCGGCGTCCTGGAGAGCGCGCGGGCCGGACACGTCCCCTGCGTGTGGGCCACGGCGGACGGCAAGGCGGAGGTCTCCGAGGACGAAGGGGGGCCACCGCTGGGCGTCCTGGAGGGGGCCGAGTATCCCGTGACCCGGTACCGGCTCACGACGGGCGGGGTCTTCGTGCTGCTCACGGACGGCGTGGTGGAGGGGCCTTCCCTGAGCGTCGACGAAGGGCTCGAAAGGGTCGTGCGGCTGGCGGGCGTCGCCGCCGTCGCCGGAATGGACGCGCACTCGCTCGCGGCCGCCGTGCTCAAGAACGCCGAGCTGGTGGGACACGAGGACGACGCGGCCGTGCTCGTCGTCGGCCACGACGGGCGTGCTGTTACGCCGTAGGGCGGGACGACGCACGGCTCACCTCGCTGATGCGCCGGCGCCGGTGTCTGATGGCTGCTGTGGTGGGTATCCGGGCTTGGCCGCGACCGGTCGTCTTCGTCGGCGAGACGTTGCTCGTCTCCGTCTGCTACTACGTGGCGGGACGACTGGGGCTCTCGCAGCAACTGGTCGCGGACGGCGCGGTGGTCACGCCCATCTGGCCGCCGACCGGTGTCGCGGTGGCCTGTCTGCTGCTGTTCGGACTGCGGTGCGCACCCGGTATCGCCCTCGGTGCCCTGCTGGTGGTCGCGTCGCTGACCGCTCCCCGCCTGTCCGCCGCCGGGATCGTGCTCGGCAACACCATCGCGCCCGTGTGCGCCCTTCTGATGCTGCGCGCGGTGGGGTTCCGGGTGAGCCTGAGCCGCTTGCGCGACGGTGTGGCGCTCGTGTTCCTCGGAGCGCTGACCGCCATGCTGATCAGCTCGGGCGTGGGCGTCGGCATGCTCGTCCTCACGGACAAACTCGCCGCCGACGACTTCTGGCTCGTCTGGCTGGCGTGGTGGGTGGGTGACGCCATGGGCGTCGTGCTCGTCACTCCGCTGCTGCTTCTGCTGCACCGGGCCCGCCGGTCACCCCCGTCCGGCCGATGGGGCGAGGCCGTGGGTCTCGCCCTCGTCGTGTGCGTCCTGGTGCCGGTCGTCACGTACAGCTCGATCAGCGTCCTGTTCCTGGTGTATCCGCTGCTGATCTGGGCCGCGCTGCGTTTCCAGCTCGCCGGCGGCATGCCGTGCGCCCTGTACGCCTCCGTGATGACCACCGTCGCCGCCAGGGACGAGGCCGGTTCCTTCGGCGCGCTGACCGACATCGAGACGATGATGAAGCTTCAGGCGTTCAACGGGACCCTGGGCCTGACCGCCCTCCTGCTGTCCGCCGTGATCACGGAACAGATCAACACCAGACGGTCGGTGGAACGGGCCTGCCACGAACTGGTCGAGGCGTTGCAGCATCTGAACGCCGGGGGTTCCGGGAACACGGGGCCGCCCGGCCGGGGCGCCGGGTGAGCGAAGGCGGTGGCAGGACGGGATCAGCGCTCGCCCAGGACACGCCGGGCGGCCTCTGCCTCCGCCGCCGACGGGGACAACTCGTCGAGGGTGTCGAGATCGGTGTCCGTCGAGAGCTCCCGTTCCCAGTCCTCCGCCAGTCGTTCCTGTTCCTCGCGAGGCCTCGCGCTTACGGCGTCCCGGTGATCCGGGTCCAGAGCCGCCAGGAAACGTGCAACCGGGTCCGTCGGCATGGCCATGCTCCTCATCGTGTCATCGTGGGGAAGGGCGCCGCTTCCGGCTCAGGATGGCCGACCGGGTCCGCGGCGGCCGTTCGACACGGCCTCCGGCCACCCTTATGGCCCCGCCCCCGAAACGCCGCGGCACCGCTGCGCCGGACGGCCGCGCGGCGGGGAGACGAGCGGGACATTCGGGCCACATTCACTTCGCCTGTTTTCGGTCTGTGACACTCCCGTGACGCAAGGCGTCGGCTCGCCGCACCGCGCTGTCCGCCGGCCGTCCGGTACCGCCAAGCGTGATGTGAACAGCCCATGGGCGCACTCTCAACGGAGCGGCGCCGCGGGACCGCGCACGGGCCACGGACGTGTTCCGGCCCGGGTTCCGCATCGGCCTCCCCCTCCTGACGGCGCTGAGAACGGCGCGTTGACGTCGGTGCGGTCCCGGCGTGATCGAGTGCCGTGCTTCCTCCGCGGCGCCCGGGGGCAGACGGCTGGGGACTGACTGGGGGACGAGCCCGGCGGCCCGGGGGCGGCCGGGGAAAGTAGGGGGTTGTAGATGGTCCGTGTTCTTGTGGTGCACGACGCGACGCTGCTGCGGTCGGCGCTGGTGCAACTGCTGCGGTCCGCCGACGGACTCGAGGTGTCGTCCATGCCCTCCCGCGGTGAGGACCCGGACGGCAACGACTTACCCGCGGAAGTGTGCGTGGTCGACGGCGACTGTCTGGAAGGATCGCCGAGCGACGCCGGCCCAGCACCCTTCTGGGACCGGTGCGGGGCGCGGCTGGTCGTCCTCGCCGCACCGGAGCGGCCGGGTGTGCTGCGCAAGGCGTTCGACGCCGGAGCGCTCGGCTTCGTGGACAAGGACGCCTCCTCGGAGCGGCTGATCACCGCGGTGCACACGGTGGCCAAGGGGGAGCGGTTCCTCGACGAGCGGCTCACCGTCGCACTGCTGCGGGCCTCCGAGATGCCGCTGACGGCCCGTGAGCTGAGCGTCGTGTTCCAGGCGTCGCAGGGGGCCTCCGTCGCCGAGATCGCCGCGTGCCTGCATCTGTCCCGGGGGACCGTCCGCAACTACCTGGCCAGCGCGATCCGGAAGGTCGGGGCGCGCAACCGCGTGGACGCGATCCGCATCGTGCAGAACTCCGGCTGGATGTGACGGCGGCGGGGCACGCGTGCGCGAGAGCACGGCTCGCGGGTCATGCCCGGGTCCGGCTCCAGTGCCCCACCAGGTCGCGGTAGAGGGGGGACCGCTCCAGGAGTTCCCGGTGCGTTCCGTGGGCCGCCCGGACGCCGTCCAGCACCAGAATCCGGTCGGCCCGGACCGCGGACGACATGCGGTGCGCCACGACGAGAAGCGTTCCGGGCCGCCGTGCGAGCGCCGCCTCGGCACGTGCCTCGGACGCCGCGTCGAGATGGCAGGTCGCCTCGTCGAGCAGGAGCAGTCGAGCCGTGGACAGGTGAGCGCGCGCCAGGACGATCAGTTGCCGCTCGCCCTGCGAGAGGTCGTCGGGGCGCAGCGGCGCGTCGAGCCCTCCCAGACGCTCGACGAGAGGGGCCGCTCCGAGGTCTCGCACGGCGGCCTCGACGTCCGCCGCGGAGGCGTCCGGCCGCAGGTAGGCGAGGTTGTCCCGGACCGAACCCGTGAAGACGTACGCCTGCTGGGGCACCAGGACGCGCAGTGCGGCGAGTTCCGCCGCACTGCGGCCGGCGACCGTTCGGCCGTTCACCCGAACCACTCCGCTCCTCGGCGCGAACATCCCGGCGACGAGGCGGGTGAGGGTCGACTTGCCGATGCCGCTGGGACCGACGACGGCCAGGTGCTCGCCTTCCTCGACGCGCAGATCCAGCGCGTCGAGGACCGGCTCCGTCCGGGCGCCGTAGCCCGCGGTCACCGCGCTCAGTTCCACGGCGGGGACCTGCCGCGACGGCGGCGGAGCCGGCGGGAGCGAGGAGCGGCCCTGCTGCGGCGGCCCGGCACGCCCGGGCAGGGGCGTACGCGGCGCCGCACCGGTGACGGACGGGTGCGCCTGCGGCGCGGTGAAGCGGTCCAGGACCACGAGCAGCCGGGTGCCGGCAGCGCCGATCGCGGTCATGAGGGTGTGCAGGGCGGGCAGCAGAGCCTGGGCGAGGTAGGTGAACGCTCCGAGCAGGGCGCCGGTCGTGACCCCCCTGTCGCGCAGCCAGGGCACGGCGACCAGCAGGAGCAGTACGGGGAGCTGTCCCGAGACGCCGAGGGCGAGGGTGCGCACCGCGGCCCAGCGGGCGAGGACCCGGGACGCGGCGGCGGCGTCCGCCACGAGTCGTGCTCCGCTTCGTGCCGCCTCCGGCTGGGTGCCGCAGGCGGTGAGGTCACGCAGCGCTCCACGGGTCCGGGTGACGTGATCGCCCAGTGCCTCGTCCGCGGTGAGAGCCCGCCGCTGCGCCGCCGCCATGGGCCGCAGCGTCGCCAGGAACAGGGCCAGGCCGCCGGCGAGTGGCGGCAGGACGACGACCAGGAGCGCCGGGTCCAGCGAGAACAGCCCCACGAGCGCTCCGGCCGCGGTGAACACGAACGAGCGGACGGTGAGGACGAGCCCGGCGAAGCTGTCCCGCACGATCTCGACCTGGTTCGTGAGCCGTGAGACGGCGGCGCGGTCCCCGCCGCCGGGGCGGGACAGGGCGCGGGCCATGGACTGGTCGACCGCCCGCCGCACGAGCCCGTCGCGCAGCGGTTCCGTCAGCCCGGCCAGTTGCGCGAAGACGCCCCTGACCACGGGCGCGCCGAGCACCACGGCGCAGGCGGCCACCCCGAGCCAGCCGAGACCCGTGAGGGTGTCACCGGCGAGGAACCCCCGGTCGACGGCCTGGGCGACGCCGTAACCGACCACGAACGTCTGTGCCGACTCGGCCAGTGACCATCCCGCGAGCCGCACGAGGACCGTCTTGCGTCCGGCCAGGAAACGGCGGGCGGACGGGCCGACCCGGCGCAGGGGCCCGGGCCCCGAGCCACGCCGGCGCTTCCCCGCACGCCGTTCGTCGGTGGATGTCACGGTCGTGTCCCTTCGCGCAGAACGGCGGTCCGTCCGCCACGGCGCCCGTCAGGGCGGTCCTCGGTGGGCGACGGCCCGACACCGTTCTCCCTCGTACCGAACACCGCCCGGTAGGCCGCCTCCTCCCACAGGCGCCGATGGGTGTCCACCGCCCGCACCCGGCCGTCGTCCAGCCAGATCACGAGATCGGCCCGGGCCGCGACCGACGGGCGGTGCGCCACGACCAGTCGTGTGGCGGCTTGGGGCGAGCGGCGCTGAGCCTGTTCCACCGCGTGCTCCGTGGCCGTGTCGAGGCTGGAGGTCGCGTCGTCCATCACCAGCAGCCTGCCCGCGTGGGCGAAGGCCCGCGCCAGGCCCAGCCGCTGGTACTCGCCGCCGGAAAGGGGCGTGTCGGCGAGCGGGGTGTCGTAGGCCCGCGGAAGCCGGCGTACGAAGGCTTCGGCGTCCGCGAGGCGAATCGCCTCCTGAACCTGGTGGGGTGACACGGTGCGCGGTCCGGCCGCCACGGCCTCGGCGACGGTGCGGTCGCCCAGTACCGGACGCGCGAAGGCGAAACCGACCTCGGCACGCAGGCAGGAGCGGGTCAGAAGATCGAGAGGCGTGCCGTCCAGCAGGACCTGGCCCTGGTCGGGATCGATCAGCCGGCCGGCGACGGCGGCCAGGACGGACTTGCCGGCGCCGCTGCGCCCCACGACCGCGGCGGTCAGGCCGCCCGGCACCGCCACGTGGTCCGCCCGCAGGACTTCCGTTCCCTCCCGCTGGACCCGTACCCCGCGCAGTTCGAGGGCACCCGGGCCTCCCGGCGGCAGGGACCGGGTTCCGTAGGACAGGGCGGGCAGGCGTTCCAGCGTCGTGGTGCGCTCGCGCGCCGCGCGGCCCCGCACCAGCGCGCCGACCAGAGTGGCGGCCCCGCCGAACCCCGCGGCCAACTGCGCGTACCGGCACACCGCCAGCAGTTCGCCGACGCTCAGGGCACCCGAGCCGAGCCGCAGGCCACCCACCGCGGTGGCGGCCACCGTCAGCAGCGGGACGAGGACACCGCCGGTGGCCAACGCCTTTCCGTGCAGTTTCCACATGCGTGCGCCCAGCGTGCCGAGTTCGGCCAGTGGGCGGAGCACGCGCTCGCGTTCGCGCGCGGCGGTCCCGGCGGCGGCGATGGTTTCCGCGCCCTCCATCGTCTCCAGCAGCCGGGAGGCGATGTCCGACTGGACCCGCTGATAGGCCCCGACCGAAACCCCCGTGTCTCGCGCGAACGCCCGCAACACCAGTACCAGGGCCGGTAGTCCGGCCAGCACACATACGGCGACCCACACGTCGACGACGGCCAGTGCGACCAGCGCGCCGGACGGAGTCAGGAGCGAGGCCGCGAGTGCCGCCCTGGCAGCCGGCGCGGCGCCCGCGTCGGAGGCGTTGAGCGTCAGCCGGGTCGCGACGTCTCCGGGAGAATAGGGGCGGGCCAGTTCCGGCACGGCGTGCAGCAGACCGCTGAGAGCACGCGAGCGGATCGAGGCCGTCCAGTCGGCGGTGCACCGGCCGGTGAGCAGCGCGGTGAGACCGTCGAGGAGAACCTCGCCGACGAGCAGTGCGGCGCTCGCCGCGAGCCAGCGGCCGGCGGCGCCGTCGTGCAGCAGCAGGTCCAGAGTGCGGCCCAGGACGAGGGGCTGGACGACGGCGACCGCTGCCGCCGCCACCGAGCACACCAGGACCAGCAGTTCGGGCACCCGTCCTGGGCCGGTGCCGGGCGAGCCGTGCGTCGGACGCGTCGGTTGCCGTCGGTCCGGGGTGGTTCCCACCGGCTCCCCCTCCTCGTGGTCGTGCCGTCCGCGGGCGGCGACGAGGCGCGGTACCGGCGCCCGGGCGGTGCGGCCGGGCGCCGGTACCCAAGCGTGCGGCCCGCCGCGATACTCGCGGCGGGCCGGCTGCGACGTCAGTTACACGTCGTGACGCTGAGGCTGCTGTCGCCGCAGAGCAGCAGGCTCGCGCGGCTGCCGGTCTCCACGTCGCCCATGGCCTCTTCCTTGGGGGTCTCCATCGACTGCATCTCGAACAGGTTCATGTGCTCTTCCCTTCGTACGGCAACGGGTGTTCTCTTCACGGCCCCGTACGGGACCGGCTCGTGGGCCGCGGCTCCTGCCGCGGCGGTGGGAGGAACGGCAGGCCGGCGGGCCGGTCGCCGTGGACGGACGCGACGGCCAGCAGGCATCCGGCCGTTCCGGTGGAGAGGTCCATGGACAGGCGCATCATCTGCTCGCCAGGGAAGGCGAGGTGGCCGCGGTAGGACATGGCGTGCCAGGTCAGCGCGTCGATCTGGCGCCGGACGGCCGCTGCCCCCGTGCCCGGCCCGGTGGCCGTCGTACGGCCGAGGTACAGCACCATGCCGGCCACACCGCGGTAGAGCCCCGGCTGGGCGTAGAACATGGCCTGGGCCGCGCGCACGATCTCGTCCCGGGCCCGCTCGAACCGCTCGTCGGCGCGGTGTGCCAGGTAGTCGTCGAGCACCATGCCGATGCCCACGCTGCCGGCACCGAGGTACGGCATGGTGCGCCAGCCCTCGTCCACCTGGAGGGCACCCCCCGCGCCACGGACGCAGCGCGCGAGGTCCTGGCGCAGTGCGACGCCCGCGAGGTCCAGCAGACCGGTGTCACCGGTGCGTTCGTACAGGCGCAGGAACAACAGGGCGCTGCCCGTCGCGCCGTGCAGCAGACCGGCCCGGGCCCGGCCTTCGGGCCCCCGGCCCGGAGTGCCGGCCCGCAGGCACCGGGCGCTCAGCTCGGCACACCGCACGGCCGCGTGGTGCAGGGCGGCGTCGCCGGTGGAGGCGGCCAGGGAGTCCAGCGCCAGGCCCACTCCGGCCGTCCCGCTGTGGAGGTCCGCGGCGAGGTCGTCGAAGGGATGCTCGAGGAGCAACCGGGTGAGGTCGAGCGCCCGGGCCCGATGACCGAGGTGGTCCAGGGTCCAGGCGACTCCCGCGATCCCGTCGTGGAAGCCGAGCGGCATCCCCGAGGGCGGTTCCTTGGTCCGGTCGAGCAGCCACTGCTCCTCGCCCTCGTCGCGCTCCGCCCCGCTCTCGGCCAGGGCGTACAGCACACCGGCCGCTCCGTATCCGAACGAGAGCCCTCCGCCCGCGGTGGCGAACTGAGCGACGTCGCCGGGGAAGAGGCGGTCCTCGCGCGAAGGAGTGGCCGCCGCGCGGACGGCCGCCGTCATCGAGTCCCGGCTGCGGGGCCAGTCACCCGGTGCCACGGGGACGAAGTGCTCGGTCGCCGGTCGTGCCGCCGGTCGCCGACCGGAAGCGTCGGCGATCTCGTCGAGCGCCGCGTCCAGGAAGGCGCGGTCCACGGGGAACTGCCGTGCCACCACGTCGGCGAGGTGCTCCGCCTTGCGCCGGTCCAGGGCAAGCAGACTGGTCAGCGGCAGGAACAGGGCCAGGCGCAGGCAGGCCAGCGCGTAACGGTCCACAGCGGTGCCCCGTCGGCCGGGCGGTGCCACGAACCCGGGATGGGCGACCGTCTGCCGGCCCGGCTCGTCCACGCGGTGGGCGGCCTCGAAGTCCAGCAGGGCCACCCGCCCGTCGTCGCGGATCATGATGTTGAAGAGATGCAGGTCGTTGAAGACCACGCCGCGTGCGTGCACCTCCTCGACGGCTCGCTCGACCCGGGCGTGGACATCGAGCGCCCACTCGGTGTACCCGGTCAGCCGCCGGTCGTCGGGATCGGCCTCGATGAGCGGATGCCGACGGGCGAAGAAGGTGTTGAGAGGCTTGCCGTCGAGATACTCCAGCACCAGGAAGTGGTGGTCCCCGACGGTGAAGCTGTCCAGCACCTCGGGCGTACAGGACAGGCCCGACAACTGCTCCAGGGCCCGGCGTTCGCGGTGCAGCCGGGTCACCGCGTCGGCACCGTCGGCCGCCAGACCGGCGTACGGGCGGGCCTCCTTGAGGACCACGACCGCACCGGTACGGGTGTCCCGCGCCCGGTAGACACCGCCGCCGTTGGAGAAGTGCAGCGCCGACTCGACGGTGTACGGGATGTCGGTCAGCGTCACCGTCGCCCGCGCCTCGACGTGGGGCCGCAGGAAGGCGGGCACGTCCACCCAGTCGGGGACGCGGAACACCGGACCGCGGAAGTCGGGGACGAGTACTCCCTCGGGGTCCGCGACGGCCGGCCGCAGCTCCCCGTTCTCGTCGTAGCAGTTGCGGCGGGTGAAGCTGCCGTAGCGCACGTGCACCGGGCCGGCACCGATCCTGAGGTCGCTCAGGATGTGCGGGCCGGGCTCGCCGTCCAGCAGCGCGGCCAACTCGCCCACGAGGTGTTCGAACTGCTCCTCGTCCGCCGGGTACACGGTGATGAACTTGCCGCTGCCGGCCCGGTCCGCGTACTTGGCGTTGCGCTGGTGCAGCAGATAGCGGCTCGGCACGAACTTGAACGCGACGCCGCGCTCGACGCAGTGGTGCCGTACGCGCTCCAGGACGGATTCGGCGTTCTCCAGGCAGGCGGAGACGTGGATCTTCCAACCCTGCGGCGGCAGTACGGCGTCCAGCGGGCGCAGAGCGAGCCAGTCGCCGCTCTCCCCGCGCTGCCATCCCGCAGGTACGGGCAGGCCGGCCGCGGCGTACCGGGTGTCGGCCGCTCGGGTGCCGGGGCCGGTGCGATGCGGCGCGTCGTAGAAGTGCGGGTCCGCGTCGCAGTACACGGCGTAGCCCTTGTTCACGCCTTCTCCCTCCATCCGGTCCACCCGTCGTTGCGGACACGACGCTGTCATGCGCCGCAGGGCCCCGGACAGTCACCGCTGTCACCTCTCCGACGTGCGGAACGCACAGGTAACTTCGCCCGGCGGGCGTGGCGCGCGGTCCGGGTCAGCACAGCCTCACCACGGCACGGGTGCGGTGCCGGGCGCGGCAGCGCAGGGTGGGTCCGGTGACTCCGCACACACGGGCGGTTCGGTGCCGACGGGCTGTCACCGGCTTCGTCCGGGGCGGCGGCGGGCCGGGCTTCGAGCGGGTCGTCGGGCCCGTGGCAGGCTTCCTCGCCCACCGGGCCGGGGACGGTCCCGGCCGTCCAGCCCCCGGCGCTCCCAGGTGGTCACCGGCGCGGAGAAGGTTCCCGAGCCGCCCCGGTGCCGAAGTCGTCCGCGCGTGGTCGGGCCTTCTGGATGGTGAGCGGCGAGCTCACCCAGGACACGGGCCGCCGGTGCCGGGTCGACCAGCCACTTCGGCCGTCGAAGCGCTGTGCGGCAGCGGCCGGGCCACGCGGGCACGCCGGACCGACGGACCTCGACGGGAGAACCGGGGTGCGCTGCCGCCTCCTCGACCCGCCACCCGGTCCGGGGAGCACCGCGTGGCGCGCACCGCGCGCGAACTCAACGTCGGCTCCCGTACGGGCATCGCCGCGGCCGGGGACGGGAACGGCCTTTCGGGACGGTGATGGCCGCGTGCCCGGTCACGGTGTCGACCGCAGCGGCGGCGCCTGCCACGTCATGCCCGGCGGCTGAAGAAGGGGCGAGGGCTCGGGGCCGGGGTCGTCGGCGTGGACGACCCCGGCGGCCGAGCGGTCGAAACCTGTGGGCCACCGCGTGTGTTCGCTGGCCAGGGCACCGGTCAGCCGCGCTTCGGCGAGGTCGGCCGTGCTCAGGTCGCTTCCCCGCAGGTCGGTCATGCGGAGGTCGGCGCGGTGGAAGACGGCGCCACGCGCGTCGGCCTTGCGCAGGTTGGCCTCGCGCAGGTCGGTCTCGGTGAAGTCGGCGTCACGCAGATCGGTTTCGACCAGTTTCGCACCCCGCAGGTCCGCCAGAACGCAACGAACCCGCCGCAGAATCGCCGTCGTGAGATCGGCGTGCCGCAGATTGACCGAGACCAGGGAGGCCTGGGTCAGATCGGCGTGGTACAGGCCCGCCGCCTCCATGCAGGCGCGGTCGAGGTTGACCTCGGGCAACCGCAGCCCGTCGCAGTCGGCCCGGCGTAGGTCGGTGACGCTGAGGTTGACCCAGGACTCCTCCCGGTACCGGCACACGGCGCCGAGCCCGGTCAGCGCCACCTGAGCGTCGGCGACGCGGGTCTCCAGCGGTGCCACGTCGTTGATGGCCACGTCCGCCGGCGATTCGGGCCCGGTGGGCGGCCAGGGCAGGCGAGTACGCAGGTACGCGGCCTGGATCGAGACGATGGCGTCCCGGTCGCGCGCGGACTGCTCCGCGATCCGCCGCAGGGCGTGCAACCCGCCGATGCGGACGTCCACCTTGTCGCTGCCGAGCTGGTCGACCGCCCGGCTGAACCGATCCGTGACGTAGCCCTCCTGGGTGGCGCGCAGACTTTCCTGGCTCACCCGCACCTGCCGCCACGTGGCGTACGCGCCGAAGAGTACGACGAGACCGGCGAGTACCTGCAGAAGCGTCGTGCGGACATCGTTCACCGCCTTCAGCCGGTCCTGCGCGGCCACGCTCGATCCGGCGATATCGTGATCGACCACCACAGCGGGCAGGACGACGAACACCACGCCCAGAACGACCAGCCCCACCGTCCCGACCACCACGGCCGCGACTCGCCGCCGCCTGACCAGCCTGCGGCGCCATGGCCGCCGACCGCGATCCACTCCCCCCGACTCCATGGCCGGGAGCCTAAGCACCTCGCAAGGGATGATCAAGAGGCGCCGGCGGTCGGCCGTCGACCGGGATGCCCAGCCGTTCGGCCACGGTGGTGAGAGTCGGTCCCAGCGGGAGCGCGACCCGGGTGAGGGCGTGCCGGTCGCCGCGCGTCGGGTCCCGGTTGACGATCAGCACCGGCTTCCCGTCCTGGGCCGCCTGACGGACGAACCGGAGGCCGGACATCACCGTCAGGGAGGACCCCAGTACCAGCAGCGAGGCCGACTCGCGGACCAGTGCGCGGCATTGCTCGACCCGTCGCGGAGGAACGGCCTCGCCGAAGAACACCACGTCCGGTTTGAGGATGCCGCCGCAGACGGTGCAGGGCACCACACGGAAGTCTCCGACCTGTTCGTCGGTGAGGTCGGCGTCACCGTCCGGGTTGATTCCGGCGGCGACCGGCTCGAAGCCCGGATTGGCCTCCTCGAGCCGCTGGGCGAGTACCCGGCGCGGACTGGAGGCACCGCAGGACAGGCAGACGACCCGGTCCAGGCTTCCGTGGAGTTCCACGACGTCCTCGCTGCCGGCGGCCTGGTGCAGACCGTCGACGTTCTGGGTGATCACTCCCGTGAGCAGGCCGTGCCGTGCGAACGCGGCGACGGCCCGGTGCCCGGCGTTGGGGCGGGCGCGGCCGAAGGTGCGCCAGCCGAGGTGGCTGCGCGCCCAGTACCGGCGGCGAGCCCGGGGATCGGCGGTGAAGTCCTGGTAGGTCATCGGGACGTGCCGGCTCAGGCTCCCGCCCTCGCCCCGGTAGTCGGGGATGCCCGACTCCGTGGAGATCCCCGCCCCGCTGAGCACCAGCACGCCGCCGGTGTCCAGCGCGTCGGCGACCGGCTCCGGGTCGGTGGTGCCCGGCGGCAGGTCCTCGGCAGGGGTCCAGCTCAGAGTGGGGCGCATGCGCATGCCGCCAGGGTACGGACATGCGCGTGCCGCCGCGGTACGGAACAGGCTGCTCGCGGCCCGGACCGGCCCGGACCGCGACCGCCTCGTGGCGGACGGCGGACGGCGGACGGCAGCCGGACGGAGGCCGACCACGGTGGCGCCGTCGTCCCCCTGCCGGGCCCCCGACCGTCGGGGTCACGGCAGGGGCGTGCCACCGGTCGCGTTCAGGATTTCCGCCGTGACGTAGCCGGCCTCCTGCGAGGCGAGATAGACGTACGCCGGCGCCAGCTCGGCCGGCTGCGCGGGGCGGCCCAGTGGGCTCTGCTTGCCGAACTCGGCCGTGTCCGGCAGCGTCGCAGGGATCAGCGGAGTCCACACCGGCCCCGGGGCCACGGCGTTCACCCGGATGCCGCGCTCCGCGACCATCTGGGCGAGCCCCTGGGTGAAGGTCACGATCGCGCCCTTGGTCATCGCGTAGTCCAGCAGGTGCGGGCTGGGCTTGTACGCCTGGACCGAGGTGGTGTTGATGACACTGCCACCCGCGGGGATGTGCGGCAGGGCGAACTTCGTCAGCCAGAACATGCCGTAGAGGTTCGTCCGCACGACCCGGTCGAACTGCTCGGTCGGGATCGCCTCGATGCCGTCCGGCTGAGCCATCTGATAGGCCGCGTTGTTCACCAGGACGTCGATGCCGCCGAACTCCGCCACGGCCCGGTCGATCAGCGCCCGGCAGTTCCGCTCCTCACGGATGTCGCAGGAGACGGCGACGGCCTTCTGCCCGGCGTCCTCCACCAGGCGGGAGGTTTCCCGTGCCTCGCCCTCTTCCTCCGCGAGGTGGGTGAACAGCACATCGGCGCCCTCGCGTGCGAAGGCCAGGGCCACCGCTCGGCCGATGCCGGAGTCACCGCCCGTGACGACGGTCCTGCGGCCCGCCAGACGGCCCGACCCGCGGTAGGACTCCTCTCCGTGGTCGGGCGGCGGATCCATCGGCCCGGTCCAGCCGGGGTGCGGCTGGTCCTGGGCGGCGAAGTCGGGGCGGGGATACTGATCGGTCGGATCCTGCTGGTCACGCCGGTCGTCCGCCATGTCGGCCTCCTGTGTCTCGCGGGGCGAAGTCAGCGACCGTGTTCCCTGGCCGGCCCGTCCGAAAGCCACTCCACCCGAGCGTGACGCTCCGGCCTCCCGGCGGTGCCACCAACATCTTCATCGACGTCGCCGAATCCCGGCTCCCGGGCGTCCCCGCCTGCTGAGCCCGCGGACGGCTCCGGCGGGCGGCCGGCGGCGTGCCGGCTCGCCGCGGACGGCGCCCGGCGCTGTGCCTTCGCCGGCACCCTCGTTGTCATCGCGTGCCCCGCCCGATCGGGCCGGCGCGCGGCTTCGCCTCTCCCACACCGTGCGTCATGCCGCCCTCGGGGTGGTCGAGCACGCGGTGCGGGACGACGGCGCCCGAGGTCTGCGCGGGTACGCCCCGGCGCGTCGCGAGCGGCGCCGGCGGCCCCGGCCACCCCGCCGCCCGCCGTGCCCAGCACAATGACCGCATGGCCTCCGCTCCCAGAACCCACGCCGGCGCCGAGCGCGCCCCGATACGGATTCGTCTCGCGGCGACGGTGGCCGCCTTGGCGATCGTCGGTGCCGGAACGGGGCTCAGGGCCGTGGCGTCGGGAGACGTGGCCAAGTACGGCGGAGACGCCCTCTACTGCCTTCTGATGTTCGCCCTGGTCATCCTGGTGGCGCCGCGGGTGACGCCGCCGACAGCCGCCGCGGTCGCCCTGGCCGTCAGTTGGGGTGTCGAGTTCTTGCAGCTCACTGGCCTGCCGGCACACCTCTCACAGCAGAGCACGGCTGCCCGTCTGGTCCTCGGTTCGACATTCAACGCGCCGGACCTCTTCTGGTACGCGGTCGGCGCGGCGACCGGCTGGCTCGTCGTACACCGGATGCGCCCGTGACCGGCAGGTCGACACAGACCACGGACGACGGTGGCCGGCCCGGGGGTGTCCGGGCCGGCCACCGCCTCGTGAGCCGCTACGACAGCGGCTCGATCCAGATGTCGCGGTACCGCACCTTGTTGCCGTGGTCCTGCAGCCGGAGCGCACCGGCCGTCGGGGCCTCCTGGGCGCCCCCGGCGGTCGCGCCGCTCAGCGCCACGTCCTTGTGCACGGTCACGCCGTTCCACACCACGGTGACACGCGCGTCCTCCGTCTTGGCGCCCTGGTCGTCGAAGCGCGCCGCACGGAAGGTGATGTCGTACGTCTGCCACGTGCCCGGCGGGCGGGCCGCGTTCTCGTCGGCGGCCTTCTGCTGGTAGATCGCGGCCGCCTCGTTGTCCGCGGGCGTGGTGTCACCGAACGAGTCCAGGATCTGGATCTCGTAGCGGTCCTGAAGGTAGATGCCGCTGTTGGCACGGTCCTGGCCCGTGACGTCCGGGGGCAGCTCGGGCAGCCAGAACTCGGCGTGGAGCTTGAAGTCACCGAACGCCTGCTTCGTGCGCAGGTCGCCGCAGCAGACCTCCATCCCGCCGTCCGTCAGCGGCCACTGCGCGGTGCGGCCGTCCGTCTGCTGCCAGGCCGCGCGGTCGGCGCCGTCGAACAGGACGATGCGCTCGCCCTTGGGATGCACGCTGATCATGTCGAGGTTGACGTGACCGGTGTCGCCCTCGTCCACCCGGTAGGTGATGGTGTTGGCGCCCTTGCGCAGCCTCAGCGACTCGGTCCGCGTGGACCAGTCGTCCCAGCCGCCCGTACTGAGCAGGCTCGACTGCTTCACCTTCGTGCCGTCCACGTACACGCTCACCGTCTTGGTGCCGGTGAAGGGGTTCGGCCCGTTCGCGTACCGCAGGGCCACGTCGTAGGTGCCCTTCTTGTCCACGTCGACGGTGAACGAGGTGGCCGCGCCCTGGGTGCCGTAGCCGTCCACGAAGCCGCTGCCGGAGTAGCCGGTGTGGTCGGTGTTGACGCCGGCGCCGCCGGATCGCTCGGCCTCCTCCGCCTCGTACGACGTCGTCGGGGGACGCTTGCCCGGCATGGCGTTGAGCGTGTACCAGGCCTCGGTGCTCCACAGCGTCTCGCCCCCGGCCGAGCTGAACGGACGCGGTGAGCGGACGTGCACCACCCGGTCGGGCTTGAGTCCCGTGATCCGCAGCGTGACCTTCTTCCGGTCCTCGGACAGCCGTGCGGAGGTCACGGCGAGGGTCTCCTCGTCGACCTTGGGTCCGCCGTAGGACGGTGTCGGCACGTAGCGCCACTGCTCGACCTGGTAGCTCTCGGCGAGCCTGTCCGCAGTCTCCTGGGACAGCGGCTGGGTGTACTCCAGCTCGAAACCGCCCCGCTTGGCGCGCATGGCCCGGATGTCGAACGCCTTGCCGCCGTTCGGGGTCAGCTTCTGCAGACCGTGGGTCAGTTTGCCCTCCTGGCCCCAGTTGCCCCCGGCGCCCAGGCCGCCCGCGTAGATCGCGCCGTCCGGGCCCTGGGTGATGCGGTTGACGCCCGCCTCGAGACCCTGGGTGTGCCGGAAGACCGCACCCTGGTCCTTGCCCTTCACCTTCTCCAGGAAGGCACGCTGCAGTCCGCCGTAGGTCACGTCACCGAACAGCATCTGGCCGGCGTACGGGCCCTTCTTCAACAGGATCGGTGTGCTGGGGGAGTTGGCGATCTCGTTCTGCGGCAGCCACAGCACCGGTTCGGTCACCGGCTGGTCGTCGAACGGGCCGGCCGGGTTGGTGTAGTGGTTGAAGAAGCGGTCGGGCTTGATGCGGACCAGCTTCGACGCGGGGAGCCAGCCGCCCTGGTTGTCGGCGACGAAGAGGTCGCCGCCGGGGCCCCAGCCGATGCCGTTCGGGGTGCGCAGTCCGCCGGCGAGGTAGGTCACCTTGCCGGTCTTGCGGTTCACCTTGATCGTGGTGCCGCGGTTCGGTGCCGGCTGCGGGTCCGTCGTCGCGCCCCCGTAGTTGATCGCGACGGAGAGGTTCAGGTAGAAGTGACCGTCGCGGTAGAGCAGGCCGAAGGCGAACTCGTGGAAGTTTCCGCCGTACGGCCAGGTCGCCACGGTACGCCGCGCGTCGGTGACGTCGTCGCCGTCGGTGTCGCGCAGCTCGGTGAGTTCGTGCTTCTGCGACACGTACAGGGCCCCGTCGAGCACCTTGATGCCCATGGGTTCCTTGAGGCCGCTCGCCACCTTCTTCACCGTCACCTTGTCGGGGCCGGTCGCGCCGGTGACGTCGTCGAGGAGGTACACCTCGCCCTCGGTCTTGTCGGTGCCGCCCCACGTGGTGATGGCCATTCGGCCGTCCGGGAGCCAGTCCATGCCGGTGACCTGGGGCTCGAAACCGTCGGGCCGCAGGTCCGTCAGTGTGTAGTCGGGGTGCACGCCGTCGAGCGGCAGTCCGTCGCCCGGCGTGTCGGTGCCGCTCTCGCACTGCTTGCGGCCGGGGGCCGTGACCCGTACGACGTCGGCGTCGGTGCTCAGGGCGGAGTTCGGCACGAGGGAGAAGCCGGCGGCGCCGGGCGGCTTCCACTCCAGCGTCACCCGCTGGTCGTTCGTCCGGTCGAAGTGGTCCACGCGCAGGGCGTGGTGACCGGACGTCAGGGTGACCGTGCCCTCCTTGGGCTCCGCCGCGTGGAGGCCGTCGTGATCGATGACCGTCCGGTCGTCGATGGTCAGGCGTGAGCCGTCGTCGCTGGTCAGCCGGAAGGTGTAGGCCCCGTCTTCGGGAACCTCGATGTTCGCGATGACCTGCGAGACGAAGTGGTCACCGACGCCGAAGTCCTCGGTCGTGGAGAAGTCGATGACGGGCATCAGTTTGTCGACGTTCGGGGTCTGTCCGGGCTTGAGCACGCAGATCTCGTTCATCGGCTGTCCGATGTCGAAGACGCGCAGTGTGACGCCCGGTTCCTGCGGTGGCAGGTCGTCGGCGGTGTCGGCGGCGCCGGCGGGCGCCGAGGTGAAGCAGCCGAACAGGACCGAGACGGCGACCAGACCGGCCAGCCGTCCGCGGGATCTGGAGCGGGACCGTGGACTCATGCATCCTCCCCGGGGCGACCCCGTGGCGGGGCCGCCCATGACGGTGGTACGGGACGACGAGGTGGTGCGGCCGGCGTCCTGCCGACCGAAGTGACGCGTGGTGTGCGTGAGATGCCTGGATTCCACCGGGCGTCGGACACCATAGGAGCCTTTTGCTCGCTGCGTCTATAAGTTTGTCATCAGTGAGTACAAACTCTGTTCGTCGACGGGTGAAGAACGCGGATCTCCGGCCGGGTTTCCCCTTCGGTGGACATAGTCGGCCGCGACTCGGGCCGAGAGCGACCGGCGCCCCCGCGGGGTGCGGCGGGGCCGGCCTCAGCGCCTGGACAGGCTCGAGCCGCGGACGACCAGCTCGGGCTGGAGCACCACGTGCTCGTGACGGTGCTCGTCCGCCCGGTCACCGGCTTCCTGGAGAAGCAGATCGGCTGCCATGGCGCCCATCGTGCGTGCGGGCTGGCGGACGGAGGTCAGGGGCACGGTCGCCGCGGCGGCGAACTCGATGTCGTCGTACCCGACGATCGCCAGGTCGTCGGGGACCTTGACGCCGGCCGTGTACATGAACTGGAGTATCCCGAGGGCCAGCAGGTCGTTGGCGCAGAAGACGGCGGTGGGCCGCTCCGCCAGGCCCAGCAGTCTGGCTCCGGCGTCACGTCCGGCGGACACGTCCAGGCGGTCGGTGGGGATCTCCCGCAGCGCCGCGGGGGGCAGGCCGGCCTGGGCGACGGCGGCCAGCGCCCCGGTCCTGCGGTCCTGCACCTGCCTGAGGTGGGACGGTCCGCTGACGTAGGCGAGGGAGCTGTGCCCGGCACCGGTGAGGTGGCGGATCGCCAGGGCACCGCCGGTGACGTCGTCGACCGAGACGGAGCAGCCCTCCGTGTCGTCCGCCACCCGGTCCACGAGAACGTACGGGATGCCGTGCCGCCGGAACTCGCCCAGACTGCGCCCACTCGGATCGGCGGGCGTGACCAGCACCCCGCGGACCCGCTGTTCGGCGAAGAGTTCGAGGTACTCCGCCTCCTTCCGCGCGCTCTGCGCGCTGTTGCACAGGGTGACGGCGAGTCCCGCGTCCCGGGCCGTGCGCTCGGCTCCCTGGGCCAGGTCGACGAAGAACGGATTGCCCATGTCGAGGACGAGCAGTGCCATCACACGGCTGCGGCCCGCCCGTAGTTGCCGGGCGGACTCGCTGCGCACGTAACCCAGGCGTGCGATCACCTGCTCCACGTGATGTCGTGTCCGCTGCGAGACCCGGCCGGGCTGGTTGAGCACATTGGAGACGGTGCCCACGGAGACGCCGGCCTCCCGTGCCACGTCCTTGATGCCGACGACCGGCGTGGAGCGCGTCATGTGTGTCTGTCTCCCGCTGTTCTGCCCCCGCCCATCGAGCCGGTCCGGGAAGCGTTCATCGTACGAAGCCGGGACCGGCCGTTCACGCCAGGTGGAAGACCTCGGTGAGCGGGCGCATGGCGGCGTCGGGCGCTTGGCCGTCCAGTTCCTCGAAGAACTCCGCCATCTCGGCCTGCCAACGCGCGTTCACCTCGCTCGCGTCCATGGCGGCCCGGGCCGCCTCGAAGTCGTCGGTTTCGAGATAGCCGACGAGCAGACCGTCCTTGCGCAGGAAGAGGGAGTAGTTGTGCCAGCCGGCCTCGGAGAGCGCGGCGAGCATGTCGGCCCACACGTGCTGATGGCGCTCGCGGTATTCGGCGACCATCTCGGAGCGGACCTTGAGAAGAAAGCAGACACGTCGCATCGGATCACCCTGTTGCCGAAGGTGGGGCCCCGGCGATCGCCGGGGCCCCACGACTGTCGTGCGGATCAGAAGTCGTACTCGTCGATGTTGGCCTTGTCGAATACGGTCGGCTCACCCGGGGAGACGACACCGTCCGCTCCGATGGTCACGGTGCCGAGGTCGCCGGCGGTGAAGGTCTCGCCCTTCCGGCCGGTGATCTGACCGGATTCGAGGGCGACCGCGGCGTGGGCGGCGAGCGCGCCGAGCTTGGCCGGCTCCCACAGCTCGAACTCCTCGACGGTGCCGTTCTTGACGTAGGCGCGCATGTCGTTCGGGGTGCCGAGGCCCGTGAGCTTGACCTTGCCCTTGTACTTGGAGCCGGACAGGTACTGGGCGGCGGCCTTGATGCCGACGGTGGTGGGGGAGATGATGCCCTTCAGGTTCGGGTACTCCTGCAGCAGGCCCTGGGTCTGCTGGAAGGACTTCTGGGCGTCGTCGTCCCCGTAGGCGACCTTGACGAGCTTGATGTCCTTGTAGGCGGGCTTCTCCAGCTCCTTCTTCATGAAGTCGATCCAGGTGTTCTGGTTCGTCGCGGTCTGCGCCGCGGACAGGATCGCGATCTCGCCCTTGCCACCGATCTGCTTGGCCAGCAACTCGACCTGGGTGCGCCCGAGGTCCTCGGCGGAAGCCGGGGAGACGAACACCTGGCGGCAGTCCTTGTTGGTGTCGGAGTCGTAGGTGACGACACTGACGCCGTTGCGCATGGCCTGCTTGAGGGCGGTGCACAGGGCGCCGGGGTCCTGCGCGGAGACCGCCATGGCGTCGACCTGCTGCTGGGTCAGGGTGTTGACGTAGCTGACCTGGCCGGCGGTGTCGGTGCCGCTGCTGGTGCCGACCTCCTTGTAGGTGGAGCCCAGCTCCCGCAGCGCCTTCTCGCCGCCCTTGTCGGCGGTGGTGAAGTAGGGGTTGTTGACCTGCTTGGGCAGGAAGGCGACGGTGAGCCCCTTCTTCGTCTTCGCGTCGGGGTCGGCCTTGCCGACGGCCGCGCTGCCGCTGTCCTTGGACGCGTCGTCCTTGGTGGTGCCGCCGCAGGCGGTGGCGCCGAGCGCGAGGGCGGTGACAGTGGCGAGTGCGAGGGTCAGTCGACGTGATCCGGCGGTGGTGGCGGGCATGGGAAGTTCCTTTACCTGTGCGGGAAGGTGGGAGGGGGTGGCCGGCCCGTCCCGGCCTGGAGGGCGGCCGGGGAGGGCCGAAGGAGCCGGGCGCAAGGACTACGGGGAAGGGGCCGTGAGAGGTGGGGGAGCGGCCGTCCTCCCCCTGGCCCGTGCCTGGGAGATCCGCCGGCCGATGCGCGGGGCGAGAACCGAGACCACCAACAGGACGCCGGTGGCCACGGTCTGGGACTGGGCGGAGACGTTCAGCAGACTCATGACGTTCTGCATCGTGCCGAGCAGGAACACACCGGCGACGGCGCCGCCGAGGGTGCCCTTGCCGCCGTCGAAGTCGATGCCGCCGAGCAGCACCGCCGCGATCACGGACAGTTCCAGTCCGGTGGCGTTGTCGTAGCGGGCGCTGGCGTAGTGCAGGGTCCAGAAGACACCGGTCAGAGCGGAGACGACACCCGTGGACACGAACATGGCCAGCTTGAGCCGCTTGACGCGGACACCGGCGAAGCGGGCGGCCTCCTCGGAGGCGCCGACGGCGAACAGCGAGCGGCCGAAGCGGGTGGCGTGCAGGACGACGACGGCGATCGCCAGCAGGATGACGAAGGGGACGACGGCGTACGGGAGGAACGTGTCCCCGAACCGGCCGGCGCCGAAGTCCAGGTACTGGGCCGGGAAGTCGGTCACGGAGTCGGAGCCGAGCACGATCTGCGCGATGCCCCGGTAGGCGCCGAGCGTGCCGATGGTGACGGCCAGCGAGGGCAGTCCGAGCCGGGTGACGAGCAGGCCGTTGACCAGGCCGCACACCACTCCGAGCAGAACGCAGAGCGGAATGATCGTCTCGATCGCCATGCCGGCGTTCCACAGGGCGCCCATCACGGCACTGGAGAGGCCGGCCGTGGAGGCCACCGAGAGGTCCACCTCGCCGGAGACCACGAGCATCGCCATGGGCAGGGCGATCAGGGCGATGGGCAGGGTGTTGCCGATGAGGAACGACACGTTCAGGGCGTTGCCGAAGTTCTCCACGAAGGAGAACGAGCAGATCAGCAGGACGACCAGCAGAGCGCCGACCGAGGTGTCCCAGCGCACCGCCCCGCCGAGACGGGAGAGCACGGGAGACTTGACGGAGGTGTCAGGCATGACGGGCACTCCTCGACTGTGCGGCCTTCTTGCGCAGGGCTCCGGAGACTCTGAGCGCCAGGATCCGGTCGACGGCGATGGCGAGCAGCAGCAGGAAGCCGTTGATGGCGGTGACCCAGACCGAACTCACGCCGAGGGCGGGGAGCACACCGTTGATGGAGGTCAGCAGTACGGCGCCGAGCGCGGCGCCGTACACGGTGCCCGATCCGCCGGTGAAGGCGACACCGCCGACGACCACGGCGCTGACCACGATGAGCTCGTACCCGTTGCCGGTGTTGGAGTCGACGTTGCCGAACCTGGCCAGGTACAGGGCGCCGGCGAGCCCGGCGAGCCCTCCGCAGACCACGTAGGCCGTCATGATGCGGGCCCGGACCGGGACACCGGCGAGCCGGGCGGCCTCCGGATTGGACCCCAGGGCGTACATGTCCCGTCCGCTGCGGTAACTGCGGAGGTAGTAGGCCACGACGACCAGGACGGCCAGGGTGAGCAGGGCGAGGTAGGGCACCACGGAGATGCCGTCGCTGCCGAAGTCCACGAAGCCGTCGGGCAGGGCGCTCGCCGTGATCTGGCGGGAGCCGACCCAGATCGAGTCGATGCCGCGGATGACGTAGAGGGTGCCCAGGGTCACCACCAGCGCGGGCACCTTGCCCAGACTCACCAGTGCGCCGTTGACCACGCCGAACAGCGCGCCGACCCCCACGGCCAGCAGCACGGCGACGAGCGGGTGGCCGCCGTCCTTGAGGTAGAGCCCCGCGGCGAAGGCGGAGATGCCCAGCACGGAACCGACCGACAGGTCGACGTTGCGGGTGATCACCACCATCGCCTGGCCGATCGCGACCAGCACGAGAATGGTCGCGTTCAGCATCAGGTCCCTGATGCCCTGCTGCGACAGGAACTCGGAGTTGGACAGTTGGGTCGCGCCGAGCATCACCACCAGCACGGCGATCACGGCCAGTTCGCGGGCCTTGAATATCTTGTCCATGAGCCGCCGCGCGGCGACGGACTCCGGTGGGACCTCCTGCCGCACCGGCTCCACGGTCGTGGTCATGCCGCCTTCCCCTCTCGGTCGGCGCGGCCGGTGGCGGCTGCCATCACGGTCTCCTCGGTCGCTTCCGCCCGGGGGATCTCCGCGGTCAGCCGGCCCTCGTGCATCACCAGGACCCGGTCGGCCATACCGAGGATCTCCGGCAGGTCGGACGAGATCATCAGCACCGCCACGCCGTCGGCGGCGAGCGAGGACAGCAGACGGTGCACCTCCGCCTTCGTCCCCACGTCGATACCGCGGGTCGGCTCGTCCACGATCAGCACCTGGGGAGCCGTGGCGAGCCACTTGGCCAGGACGACCTTCTGCTGGTTGCCGCCCGACAGCGTCCCCACGACATCGCCCAGGCGCGCGTACTTCACCTGGAGCCTGGTCGCCCAGTCCACGGCGCGGCTGCGCTCGGCCCGCCGGTTCATCAGCCCGGCCCTGGAGGTGGCCGCGAACCCGGTGAGGCCGATGTTCCGCTCGATGGACATGTCCATCACCAGGCCCTGGGCGCGGCGGTCCTCGGGCACCAGGGCGAGACCGGCGGCCATGGCCAGGCTCGGAGCCCCCGGAGGAAGCTTCCGGCCGAGCACCTCGACCTCACCGCCGTCGAACCCGTCGACGCCGAAGACGGCCCGGGCCACCTCGCTGCGCCCCGCCCCGACCAGACCGGCGAGGCCGAGGATCTCGCCGCGCCGGACGTCGAAGGAGACGTCGGTGAAGACGCCTTCGCGCGTCAGCCGGCGCACGCTGAGGGCGACCTCGCCGATCCGGGTCTCCTGCTTGGGGTAGAGCTCCTCCAGATCGCGGCCGACCATGCGGCGCACCAGGCCGTCCTCGTCGAGGTCGGAGAGGGGCTCACTGGCGATCCAGGCACCGTCCCGGAGGGTGGTGACCCGCTGGCACAACTCGAAGATCTCCTCCAGGCGGTGCGAGATGAACAGCACCGCCGACCCCTGCTCGCGCAGCGTCCTGACCACGCCGAACAGCCGGGCCACCTCGCTGCCGGTGAGCGCCGCCGTCGGCTCGTCCATGATCAGGACGCGGGCGTCGAAGGACAGAGCCTTGGCGATCTCCACCAGTTGCTGGTCGGCGATGGAGAGGCCGCGGGCCGGCTGGTCCGGGTCGAGGGCGACACCGAGGCGGGCGAAGAGTTCGGCCGCGGCCGTCCTGACCGTACGGTGGTCCACCCTGCCCAGGGAGCGCCGGGGCTGCCGTCCGATGTAGATGTTCTCCGCGACGGACAGGTCGGGGAAGAGCGTCGGCTCCTGGTAGATCACGGCGATCCCCGCGTCGCGGGCGTCCGCCGGGCTGTGGAAGTCCACCGGCTCGCCGTCGAGGAGGACCGTGCCGGTGTCCGGACGGTGCACGCCCGCGAGAGTCTTGATCAGAGTGGACTTGCCGGCGCCGTTCTCGCCCGCCAGCGCATGGGCCTCGCCGGCGTACAGCCGCAGGGAGACCTCACGCAGGGCCCGGACGGCGCCGAAGGATTTACTCACTCCCTCCAGGGCGAGCACCGGAGCGGCCCCCGGTTCGGGATGGGTCATGGGTTCTCTCCAGTACGTGTGCCGAGCCGGAACCCCGCTGTGAAATGTTTCAAATGGGGTTGCCGGGAAGCTAGCTTCAGCCCGTCCGGGGCGTCAAGGGTCCGGGGCGTGCGCGATCGCCGGAATCTCGCGGTGGCGGCGCAGGAAACAGGTGAGCCAGGCCCTGTCGGGGCCCTTGACGGGGGTGGTGTCACGGGTTAGTTTCGGCGCAGCCTGAATCGATTCATACGACAGGTCGTTCGGGTCCCCCGTGACGGGGCAACTTGCGCATCCAGAGGTGGACATGCCTGACATTACTGCCGTGAGAACCGCACTCGCCGAACAGCGGGTCGAGACGCCTTCCTGGGGCTACGGCAACTCCGGAACGCGTTTCAAGGTGTTCGCGCAGCCCGGCGTGCCGCGGACCCCGCGTGAGAAGCTGGACGACGCGGCCAAGGTGCACGAGTTCACCGGTGTCACCCCCCGGGTCGCGCTGCACATCCCCTGGGACAGGGTGGACGACTACGCCGCGCTGGCCGCGCACGCCAAGGACCGGGGCCTGGAACTGGGCGCCATCAACGCCAACGTCTTCCAGGAGGACGACTACCGGCTCGGCAGTGTCTGCCACCCGGACGCGGCGGTGCGGCGCAAGGCGCTCGCGCACCTCATGGAGTGCGTCGACATCATGGACGCCACCGGTTCCCGCGACCTGAAGCTGTGGTTCGCCGACGGCACCAACTATCCCGGCCAGGACGACATCACGGCCCGCCAGGACCGGCTCGCCGAGGCCCTCGGGGCCGTCTACGAGCGCCTGGGCGAGGGCCAGCGGATGCTCCTGGAGTACAAGTTCTTCGAGCCCGCGTTCTACACGACCGACGTCCCCGACTGGGGCACGGCCTACGCGCACTGTCTCAAGCTCGGTGACAAGGCGCAGGTCGTCGTGGACACCGGCCATCACGCGCCCGGCACCAACATCGAGTTCATCGTGGCCGTCCTGCTCCGCGAGGGAAAGCTCGGCGGGTTCGACTTCAACTCCCGCTTCTACGCGGACGACGACCTGATGGTCGGCGCCGCCGATCCCTTCCAGCTCTTCCGGATCCTCCGCGAGGTCGTCAAGAACGGCGGCCTGGATCCCGCCGCCGGCGTGGCCTTCATGCTCGACCAGTGCCACAACATCGAGGCGAAGATCCCGGCGATCATCCGTTCGGTGATGAACGTCCAGGAAGCCACCGCCAAGGCGCTGCTGGTCGATGACGAGGCGCTGGCCGCGGCCCAGGAGGAGGGCGACGTCCTGGCGGCCAACGCCGTCCTGATGGACGCGTACAACACCGACGTCCGGCCGCTGCTGGCTCAGGTCCGCGAGGAGAAGGGCCTGAACCCCGACCCGGTCGCCGCCTACCGCGCCAGCGGCTGGCAGGAGCGGATCACCGCCGAACGCGTGGGCGGCGAGCAGGCCGGCTGGGGCGCCTAGGCCGTGTCCGCGAAGGACACGACCTAGGCCGACACGACCCGGGACCTGCCGTTCCGGGGCGCCGCGCGGCCTCGGGCATCCTCCGTCGTCAACTCATCCCGAAGGAAAGATCACCATGGCCTCCGCCATTCACCCCGAAGTCGCCGGGCTCCTGGCGCGCTCGCACCGGCTGGGCTCGGACCCGCGCAACACCAATTACGCGGGCGGGAACACGTCCGCCAAGGGCACCACCACCGACCCCGTCACCGGTGGTGAGCTGGAGCTGCTGTGGGTCAAGGGCTCAGGCGGGGACCTGGGCACGCTGAAGGCCGGCGGGCTGGCGGCGCTGCGCCTGGACCGGCTGCACGCCCTGAAGGGCGTCTACCCGGGCGTGGAGCGCGAGGACGAGATGGTCGCCGCGTTCGACTACTGCCTGCACGGCAAGGGCGGCGCCGCGCCGTCCATCGACACGGCCATGCACGCCCTGGTCGACGCGGCGCATGTGGACCACCTGCACCCCGACTCCGGTATCGCGCTGGCCTGCGCGGCCGACGGCGAGAAACTGACCGCCGAATGCTTCGGTGACAAGGTCGTGTGGGTGCCGTGGCGGCGGCCCGGGTTCCAGCTCGGGCTGGACATCGCCGCGATCAAGCAGGACAACCCGCAGGCCGTCGGCTGCGTCCTCGGCGGCCACGGTGTCACCGCGTGGGGCGCCACCTCCGAGGAGTGCGAGGCCAACTCGCTGCACATCATCCGCACCGCCGAGGCCTTCCTCGCCGAGAAGGGCCGCCCCGAACCGTTCGGCCCGGTGCGGGACGGCTACGAGCCGCTGCCCGACGAGGAGCGGCGCGCCCGTGCCGCCGCGCTCGCCCCGCACGTCCGCGCGATCGCGTCCGCCGACCTGCCGCAGGTCGGCCACTTCACGGACTCCGAGGCGGTGCTGGACTTCCTCTCCCGCACCGAGCACCCGCGTCTCGCGGCCCTCGGCACGTCCTGCCCCGACCACTTCCTGCGCACCAAGGTCCGCCCGCTGGTCCTGGACCTGCCGGCCGGCACGCCGCTGGAGCGGGCGATCGCCCGGCTGACGGAGCTGCACACCGAGTACCGCGCCGAGTACCAGGCGTACTACGAGCGGCACGCCGTCCCGGACTCGCCGGCCATGCGCGGGGCCGACCCGGCGATCGTCCTGGTGCCGGGCGTGGGCATGTTCTCCTTCGGCAAGGACAAGCAGACCGCCCGGGTCGCCGGCGAGTTCTACGTCAACGCGATCAACGTGATGCGCGGTGCCGAGGCCGTCTCCTCCTACAGCCCCATCGAGGAGTCGGAGAAGTTCCGCATCGAGTACTGGGAGCTGGAGGAGGCCAAGCTGCGGCGGATGCCCGCGCCCAAGCCGCTGGCCACCCGGGTCGCGCTCGTCACGGGCGCCGGCTCCGGCATCGGCAAGGCCATCGCCCACCGGCTCGCCGCCGAGGGTGCCTGCGTCGTGGTCGCCGACCTCGACGCCACGAACGCGGCGGCCGTCGCCGAGGAACTCGGCGGCCCGGACCGGGCCGTGGCCGTGGCCGTGGACGTCACCAGCGAGGAGCAGATCGCCGCCGCGTTCGCCGCGGCCGTCCTCGCCTTCGGAGGCGTCGACCTCGTCGTCAACAACGCCGGCATCTCCATCTCCAAGCCGCTGCTGGAGACGACGGCCAAGGACTGGGACCTCCAGCACGACATCATGGCCCGGGGCTCCTTCCTGGTCTCCCGCGAGGCCGCCCGGGTGATGACCGCGCAGAAGCTCGGCGGCGACATCGTCTACATCGCTTCCAAGAACGGTGTCTTCGCGGGCCCCAACAACATCGCCTACGGTGCGACCAAGGCCGACCAGGCCCACCAGGTACGGCTGCTGGCGGCCGAGCTCGGTGAGCACGGCATCCGCGTCAACGGCGTCAACCCCGACGGAGTCGTGCGCGGTTCCGGCATCTTCGCCGGCGGCTGGGGCGCCAAGCGGGCCGCCGTGTACGGCGTGGCGGAGGAGAAGCTCGGCGAGTTCTACGCCCAGCGCACGCTGCTCAAGCGCGAGGTGCTGCCCGAGCACGTGGCCAACGCCGTCTTCGCGCTCACCGGCGGCGACCTGACCCACACCACCGGCCTGCACGTCCCGGTGGACGCGGGTGTCGCCGCCGCCTTCCTGCGCTGACCGCGAGCCCGCCCTGATGCCGGTGCCACCCGCGCGGCGGCGTCAGGGCGCGTCGCCAGTTGGCCGGGGTGCCGCTCGCGCACCGCGCCGAGCGCGTCGGCGAGCGTGGCCGCCGGTGACCCGGCGCCGCGGGCGCGTGCGCGCCGGCGCGAGCCGGCCCGCCCGCCGACCGCGCTCTGGCGCCCGTTCGCACCACCGGCCGTCGCCGCACTTATCAACCGCCCGGCCCCTCATCACCTCACCCCTCGTCAGCTCACCTCTCGTCAGCTCACCCCTCTTCACCGCCGCCCGCATCACCGCCGCCCTCATCACCTCGACCCTCACCACTCCTCGCCGCGCACAGCGGAGGTAACACCACGTGACCACCACCCCGGCCTCCTCGGCCTTCCCCTCGGCGTTCGCCGCGGTCGACCTCGGGGCCACCAGCGGCCGGGTGATCCTCGGCCGGGTAGGGCCGGACAACCTCGACCTGACCGAGGCCCACCGGTTCGCCAACACTCCCGTACGCCTGCCCGACGGACTGCACTGGAACATGCTCGCGCTCTTCCAGGAGACGCTCGATGGTCTGCGGGAGGCCGCCCGGACCGGATCGGTCGCCTCCATCGGAGTGGACACGTGGGCGGTGGACTACGGGCTCCTCGACGCCGACGGCGTACTCCTCGGCACCCCGTACCACTACCGGGACAGCCGCACCGACGACGCCGCCCAGCGGGTCTGGCCGCGCGTCGGACCCGAGGAGCTGTACCGGATCACCGGGCTGCAGCACCTGTCGTTCAACACCGTCTTCCAACTGGCCTCGGCAGCGGGCAGCAGCCAGTCGGACGCCGCCCGCACCCTGCTGCTGATTCCGGACCTGCTGGTCCACTGGCTGACCGGAACCATCGGCACGGAAGCGACCAACGCCTCCACCACCGGCCTCTTCGACGCCCGCACGGGCACCTGGGCCGGCGCACTCCTCGACCGGCTCTCCATCGACCCGGCCCTGCTGCCACCCCTGCGCCACCCCGGCGACCCGGCGGGAACCCTCCTGCCGCACGTCGCCGCCCACACCGGTCTCGACGCGAGCACCCCGGTCATCACCGTCGCCTCGCACGACACCGCCTCCGCCGTCGCCGCCGTCCCGGCCACCGAACCGCACTTCGCCTACATCTCGTGCGGCACCTGGTCCCTGGCCGGCCTCGAACTGGACGCCCCGGTGCTGACCGAGGACTCCCGGGCCGCGAACTTCACCAACGAACTCGGCGTGGACGGCACCGTCCGCTACCTCCGCAACATCATGGGCATGTGGCTGCTGGAGGAGTGCCGCCGGATCTGGGAAGCGCGGGGGCTGCCCGCACACATCCCCGTACTCCTCGCCGAGGCCGCCCGGTCCACGGCGTTCGGCGCGGTCATCGACCCGGACGACCCCGTGTTCCTCGCCCCGGGCGACATGCCGGAACGGATCCGCGAGCACTGCCGCCGTACGGACCAGCCGGTCCCCGACGGCCGGGGTGCCGTCGTCCGCTGCATCCTGGAGAGCCTGGCACTGGCCCACCGCCGCACCCTGCGGCAGGCGGCCGAACTGGCCGGGCGCGACATCACCCACATCCACCTCGTCGGCGGCGGTTCCCGCAACGACCTGCTCTGCCAGCTCACCGCCGACGCCACCGGGCTGCCCGTCATCGCCGGGCCCACCGAGGCCACCGCCCTCGGCAACATCCTCGTCCAGGCCAGAGCCGCCGGGCTGGTCGCCGACCTGGCGGCGATGCGCCGGCTCGTCGCCTCGACCCAACACCTCAGGCGCTACACCCCACGTGGCGACAGCGCCGCCTGGGACGCGGCAGCCGCCAGGCTCACCCCTGCCCGAACGGAGCCCTGATGCGCGTAGCCCTCTTCGCCACCTGCGTCAACGACGCCCTCTACCCGTCGACGGCGATCGCGACCGTCAAGGTGCTCGAGCGCCTCGGGGTCGAGGTGGACTTCCCCGCCGCCCAGACCTGCTGCGGCCAGCCGCAGTACAACACCGGCTACCGCCGCGCGACCGAACCACTGGTACTCCGCACGGCCCGCGCCTTCGAGGGTTACGACCACGTCGTCACGCCCTCCGGCTCCTGCGTCGCCATGGTCCGCGACAACTACCCCCGGATCGGCGCCAAGGCGGTGGCCGAGGGCCGGGGCCGGGAACTGGCCGGCGCCGCCGCGTCCCTCGTTCCGCACGTCTACGAGCTGACCGAGTTCCTCGTCGACGTGCTCGGAGTGACGGACGTGGGCGCCTGCTTCCCCCACACCGTCACCTACCACCCCTCCTGCCACGGGCTGCGCATGCTCGGCCTGGGTGACCGGCCCCGCCGGCTGCTGGAAGCGGTCAGAGGTCTGGAACTCGTCGAGCTGCCGGGCGCCGAGGAGTGCTGCGGCTTCGGCGGAACGTTCGCCGTGAAGAACGCCGACGTGTCCGAGGCGATGGGCGAAGACAAGATCCGCAACGCCATGTCCACGGGCGCGGACGTGCTGTGCGGCGCCGACAACTCGTGCCTCATGCACATCGGCGGCATGCTGCGCCGCCAGGACGCACCACAGCGGGCACTGCACCTCGCGGAGATCCTCGCGAGCACGGAAGAGGAGCCGCTGCGATGAGCGGGACGTATCTGGGCATGCCGGCCTTCCCCCGGGCGGCACGGGACGCCGTGCGGGACACGACGCTGCGCGGGAATCTGCGGCACGCCACGCACACCATCCGGGACAAGCGGGCCCGCGCGGTGGCGGAGCTGGACGACTGGGCGGCGCTGCGCGAGGCGGGGAAGCGGATCAAGGACCACACGCTGCGTCATCTGGACCGGTATCTGGTACGGGTGGAGGAGGCGGTCACGGCGGCCGGCGGGACGGTGCACTGGGCCGCCGACGCCGAGGAGGCCAACCGGATCGTCGCGGACCTGGTGAAGGCGACAGGCGAGTCCGAGGTCGTCAAGGTCAAGTCGATGGCGACGCAGGAGACCGGTCTCAACGAGGCGCTGGAGGCGGAGGGCATCCGCGCCTACGAGACCGATCTCGCCGAGCTGATCGTGCAGTTGGGCAAGGACCGGCCCTCGCACATCCTGGTCCCGGCGATCCACCGCAACCGCGGCGAGATCCGGGACATCTTCCGCTCCGAGATGGGCGAGTGGGGCCGCCCGGCACCCGAGGGCCTGACCGACACGCCCGCCGAACTCGCCGAGGCGGCCCGGCTGCACCTGCGGGAGAAGTTCCTGCGCGCCAAGGTCGGCATCTCCGGCGCCAACTTCATGGTCGCCGAGACCGGCACCCTCGTCGTCGTGGAGTCCGAGGGCAACGGCCGGATGTGCCTGACCCTGCCCGAGACCCTGATCTCGGTCGTCGGCATCGAGAAGGTGATCCCCACCTGGCGCGACCTCGAGGTGTTCCTCCAGCTCCTGCCCCGCTCCTCGACGGCCGAGCGGATGAACCCCTACACGTCCATGTGGACCGGCACCACCGACGGCGACGGCCCGCGCGCCTTCCACCTGGTGCTGCTCGACAACGGCCGTACCGACACCCTCGCCGACGAGGTCGGCCGCCAGGCGCTGCGCTGCATCCGCTGCTCGGCGTGCCTGAACGTCTGCCCCGTCTACGAGCGGGCGGGCGGACACGCCTACGGTTCGGTCTACCCGGGCCCGATCGGCGCCATCCTCAGCCCCCAACTGCGGGGCACGGGCAGCGAGATCGACGCCTCCCTGCCGTACGCGTCCTCGCTGTGCGGCGCCTGCTACGAGGTGTGCCCCGTCGCCATCGACATCCCGGAAGTCCTGGTCCACCTGCGCGAGAAGGTGGCCGACCAGGGCGGCGCAGGGCACCGCCTGGAACGGGCCGCGATGCGGACGGCGACCTGGCTCCTCGACCACCCGGCCGCCCTCAACGCCGCTGAACGACTCGCCTCCAGCACGCGGAAGCTGCATCCCAAGCGGCTCCCCGGGCCCGGAGCTCGCCAGTGGACCAACAGCCGTGACCTGCCGGACCTGCCGGCCGAGCCGTTCCGTGACTGGTGGAAGAAGAATCACGCATGACGTCTCCGTCCTCCTCCCGCGACCGTGTTCTGGGCCGAGTGCGCGCGGCCCTCGCCGAGGCGCCCGAGCCCTCCGAGGTCACGCGCGACTACCTCGTGAGCCACACCCCCGACGACCCCGCCGCGGTGGTCGACCTCCTCCACGAGAACCTGGCCGACTACCGGGCGGGCGTGCACCGCAGCACCCGGGACGGCCTTCCGGCACTCATCGGGAAGCTTCTCGCCGCCCACGACGCGGCCACCGTCGTCGTACCGCCCGGCCTTCCCGGAGCCTGGCTCGCCGACTCGGACGCCCGGCAACGACTCGACGACGTCCCCCTGACCCCGCACGAGCTCGACTCCGCCGACGCCGTGGTGACCGGCTGCGCCCTCGCCGTGGCCGAGACCGGCACCGTCGTACTCGACGCCGGCCCGGGGCAGGGCAGGCGTGCCCTCACTCTCATCCCCGACCTGCACATCTGCGTAGTCGACGTCCCCGGGCAGGTGGTCGCCTCCCTGCCGCGGGCCCTGCCGCGCCTCGACCCGGCTCGCCCGACCACCTGGATCTCCGGGCCCTCCGCCACGAGCGACATCGAACTCGACCGGGTGGAAGGAGTCCACGGGCCTCGCACTCTGGAGGTCGTGCTGGTGGTGGACTGACTCCGCGGGGGAGGGAGAGCCGAGAGCCCGGCCCCGCTTCTCGGGGACGCGGACGGGAACACTCCTCGTCTCGCGTCCGGAAGGCCGTCCGGGCCCGCTCGGCAGGCCCGGACGCCCCGGCGCTGCGGCTAGACGACCGCCGCCGGGCTCCGGTGGTCGTGCTCCAGCTCGCACACCCGCCCCGTGTCCCAGGCGGGGAAGGGGTCCTCGACGGGTACCTGTTCGCCCTCGGTCAGCAGGCATGCGGCGAGGGCGGTGCGCAGCCCCGGCTCCCGCAGGCCGACACCGATGAACACCAACTCCTGTGCGTGGGAGGCGTCGGAGTCCCTGATCCCGGAGGGCTCGAAGCGGGCCACGGACCCGGCCTGCGACCACAGGCCGGTCACGCCCGCGCGGCCGGCGAGCGTGAAGAAACCCTTGGAACGCAGCACGTGGCCGTACGTTCCGCTGTCCAGGTCCTCGGTGACGAAGTCCCACAGACGTCCGGGATGGAACGGAGCGGAGGACCGGAAGACCAGGGACGAAATGCCGTACTCCTCGGTCTCCGGAACACGGTCGCCGTTGAGTTCCCGGACCCAGCCCGGCGCCTGCTGCGCGCGCTCCAGGTCGAACCGGCCGGTTTCCAGGACCTCGCGGACGCCGACCCGGCCGTGCACCGAGGGGACCAGGCGGGCCGTCGGATTGAGACGTGCCAGCACCCCGCGCACCCGGTCGGCGTCGGCTTCGCGGACCAGGTCCAGCTTGTTCAGCACGAGCACGTCGGCGAACTCGACCTGGTCGATCAGCAGGTCGCTCACGGTGCGCTCGTCGTCCTCGTAGGGAGCCAGCCCCCGCTCGGCCAGGTCGTCGCCGGTGCCCAGTTCGTCGAGGAAGTTCGCGGCGTCCACCACCGTGACCATGGTGTCCAGCCGGGCCACCGCGTCCAGCGTGGCCCCGTCGTCGCGGGCGAAGGCGAAGGTGGCGGCCACGGGCATCGGCTCCGAGATACCGCTCGACTCGATGAGCAGGTAGTCGAAGCGGCCGTCCCGGGCGAGACGGTCGACCTCTTCCAGCAGGTCGTCCCGCAGCGTGCAGCAGATGCAGCCGTTGGTCATCTCCACCAGACGTTCCTCGGTCCGGGAGAGCGCCGCCTCGCCCCCGCGTACGAGGGTGGCGTCGATGTTGATCTCGCTCATGTCGTTGACGATCACCGCCACCCGCAGGCCCTCGCGGTTGGTGAGGACATGGTTGAGGAGCGTCGTCTTGCCGGCGCCGAGGAAGCCCGACAGCACGGTGACGGGCAGGCGCTGCGAGGGCATCGGGGTCAGCCCTCCGGACGCATGAGGCCGCGCCGGTAGGCGGGCACGAGGTGCTGCGGCACCCGGTAGGTCACTCCGTCGACCGTGACCGGCACCAGGTTCGGGGTGCTCGCCTTCCACTGGGCGCGGCGGTGGCGGGTGTTGCTGCGGGACATCTTGCGCTTGGGCACGGCCATGGGTCGTTCCTCTCGGTTGTCACGTCACGCGGCGCGATGTGCGCCGCCGACGGGAGGGCGGGACACCAGCATACGATAACGGTTTTCATGTGCGATGACGGTTTCCGTCTCCAGCGGGCCGGACGGACGGCCGTCACCGACGGCGCCTCAGGCCGGTTGCCGGACCCTGGCGAGCGTCGAGGGGGTGGGGAGGTGCCCGGGGTGCCCCTGGCGCACCGGTCGGCCCTCGCGCAGCGGGAGGCAGGCGTCGGCCGAGCGGGCGGCGTCGAGGTCGTGCGTGGCGTGGACGACGGTCACGCCCTCGCCCGCCGGTTCGGTCAGCAGCGTCGCTGTGCAATCCCTGGCCTCTGGGCCGAGCGTCGTGGTCGGCTCGTCCAAGAGCAGCAGGTCCGACTCCTGGGCGACTCTCTGGGTGCGTTCCGGCGTGTGTGCCCGGGTGGGGCGGCCGGCGTACCGACGGGTGGGGTGATCACGCCTGGAGTTCCCGGTGACCTGCAGCGGCGCGTGCGGCGTCCCCGGTCCTCCCCGCGGCGTCAGCCTGGTGTGAAGCGCACCGGTGTCCCGGCCGTGGCCTGGGCGGCCGCCGCCAGGGCGGGTTCCGCGACGACCGCGACGACCGGGTAACCCCCCGTCGTCGGATGGTCGTGCAGGAAGATCACGGGGCGCCCGTCCGGCGGAACCTGCACGGCTCCCAGGACGATGCCCTCACTGGGCAGTTCCCCCGTCGTCGCCCGTTCCAGTGGCGGTCCCTCGGTGCGCAGCCCGATGCGGTTGCTGTGCGGGGAGACCCGGTAGGTGACCGAGGTGAGGGTGCGCAGTGCGGACGGGGTGAACCAGTCGGCACGGGGGCCCAGGCGTACCGGCAGGACCAGTTCGCCGGGCGGTCCGGGCCAGGGGACGGCGACGGCCGGCGCCACCGGCCGTGCCGGGGTGCCCACCCGGACGACGTGCCCGGCCCGCAGGGGCCCGGGGCCCAGCCCCGAGAGCAGGTCCGTCGAGCGGCTGCCGAGGACGGGTTCGGTGGTGATGCCCCCCGCCACCGCCACGTACGAGCGCACGCCCGCGGTAGCCGTGCCCACGTTCAGGACCGCGCCCGCCGGTACCCGCACCGGAGCGCCCCAGGCCACCGGCCGCCCGTCGACGGTCACCGGGCAGTGCGCACCGCCGACCACGGCGGTGACGGGGTGGTCGGGCCGCAGCGCGCAGCCGGTCAGGGTGGTCTCCAGGACGGCGGCGTCCGGATCGTTGCCGAGCAGCCGGTTGGCGAGCCGCATCGCGGTCGCGTCCAGTGCCCCGGAGCGCGGCACTCCCAGGTGTGCGTGGCCGCGCCGGCCCGAGTCCTGCACCGTGGTGAGCGCGCCGGCCCGCACGGTCGTGAGCTTGGCCGTCATGTCGTGCCCCCCGCCGCGGTCAGGGCGTCCGCCGTCACGAAGCGCACGCGCGCCCCCGGGGTGAGGAGCGCCGCCCGCTCCCGGGTGGGGTCCCACAGCGGTCCCGGGTCCGGCATGGTGCCGATCAGTTGCCAGCCGCCCGGCGTGGCGCGGGGATAGACGGCGCTGTAGGGGCCGGCGAGTGCGACCGCGCCGGCCGGGACCCGGGTCCTCGGCGTGGTCCTGCGGGGCACGTGCAACTCCGCGGGAAGTCCGGTGAGGTAGGCGAAGCCGGGTGCGAAACCGCAGAACCCGACACGGTAGGTGCGGGAGGTGTGGCGTGCGGCGACCTCTTCCGGGGCGATCCCCCACAGTGCCGCCACGTGTTCCAGGTCCGGCCCGTCGTAGCGCACCGCGATGTCCACGACCTCCCCGTCGTCGGGGGCTCCCCGCGGTACCTCCCATTCGGTGAGCCCGCGGGCCAGGGCCTGCGGGTCCGGCACGCCGTCCAGTAGGACGGTCCGGGCTCCCGGCACGATCTCCTCCACGGGCGGCATGGTCCCGGCGGCGCGCCGGCGCAGCACTTCGGCGTGGAAGGCCGCGGTGCGCTCGGCGTCGGGAAGTTCGACGAGGAGCGCGCGGCGGCCGGCGGGACGGACCGTGAGGGACCGGCTCCGCGTCACGCGAACGCCCCGATCCCGACCCCCGACGCCTCCAGCGCCGCACGCACCCGCGCCGCGATCCCGGCTGCGCCGGGGGTGTCGCCGTGCACGCAGAGGGAACGGGCGGCGACCGTGACGGTCGTACCGTCCACGGCCTCGACCGCGCCCCGCACGGCGAACGCCAGTGCCTGCCGTACCACCGCGTCCTCGTCCGTCACCACGGAGTTCGCCTCGCGGCGGGGGACGAGGGTGCCCCGCGCGGTGTAGGCGCGGTCCGCGAAGGCCTCGGGAACCCCGGTGAGCCCCGCCTCCCCGGCGGCGTCGAGCAGCCGCGAGCCGGGAAGGCCGAGCACGGGCAGCGCACCGCCCGCGAGCCGCACCCCGGCCACGACGGCACGGGCCTGCTCGGCATCGTGGACGGTGCGGTTGTAGAGCGCGCCGTGCGGCTTCACGTAGGCCACCTCGGCCCCGGCGGCCTCGGCGAACACCCGCAGCGCGCCGATCTGGTACGCCACCTCGGCCGCCAGTTCACCGGCGGGCACGTCCATGGCCCGCCGTCCGAAGCCCGCCAGGTCGCGGTAGGACACCTGCGCCCCGATCCGCACCCCGCGCTCGGCGGCGAGCTCGCAGACGCGACGCATCACCGAGGGGTCGCCCGCGTGGAAACCGCAGGCGACGTTGGCGCTGGTGACGACGGCGAGCAGGGCGTCGTCGTCGGTGAGGGTCCAGCGGCCGAAGCCCTCACCGAGATCTGCGTTGAGGTCGATCACATCCTGAACGTAGACGATTGTTGAACGATCCGACAAGAGGTCGTGTTCTCGGGTCACGGCGGCGCCCGGAAATCCACCCCTTGTTAGATCGTTCAACGATCGCTAGGGTCCGTGCATCTGCCATGCATCTGTCACGCATCTGGAGCTATGGTCCCGGGACCTGTGAGGTCACGGCTCCGAAGCTCCCGGATCCGTGCCCTGCCCCCTCCTGCCTGAAGAAGGCCACCGAATGATCGTTCTCCTCGGTGTGGTCGTGGTGATCCTCGGATTCGTCACGCGCCGCAACCCCGTCCTCGTGGTGGGTGTCGCCGGTATCGTCACCGGACTGCTCGGCAAGATGAGCCCGCCGGAGGTCCTCGCGGCCTTCGGCCGGTCCTTCGCCGACAGCCGCTCGGTCACCGTCTTCGCCATCGTGCTCCCGGTGATCGGCCTGCTGGAGCGCTACGGACTGCGCGAACAGGCCCGCCACCTCATCGGCCGCCTGGGCAGGCTCAGCGCCGGCCGGTTCCTCACCGTCTACCTGCTGGTCCGGCAGGTCACCGCGGCCTTCGGTCTGAACAGCATCGGCGGCCCGGCACAGACCGTACGGCCCCTGGTGGCCCCCATGGCCGAGGCCGCCGCCGAACGCTCCGCGGGGGCCAAGCTGCCCGACCGCCTGCGCGAGAAGGTGCGCTCCTACTCGGCGTCGGCCGACACCGTGGGCGTCTTCTTCGGCGAGGACTGCTTCATCGCGATCGGCTCCATCCTGCTGATCACCGGCTTCGTGAACTCCACCTACCAGCAGCACATCGAACCGACCCAGCTCGCCCTGTGGGCGATCCCGCTCGCCGTCTGCGCCTTCGTCATCCACGGTGCCCGGCTGCTGCTCCTGGACAGGCAACTGGAGCGCGAGATGGCGCTCGCCGCCGCCGAGCACGACCTGCCGCTTCCCGAGGGGGCCGACAAGTGATCAAGGTCGAATGGCTGTACTGGCTGATAGGCCTCGTCTTCGTCGTCATGGCCGTGCAGATGGCCGCCGACCGCAGCAACCCCAAGCGGTGGACGTCCGCCGCGTTCTGGGGCCTGCTCGGGCTCACCTTCCCCTACGGCACCGGTGTCGCCAACGCCACGGCCCACAACGGCGACTGGACCCTGCCCGCCGAACCGCTCGGCGTCGCGGTCCTCGCCCTGATCGGACTCGCCGGGTTCAACTTCCTCGGCAAGGGCGTCCCGGTCACCACGACCGCCGAGCAGCGCGACGCCTCCGCCAAAAGGCTCGGGAGCAAGATCTTCGTTCCCGCCCTCACCATCCCGCTCGTCGCCATCGTCTGCGCCTCCGTGCTCGACGAGTCCGGCCTGTTCGAGTCGGGCAAGGCCACGCTGCTCGGGCTCGGCCTCGGATGCGTCGTCGCACTCGTCGTCGGCATGCTGGTCACCGGTGAGAAGAGGCTCTCCGTCCCGATCCACTCCGGCCGCTCCATGCTGGAGGCGATGGGCTCCGCCCTGGTGCTGCCGCAGCTCCTGGCCGTACTCGGCTCGATCTTCGCCGCCGCCGGAGTCGGCACCCAGGTCGGCGACATCGTGAACGACGTCCTGCCGGACGACTCCAAGTACCTCGCCGTCATCACGTACTGCGTCGGCATGTTCCTGTTCACCGTCATCATGGGCAACGCCTTCGCCGCCTTCCCCGTGATGACGGCGGCGATCGGCTGGCCCGTGCTCATCCAGCAGATGCACGGCAACGAGCCCGCCGTCCTCGCGATCGGCATGCTGGCCGGGTTCAGCGGCACGCTCTGCACCCCGATGGCCGCCAACTTCAACATCGTCCCGGCCACCCTGCTCGAGCTCAAGGACCAGTACGGGCCGATCAAGGCACAGCTCCCGACGGGCATCGCGCTACTGGGCTGCTGCACCGTCATCATGTCGCTCTTCGCCTTCTGAGCCGCCACCGCGGCCCCCTCCTCCGCACCGGCGTACGCCCGACCCGCAAGGAATGTCCATGACCCGTGTCCTCATCACCGGCTTC
This sequence comes from Streptomyces pactum, assembly GCF_002005225.1. Lineage (NCBI taxonomy): Bacteria > Bacillati > Actinomycetota > Actinomycetes > Kitasatosporales > Streptomycetaceae > Streptomyces > Streptomyces pactum. The sequence continues at coordinate 8,184,404 of NZ_CP019724.1, forward strand.
GCGCCCTTCGGCGGCGCGAGCGTGAACCCGTCCTGGCAGGCGGCCTCTCTGGTCGCCGCCGAACCGCCGACCGGACTCAGCGTCACCGCCACCGAACTCCCCTGCGTCTTCGGGCAGTCCCTCGACGTACTGCGCGACGCCGTCCGCGCCGAAGGCCCCGACCTGGTGCTGTGCCTCGGCCAGGCGGGCGGACGCCCCGGCGTCACCGTCGAACGCGTCGGCCTCAACGTCGACGACGCTCGCATCCCCGACAACGCCGGCCGGCGGCCCGTCGACGAACCGGTGGTCCCCGGCGGCCCCGCCGCGTACTTCTCCACCCTCCCCGTCAAGGCTTGTGTCGCCGCGATGCGCGAGGCCGGAGTCCCCGCCGCCCTCTCCAACACCGCCGGCACCTTCGTCTGCAACCACGTGGCCTACGGCCTCGGCCATCTCATCGCCACCGAGTTCCCGCACACACGAGGCGGCTTCGCGCACGTCCCCTGGGCCCCGGAACAGGTCACCGACGGCACCGCGCCGTCCCTGCCGCCCGCCACCGTCGCCCACGGCCTGCGCGCCCTGCTGGCCACCGCCGCCCGCACACCGGCGGACCAGGACCTGAAGGTCACCGAAGGAGCCACCCACTGATGCCGCTCGGTACCTACGCGGCCCCCTTCGCCGGGCTCGCCCTCGCCAACATCACCCGCGAGTACCCCAACTTCCCCGCCCACCTGATCGCCTCTCCCGACGAGCCACGCGCTCCCCGCGCCCTCCACCCGGCCTTCTACGGTGCCTACGACTGGCATTCCTCCGTCCACATGCACTGGCTCCTGGTCCGGCTGCTCCGCCGCCACGGCGGAACACCCGCCCTGCCGGACACCGGGCCGGCCGTCGACGTACTCGACCGGCACCTGACCCCCGCCAAACTCGCCGCGGAAGCCGCCTACCTCCGTGACCACCCCTCGTTCGAGCGGCCCTACGGCTGGGCCTGGCTGCTCGCGCTCGCCGCCGAGTGCCGGGCCCTCGCGGGCGAGGCGGGTGCGCGCAGGGCCTTCGCGGGCGAGGCGGGTGCGCGCTGGACCGCGGCCCTGGCACCGGCCGTCGCAGCCGTCGACCGGCTGCTGGCCGACTGGCTGCCCAAGGCGACGTATCCCGTACGCCACGGCAACCACCCCAACAGCGCCTTCGCGTTGCCCCTCGCACTCGACTCGCGAGAACTGACGGCCGCGACCGACCGTGCGGTACGGGAACGCCTGCTGACCTGGTTCGCCGACGACCACGACGCACCGGCGCACTGGGAACCGTCGGGACAGGACTTCCTGTCCCCAGCGCTGAGCGAGGCCGACGCGATGCGCAGGGTGCTCCCGAAGGAGCGGTTCGCCCAGTGGCTCGACCGCTTCCTGCCCGCGCTTGGCACCGGCGCCCCCTGCCCGCCGCTCGACGTACCGGTCGTCTCCGACCGGGCCGATCCGCAGATCGGCCATCTGCTCGGCCTGACCCTCAGCAGGGCGGCCGCGTTGCGCTCCCTCGCCGACGCCCTGCCCGACGGCTCGGTCCGCACTCGCCTGGCCACGGCGGCCGAGGCTCACCTCACGGCGGGACTGCCGGCGGTGGAGCGCGGCGACTTCACCACCGATCACTGGCTGGCGACCTTCGCGGCGCTGGCACTCGACCCTGTCACCGGCGGCTGACACCGGTCGTCGGGCCCGGGCTCGGGGGGTACTAGACGAGACGGAACGTCTCGTCTAGACTCTTGTCCGTCGGCAGGAGGACGGGGCTCCCGTTCCGCCTGCCGCACCCTCCCGTCCGCCCAGCGAAGGACCGCCCTTGCACCCTGCCCCCGTCGGCACCACCGTGGCTGCTTCCTCCCTCACCACCTCCCAGATCGCTCTCGCGGAGGTGACCAAGCGCTATGGCGACCGCATCGTGCTGGACCGCGTCTCCTTCACCGTCCGCCCCGGCGAGAAGGCCGGGATCGTCGGGGACAACGGCTCCGGCAAATCCACTCTCCTACGGCTGCTCGCGGGACAGGAGCCGGTCGACAACGGCAGCCTGACCGTCTCCGCGCCGGGCGGGATCGGCCACCTGCGCCAGACTCTCGACCTGCCGGACGCCACGTGCGTCGGCGATGCCGTGGACCACGTACTGGGCGAACTGCGCGCCCTGGAACGCCGCATCCGGCACGCGGAGGAGGCGCTGGCCGCGGCGGGCCCGGCCGAGCTCGCGCACTACGCCGCGCTGACGGCCGAGTTCGAGGCACGCGGCGGACACGGAGCGGATCGCCGTGTCGAAGTGAGCCTGCGCCGACTCGGCGAGCAGGCGTCCATAGACCGCACGCGCCCGCTCGGCACCCTCTCCGGAGGTCAGCGCTCCCGGCTCGCGCTTGCCGCCACCCTGGCATCGGCCCCCGAACTGCTGCTGCTCGACGAGCCCACCAACGACCTGGACGACGAGGCCGTGGCCTGGCTCGAAGGACGCCTGCGCCGCCATCGGGGCACGGTGATCGTGGCCACGCACGATCGGGCGTTCCTGGACCGCGTCACCTCCACGGTGCTGGAGGTGGACCACGATCAGCACACGGTACGGCGCTACGGCAACGGATACGCCGGCTATCTCGCCGCCAAGTCGGCCGCCAGGGCCCGGTGGGTGTGGGAACACGAACAATGGAATGTCGAGGTCGGCAGGCACAGACACCTGGCCGAGTCCGGTATCGGGCAGTTGGCCGAGATCCCCCGCAAGGGCCCGTGGGCGTTCAGCGGCGCCGGGGCGTTCCGGGCGCGCTCGCGGTCCCACGGTGCACAGAGCCGCATCCGGAACGCACGCGAGCGGTTGCAACGGCTCACGGACCACCCCGTGCCGCCGCCTCCGAAGACGCTGCGGTTCACGGGCCGCGTCGACGGCACGCCGACCGCAGCGGACACGGCGACGGCCGTTCACCTGGAAGGCGCCCTGGTCGAGGGGCGATTGTACGTTCCGTCACTGCGACTGGCCCCCGGTGACCGGCTGCTCGTCACCGGACCCAACGGCGTCGGCAAGAGCACCCTTCTCCAACTGCTGGCAGGGGAACTGCCCCCCGACGCCGGTGCCGTGCGCCGGCCGCGGCGGGTCGGGTTCCTGCGTCAGCAGAGCCCGCCCGAAGCCGCCTTCGACGACCGGACGCTGCTCGCGGCCTTCGCCGCCGGCAAGGCGGGGCAGCCGGACGAGTACGCCGACGTACTGCTCGCGCTCGGTCTGTTCCACGCCGCCGACCTCGCGGTTCCCGTACGGGCGCTGTCCGTCGGGCAGCGCCGCAAGCTCGAACTGGCCCGACTCGTCACGGCCGGCCCACTCGACGTGCTGCTGCTCGACGAGCCGACGAACCACCTGGCCCCCTCCTTGGTGGAGGAGGTCGAGTCGGCCCTGGCCCACTACACCGGCACGCTGGTCGTGGTGACGCACGACCGACTCCTGCGGGAACGCTTCCGCGGGTCGCGTCTCGAGCTGCCCGTGGCGGGCGAGAAGACCCGTCGAAACTGACGACCTTCTCGTCAAGCGCTCGGAGGGAGTTGCCCGCGCAGCCACTTCGGGTCGGGGTTGACATGCGGCCGGCCCGCCACCACGACGGTCGGCACGGTCTCGTCACCCTCGTTGGCGGTTCGGACCACCGCGGCGCCGGCCGGGTCACGCCAGATGTCGACCCAATGCAGCCGACGGGCGCCGCGGCCCAACCGGAACCGCAGGCGCAGACAGTACGTGCAGCCCGCCCGCCAGTAGACGACGGGTCGGCCGTCGACCGCGCTCCGGCGCTGTGCCTCCGCGGCTCCGACCGACCGGGGGAAGGCCAGCGGCGAGTGCAGACCCGCGAGCAGGACGAACAAGAGCACAAGTGCAACGGCGACACCGCGGGAGCCGTCGACGAACAGCGTGGTCGAGACGAGAACGCCCGAGACCACGAACGACATCGGCAACATCCACGCGCGCATCATGCCGGTAAAGACTAGGGGAAGTCCGCGGCGGCGGAGAGGCATGGTCGGGGCCGGTGACCACCCGCGACCGCGGCCTGTCCTCGGATCCGGCGTCCGCCGGGCACCCGCGGACCGGGGCGCCGGGGCCTCACGACCGAGGTCACTCTCACGAACAGCAAGGTGAACAAAGGGAGTTGGCATCGATCCTGCCCGTGGGCTACGTTGTGCGGCGATGACTACCGGGACGGCATTGCGCCACACACGGATTGGCGACCCGGCGCTCCTCTGAGCGCCGTACGGGTCGGTACGGACCCGCTGTCGGATCAAGGATCCCGCGCCGCGGCGCGGGCTCCGCCTCCTGTCGTGTTGAGCAGAGCTCGACACGTCAACCACGACAGGAGAAATCATGCCCACCAAGACGCTGCACATTCCCACCGCGGACGGCCGGGCCGACGCCTTCGCCGCCTTCCCCGACCACGGCGAGCGGCACCCGGCGGTGCTCATGTACTCGGACGGCTTCGGCATCCGGCCCGCGTTGCGGGAGATGGCCCGCGAACTCGCCGGGCACGGCTACTACGTGCTCGTCCCCAACGTGTTCTACCGGCACGGCCCGGCTCCGGTGATCGAACTTCCCGAGCGCATCGGTCAAGAGGTCCGGCCGGCGGTCTTCGCCCAGATCATGTCCATGATCGAGGCGCACAACGTCGAACGTGTCCTGAGCGACGCCGACGCCTACCTCGGGTATCTCACCACCCAACCCGAGACCGGCGCCGGACCGGTCGCGGTGACCGGCTACTGCATAGGCGGCCTCCTGGCGGTGCGCACCGCTGCGGCTCACCCCGGCCAGGTGGCCGCCGTCGCCGGATTCCACGGTCCCGTGGGCGCCGACGGGCCCGACGGCCTGCGGGGTCTCACCGGCGAGGTCTACCTGGGGCACGCCGAGTCGGACGTGACGCCGGAGGCTCTCGGTGAGCTCAACCGGGCCTTGGACGCCGCGGGGGTCGACTACACCTCCGAGATTTACCCCGGCACCGTGCACGGCTTCACCATGTCCGACACCGAGGCCTTCGACCCCGACGCGCTGCGGCGCCACTGGGACCACCTGCTGCCCCTTCTCGGCCGCACCTTGACCGGGGGCTGAGACGTCGGTCGGCGGACGCCCTTGCGTACCGGTCGCGGATCGACGCTGCGGACCCGCAACCCGGGCGCATGGCGACCATCGCGCATCATTGCAACGAGGAGACTCTGAGTTCGTTGCGTTAAGTTGAGGCATTGCAACGAACTACGGGCATCTGTCTGCGCTTATATCGATCGGACGCAATAAATCGATTGCGTCGTACATGAACGCAACGTAGCGTTTCCAGCACGGAAAACAGTGGGGCGAAGGTCGCGCAGTACGGGAGACGCGACCTTCGCTCCTGGGCCGGCAGGGGGCGCATGATGGATACAGCACGGAGTCGGCGGCGGATGGCACCCGGCGCCCTGGCTTCCTTCGTTCGCTTCGTGCTTTGCGGCGGCGGAGTGGGAGTCGCCTCCAGCTTCGCCGTGACGGCCGTCGCCGTCTGGATCCCCTGGGCACTGGCCAACGCCCTGATCACCGCGGGCTCGACCCTCCTCGCCACTGAGCTCCATGCCCGCTTCACCTTCGGCGCCGGCCGGTGCGCGACCCGGCGCCAGCATGTGCAGTCGGCCGGGTCGGCGGCGGCCGCGTACGCCGTGACCTGCGCAGCGATGTTCGCCCTGCATCAGCTGTGGGCGGCACCCGGTGCGATGCTCGAGCAGGCCGTCTACCTGTCCGCCTCCGGCCTCGCCGGTGCCGGGCGGTTCGCGGTGCTCCGCCTCGTCGTCTTCGCCCGGAATCGCCCGCGGGCCGCGGCCGCCGTCTCCACCGCCCGCCCGGCCCACGTGGCCGTGGCCCGAGACCCCGCCCCGACCGCCCCCGCGGTGCTCTGCCGTGCCGCCTGACCGCTTCACCGGGCGGCACACCGTCCCGGAGCGGCGACCGCGTCACGGCGACGGTCCGCCGCCGCGCAGTGGTGGTTGACCCGCGCGAGACGAACGGGGCCGGCGGCAGTCGGGGCCCTCGGCGCCGCCCGTCCGGCCGCCGGTGTTGCCCGCCGTCGGCGGACCGGCCCGTGATCCACCCAGGTGTCGCTTTATGGTTACTCAATGCAATTCGTCCCTAAATGGGTCCTGTTCTCGTCGGGGTGCGCGCCCGTCCTGCTGATCGGAGGCTGGACGGGCGCGGCACTTTTCGAAGGGCGTGCCTAT